>NZ_JBHDLJ010000006.1:0-227444 GCF_041877255.1 Arthrobacter halodurans
GCTCGCCCCGGTCTCCTGACCGGGAGGGGCCAGCAGCGAAGCGGCGGGCCCGGGGCACCGGCCCCGGGACCGTTGCGCCACCCCCAAAGCGGGCCACCCCCAAAGCGGGCCACCACCAACAGAGGAACCCACCATGGCAATCAGCGTCTTCGATCTGTTCAGCGTCGGCATCGGCCCGTCGTCCTCCCACACGGTGGGTCCGATGCGCGCCGCCCACCGGTTCGCCGCGGGCCTCGTGGAGCGGGAGCTGGCCGGCCGCACCGCCGGGTTGCGGGTCGACCTCTACGGCTCGCTCGCCGCCACGGGCCGGGGCCACGGCACCTTCACCGCCGTGATGCTGGGGCTGGAGGGCTTCCAGCCGGAACTCATTCTGCCCGAGCAGGTGGACGAGCGTATCGCCGAGCAGGAGGCCAGCGGGACCCTGCGGCTCTGCGCGGAACTCGGGGCGCGCCGGGACCTGGCTTTCAGCGTGCCGGACATGGTCCAGCACCCGCTCACCGTGCTGCCCCGCCACACGAACGGCATGCGGTTCCAGGCGCTCGACGACGCCGGTTCCGTCCTGCTCGACGAGACCTACTTCTCCGTCGGCGGCGGGTTCATCGTCCGCGAGGGCGAGGAGGACGCCGTCGTGGAGGAGATCGAGCAGGAATTGCGGGCGGTCCCGTACCCGTTCCGCACCGCGGCCGAGCTGCTCGGGCACTGCCGCGACACCGGCCTGCCGATCAGCGAGATCATGCTGGCCAACGAGACCGTCACGCGCTCCAAGGAGGATGTCCGCGAGGGCCTGCTGCACATCTGGTCCGTCATGGAGGACTCCAAGAACTCCGCCCTGGCCCGCGAGGGCCTGCTGCCGGGCGGGCTCAAGGTCCGCCGGCGCGCGCCCGACTGGCACGAGCGGCTCGCGAAGGAGGACAAGGACCGCGACCCCAAGTATTGGCAGGAGTGGGTCAACCTCGTGGCGCTGGCCGTCAACGAGGAGAACGCCTCCGGCGGGCGCGTGGTCACCGCCCCCACCAACGGCGCGGCGGGCATCATCCCCGCGGTCATGTTCTACGCCACGCACTACTCGCCGGGCATCGGCTGGGCCACGCAGCGCGACAGGGAGGACGTGATCGTCAGGTTCCTGCTCGCGTCCGCTGCCGTCGGGGTGCTGTACAAGGAGCAGGCCTCGATCTCCGGCGCGGAGGTCGGCTGCCAGGGCGAGGTGGGGTCGGCGTCGTCGATGGCCGCCGCCGGCCTGGCCGAGATCCTCGGCGGGTCCCCGGCCCAGGTGGAGAACGCGGCCGAGATCGCCATGGAGCACAACCTCGGGCTGACCTGCGATCCGATCGGCGGGCTGGTCCAGATCCCGTGCATCGAGCGGAACGCGATCGCCGCCTCGAAGGCCATCAACGCCGCGAAGATGGCGCTGATGGGCGACGGCGAGCACCGCGTCTCCCTGGACGAGGTCATCATCACCATGCGCGAGACCGGCAAGGACATGAGCCACAAGTACAAGGAGACGGCGCTCGGCGGCCTGGCCGTGAACGTCGTCGAGTGCTGATCGGCCCCAGCGCGGACCGCCTGGTCCTGCGGCCGCCGCGTCCGGGGGACCGGGACGAGGCACTCGCCGCGCACGCGGAGCTCGCGGCGGAGGGCTTCGATTTCCTGCTCGGGTACGACGACGGCATGGCGTGGGGCGAGTACCTGGAGCTGCTCGCCGCCCAGGAGCGCGGCGCGCGGCTGCCGCGGCGCCTGGTGCCGCACACCTTCCTCCTCGCGGAGTCCGCTGGCCGAGTGGTGGGACGCGTCTCCGTGCGGCACGAACTCAACGCCGCGCTGGCCGCGATCGGCGGCCACATCGGCTACGCCGTCCGGCCCGCGGACCGGCGGCGCGGACACGCTCGCGCGATCCTGCGCGGCGCGCTAGAAGCCGCCGCCGGTTTCGGGATCGCCGAGGCCCTCGTGACCTGCGACGAGGGCAACGCCGGATCGGTCCGCACCATCGAGGGCGCCGGGGGCGTCCTCGAGGATTCCGTCGAACTCGCGCCCGGATTCCGCACCCTCCGCTATTGGATTCCTACCCCCATCTGACCTGCGATGCAAGGGCCTTCCGGCTCCGGGGAGGGGCCTTTCGGGGAATCTGTGCCGGTGCTACGGTGGGCTGACGGACCGAGTACGCACGCGACGTCGACGCCGCGTGGGAAGGAGTTTCCCCATGGCAAATCGGGCAGGTTCCAACGGAATCGATGCCACGCTGTATCGGAAAGAAGGTCCGTGGTGCACGGCCTTCGTGGATGCCTCGCTGGGGACATCGGCGGCCCAAGAGGCGGCGGATGGACTGCCGGACACGGTTGCCCGGCTGCTGGAGAGCCAGCGGGCCGCCCCGGCGGACATCGAGGCCATCCGCACCGCCGTCCGGCCCGCGGAGGGCAGCCCCGCCCCGGTCGCGCGCTTCGTGGCGGTGAACAACGGCGAGGTGGTGCTCGACGAGCTGGTCCAGGGCCTGCGGGCCGGCGAACCACGCGTCGAATGCGGACCGTTCCCCAACCTGGTGCCGCTGGCCCGGGCCCGCGGCGGGCAG
Source organism: Arthrobacter halodurans (assembly GCF_041877255.1). NCBI lineage: Bacteria > Bacillati > Actinomycetota > Actinomycetes > Micrococcales > Micrococcaceae > Arthrobacter > Arthrobacter halodurans. Next base: position 2,564 of record NZ_JBHDLJ010000006.1, read on the forward strand.
TTCCCGTACGTCGTGGCCGAGGTCGGGCGCGACGGCGGCGAGATCGTGCTGCGGCACTCCGCGGTCCCGGGCATCTCCGAGGAGCGCAGCGTCACCGGCGACCCCGACGAGGCGCACCACGCGCGCCGCGTGCCCGGACGGTACAACGAGCCGCAGAACAGGGCTGCCACCGAGGAGATCTGGCGCCGCAACGCCGACGAACTGGCCCGGCACATCGACGAGGTCGTCCGGGACAGCGGGGCCCGGCTGGTCGTGGTCTCCGGCGACGTGAAGGCCCGCGAACTCGTGGTGTCCCAGCTGTCCGACGCCACGCGCGCCCTTGCCGGAGAGCTGGACGTGCACTCGCGCACGGGTGGCGCCGACCCGGCGTCGGTGGAGAAGGCCGTGCAGGCCCGGGTCGCCGAGGTCCTCGCCGCCGACATCAACGAGCTGACGGAGAAGATTGGAAACCGCGCCGGCGGGGACCGGCCGGCCGCCGTGCTCGGCTTCGAGGCCGTTGTCGGCGCCCTGCAGCAGGCGCAGGCGGAGACCGTGATCGTGGCGGGATTCCAGGGCGAGCACTCGCTGCTGGCCCTGGCGGCCGAGCCATGGCTGGCCACGGAGGACTCCGGCACCCCTGGTGCCGAGATCCTGGGGTCTTGGCCGGCGCCGGAGGTGCTGTTGCGCGCCGCGGCGCTGACCGACTGCTCGATCCGCTACGTCCCCTCCGGGGTCCTGCCGAGCGGGGAGACCATCGCGGCGCTGCTGCGCTGGCCCACCAGCGGCGGACAGGACTAGGGCCCGGACCGGCGCGGCGACCGCGGAGTCCGCAGGATGCCGGGCCTCCGGCCTGGGCATCCGGTGGGCTCCGGCTTCCGGCGGGCCGTGTCCGAGTTCGGCCCGACCCGCGGTGCCCGGGCTGCGGTGGACGCGCCCGCGTCCTCGCCAGCGCGTCGCCTTCGGACCCGGCGCCCTGCCTTGCCCCGCGGCGCCTTGTCTCTGCGCCCGGCGTCCACGGCTAGTCGGGCCGCGACAGATAGACCTTCCGCAGCGGCTCGGTGACGGTCCAGGTCGTCCGCATCCCCGCCGACAGTCGCATGACGGTCCCCGGCGCCAGCTCCGCGGTGCGGACGGGATGTCCGTCCTGCTCGCCGATCACCACGACGGCGTGCCCGGCCGTGACCACGAAGACCTCGTCCGACTCGACGTCGTACATGGTTCCCTCGCTCATCTCCCAGACGCCGATCTCGACGCCTTCCAGCACCGAGAGGCGGACGTGGCCGACGGTCGGCGAGCCGCCCCCGGCCTGGTCCTCCGGCACCGCCGCGCGCGGCAGCGGGAGGCGGTTCACGCGCAGCGCCTGGCCGGGTTTGAGGCCCACGTCGCCGGACCCGCTCAGCGGGCTCACGAGTCGAAGCCCATGCCGACGGCGTCCAGCGCCTTGAGCAGCGGCCCGCGCCGCCCGCCGTTGCGGTCGGCCCGCACCAGGGCCGCCGTCGTCGCCCGGACACCCAGCCACGCCGCGGGCTCCGGGGGGAACGGGAGGGGCTTGCGGCGCACCAGTTCCAGGTCCGTCAGCTCGGTCCGCTCCCCGGAGAGCAGGTCAAGCATGACGTTGGCCCCGAAGCGGCTGGCGCCGACACCGAGGCCGGTGAAGCCCGCGCAGTAGGCGACCTTCCCGGCGTGTGACGCGTCGAAGAAGGAGAAGAAGCGGCTACACGTGTCGATCGCGCCTCCCCAGCGGTGGCTGAAGCGCACCTCCTCGAGCTGCGGGAAGAGCGCGTAGAAGTGCGCCGCGAGGCGCCGGAACGTGGCGGGATTCTGGTCGTGCCCGCCGTGGAGGGAGCGGCCGTAGTGGTACACGGCGTCGTACCCGCCGATGAGGATCCGGCGCCCGCCCGCGGCGTCGACGGTGGGCCGGAGGTAGTGGAAGCGGTTGTTCAGGTCCGCGATGCCCTCGCCGCCGGCCCACCCGATCGCCGCCAGCTGGGCGTCGGTCAGGGGCTCCGTCATCAGCGCGTAGTCGTACACGGGGACCGTGCGGAGGCGGTGCCGGCGCAGGAGCGAGGGGAAGGCGTTGGTCGCCAGCGCCACGCGCGGGGCCCTCACGACGCCGCCGTCGGCGCGCAGGACCATGTCGGCGCCGTGGTCCGCGAGCGCACGCACGGGGGTGTTCTCGAAGATCTCGACCCCGGCGTCGCGACACGCCTCCGCGAGCCCCCACGCGAGCTTCGACGGGTGGACCAGCACGGTTCCGGTCCGGTCGCGCACGCCCGCGAGGAAAAGTTCCGACGCGACCTCCGCGCGGACGGCGGGTCCGTCGAGGAACTCGGATGCCGGGTCGCCGGCGGAGTCCTCGGCCAGCCACGCCACCTGGTGCTCCTCGGTGGCCACGGTGAGGGTCCCGACCGGCGAGTAGTCGCAGTCGATCCCGTGGCGGGCCACGGACTCGCCGATCTCCGCGAGGTTGCGCCGACCGAGCTCCGCCAGGCGCCCGGTCTCCCGCGGGAGGTGGCGTGCGCCGTTGGCGTCGCCGTGGGTCAGGCTGAACTCGCAGAAGCCCCCGTTGCGGCCGGACGCGGCCCATCCGACCCGGCCCCCTTCCAAGACGACGACGCGGCGGTCCGGGTCGCGCTCCTTGGCCATGAGCGCCGTCCACAGGCCGGTGTAGCCGGCGCCGACGACGGCGAGGTCCGCCCGGACGCTTCCGGCCAGGCGCGGCCCCGCCTCCGGGCGGTCGGCGCGGTCCAGCCAGTAGGGCACGGGGGCCGCGCCGCCGAGGCCGGCGTCGACGAGGGCGGCGGGCACCCTCCGTTCGGCCAGGTCGAAACTGGTGGGGGTGCCCGGGGGGAACATGGCGGCTCCGGTCGTGGTGCGGGTGGCGGCTCGCCGGCGGTGGCCCGGCGGTGGCGGTTCGGACTCATCGAATCCCATGCCGAGCTGGGAAGTCAACGCCCCCGCGCCACGCCGCGCCCCGCGGCTTCGCAATCGCGCCCGCCTGCTGTTGGATGGGAAGAGCCGGACGGCAGAGGAGGCGCACGTGAACCACGGTCCCGTCGGGACGTCCGCGGCCGCCCCGCCCCGGGCCCCGCTGCTGCTGCTCGTCGCCGGCGTCCTCCTCATCGCGGCCAACCTGCGTCCGGTCATCACGGCCGTGGGCCCGGTCCTGGACCAGATCGGCGCGGAGACGGGGCTCGGCGCGGCCGCCCTGGGGCTGCTCGCGTCCGTCCCGCTGCTGGCCTTCGCGGCCGTGTCGCCGCTGACCCACGGCCTGAGCGAGCGCTTCGGCGTGGAGCGGACCGTGTTCGGGGCGCTGCTGGTCCTGGCCGCGGGGACGCTGCTGAGGTCGGTTCCCGGGCCGCTGGCCGCCCTGTGGATCGGTTCGTTCGTCATCGGCGGATCCATCGCGGTGTGCAACGTGCTGCTGCCGGCCATCATCAAGCGGGACTTCCCCGACCGCATGGCGCAGCTGACGGCGGCGTACTCCGCGGTGCTCGGGGGCATCGCCTCGCTCGGGGCCGGGCTGTCGGTGCCCCTGTCGGCGTTGCCGCTCGGCGCGGACGGTGCACCCGCGGGCTGGCGCTTCGCGCTGGCGGCCTTCGTGGTCCTGGGCATCCCGGCGACCATCGCGTGGGTGCCTCGCCTGCGGGCCGCCCGGGCCGGGCCGGGAGGAGCGGACCGCGTCCCGGCCCCGGCGGCCGGGGCGCCAGGCCCGGCCCGCGTCCCGGACCCCGGGGCCGGGGAGCCCGCCGCGCGGCCCATGGCGCGCGGGGAGATCTGGCGGTCGACCGTCGCCTGGCAGGTGACGGTGTACATGGGGCTGCAGTCGATGGTCTTCTACATCTTCATCAGCTGGCTGCCCACGCTCGAGCGGTCCTACGGCCGGTCGGACGCGGGATCGGGTTGGGACCTGATGGCGTTCCAGATCATCGGCGTCGCGGCGAGCCTGCTGACGCCGCTGGTGATGCGGGGACGGCTGCGCCGGATCGCCCCGTCGCTGCCCGGCGCCGTCGTCATCGCCGCGATGGCCGGGCTGCTCGTGGCGCCCGGGGCGATGTTCCTCTGGGTCATGCTCGCGGGGTTCGGCTGCGGCAGCTCGCTGGTGGTGGCCCTTTCGCTGTTCGGCCTGCGCGCCCGGACCCACCGGGAGGCCAGCGCCCTCTCGGGGATGGCGCAGTCGCTCGGGTATCTGTTCGCGGCGGCGGGCCCGCCGCTCTTCGGCGCGCTGTACGCGCTGACGGGGGAGTGGGTCCTGCCGGTCGGCGTCGTCGTGGCGGCGAGCGTCGGGCAGGTCCTGACCGGGCTCCTGGTCGGGCGCGAACGCTACGTCTCGGCCTGATCCGCGGTCCCGCCCCGGCCGGACGGGGCGCCGCCAGCGGCGGTCCGCCGACGCCGGGAGGCACGCCCGGGCTCCGTTCGGCTTTCCACGTCGGCGGCCGCGCCCGCCGTCGATCCTCAGGCCTCGACGAACCCGTCCGCGACATCCAGCGCCGAGTCCAGGACGGCGAGACCCTCGCGGAGGAGGGCGTCGTCGATGTTGAGGGCGGGCACCACGTGGATCCGGTTGAAATTGGCGAACGGCAGGACCCCGCCGGACTTCAGCGCGGCGACCACCTGGTTCATCTCCGGGGAGGAACCGCCGTACGCGGCCAGCGGCTCGCGCGTCTCCCGGTTCCGCACCAGCTCCACGGCCCAGAAGCACCCGGTGCCGCGGACCTCGCCGACCGACGGGTGGCGCCCGGCCATCGCGCGCAGCGCCGGCCCGATGACCTCGCGGCCCAGGCGCTCGGCGTTCTCCACCATGGACTCGTCGCGCATGGCATTGATGGTGGCCACCGCGGCGGCGCACGCGAGCGGGTGGCCGGAGTAGGTGAGGCCGCCGGGGTACGGGCGGTCGCGGAACGTCTCGAAGACCGCGTCGGAGAGCGCGACGCCGCCGAGCGGCACGTAGCCCGAGTTCACGCCCTTCGCGAAGGCCAGCAGGTCCGGGATCACGTCCCAGTGGTCGACGGCGAACCACTTGCCCGTGCGCCCGAAGCCGGCCATCACCTCGTCGGCGATCAGCATGATGCCGTGCCGGCGGGTCAATTCGCGCACCCCCTCCATATAGCCGTCGGGCGGAAGGTAGATCCCGGCGGTGCCCGGGATGGACTCCAGGACCACCGCCGCGACGTTTCCCGCCCCCTCCAGCTCAATCATGTCCGTCAGGTGCCGCAGGGCGCGCTCGGACTCCTCGTCCTGCGTCGTCGCGCCGAAGTATGAGCGGTAGGTGTAGGCGGGGAGGAAGTGCACGACGCCGGAATCGCCGTCGTCGTTGGCGAAGCGGCGGGGGTCGCCGGTGACGTTCACGGCGAGGTGCGTGCCGCCGTGGTAGCTGCGGTACGCGGAGAAGACCTTCTTCCGGCCGGTGTGCAGGCGCGCCATGCGGATCGCGTGCTCGACGGCATCGGCGCCCCCGTTGGTGAAGAAGACGTGGTTGAGGTCCCCCGGGACCAGCCCCGCGATCAGCCGCGCCGCCTCGGAGCGGGCGTCGTTGACGTGCTGCGGCGCGATGGTGCACAGCTTACCGGCCTGCTCCTGGATCGCCGCGACGACCTTGGGGTGCTGGTGGCCGATGTTGGTGTTCACCAGCTGGCAGGACAGGTCGATGAGCCTGCGCCCCTCGCCGTCCCAGACCAGCGATCCCTCCGCCTTCAGCACGGTCATCGGTGTGAACGGCCCCTGGGCCTGCCAGGAGTGGAAGACGTGGGCGCGGTCCAGTTCATAGGCGCGGCGCCCGGCCGCGATGTCGGCGTCGGTGATGGCGTGGCCGGCTTCCGTATCCATGGCTTTCCTGACCGTCGGGGGAGTGCTCCGAACCACACTACCCATGGCCGGCACGGTGCGACACGGAAGTCGTCGGGGGATGCGGGCACCCGATAGCCTAGCTGCATGACTTCGCTACCCGTGGACGTGACCAGACCTGTCATTGCGGTGACCTTCCCGGGTTCGGCGCCCGCCTACGCCGACGCCTACCGCGAGGATGTCCTGCGGCTCGCGGACCTGGCGGCGGCCGCGGTCGAGGCGGCCGGCGCGACGGCACTCCTGCTGGACTCGAGCGCGGAGGATCCGGACGGACCCACGCAGAGCCTCGTGGACGTGGCGGCGGTCGACGGCGCGCTGATCCTCGGCGGCGGCGACGTCGACCCGGCCCTGTACGGCAGCGAGGGGCACCCGAGCATCGGCGACACCGACCGGGCCGCCGACGACCTCGAGATCGCCGTCGTCCGTGGCGCCCTGGCCCTGGGGCGCCCGGTGTTCGGCATCTGCCGCGGCATGCAGCTGATCAACGTGGCGTTGGGGGGCACGCTGGTCGAGGACCTCGGCCCGGATTCCCAGCACAAGGACCACTCGCCGGCCGACGCCATGGTGGGGCACGCCGTCGCCGTGGTTCCGGGCACGCGGCTCGCGTCCATGCTCGGCGCGGACGGGGCCGCGGTGATGTCCGGGCACCACCAGGCGGTGCGCTCGCCGGGCGAGGGTCTCGTGGTCTCCGCCCGCGCCGACGACGGCGTCATCGAGGCGATCGAGCTGCCCGCCGACGGCGAGGAGGACGAGTGGCTGGTCGCCGTGCAGTGGCACCCCGAGCACGAGGGGACCGCCCCCGGACAGTTCGCCGCCCTCATGAAGCCCTTCGTCGACGCGTGCGCCGCCCGGCGCTCCGTGCGGGCGGCCGTCGACGCATAGTGGCCGGCAGTGGTGTCGGTGGTCGAACTGCGTCTCGACGCGTTCGTCGGTGATCGACCCGAGGATGCGAAGCAGGTGGCGCTACGAAGACGACTACTGCCGTCTCAATCGCTGCCGTTGCTGCAGCCTCGGGCCGCAAGGTCGTGCTGATCGATCTGGATCCTCGGGCGGCGGCGACGCGCTGGTTCAACGTGGAGCCGAAAGCGGAGGGACTCCGTGTCGTGCCGTCGGCGCGTTCTTTGTCCAAGAGGGAGGCCGACAACTCGGACCACCTTGAGGTCCGGTTGCGCGTCGCGTTGGAGGGGCTGGACGCCGATCTGGTGGTCATCGACTGCGCCAACAGGCAGGCAGGGAGGGCCGCTGACGCAGAGCGCCCTGAATGCCGCGGACTCCGTCGTGTATGCGGCGACAGCCACTTCCGATGGTGGGTGGGCGCGGGGTTGTTCGGTTGTGGCTGCGTCGCGGCTGTCGCGGAACGCCGCGTGTCCAACGTCCACCAGACCGACGGTTCGGTGGGCCGTGGCGTGGGCCTGGATCCCGCAGGGGCACGGTATTGAGCGTCAAGACGGCGAAAGCGGGAGAGTGTGCAATACCGGGTCCCATTCCGCAGAAACAGCAATAGAGTCGTTTCAACCATCCATATGCGCCGTTATGGGCGATTGATCCGGTCATGCGCCCGGACACGTGATTGTGGACGGCCGAGCCACTGCACTGTCTCCGCCCGCCCACAACGCCGTGCTCCCCACACACAACCCCTCCCACCCGCCTGCCGGCACCATGGACGGTGCTGCAACGGAGGCCGCGGAATGCTTTAGCCGTGGAAACGGACGCGGCCGGCCAACAGAGTTCCCAGCCGGGAGGCGACCGCGAGGTCCACGCCCGTGTCGGCGATCTCCAAGTGGTCCCCGCTGATGAAGATGACCTCGGCGTCGCGCAGAATGTCCGCGAGGTCGGAACCGAGGCAGAACCGGAAGACCTGCGAGGGGACTTGGAAGGCCGACAGGGGGAACCGCTGGGCGGGGGAGGCGGGCGTGCCGCCCCCACCCATGCGCCATGCTCCTGCCGACCGTAGGACAGGCATGCGTACATGTGCGCCGTTATTGGCGTTGCTACGTCTGGTTGGGTGGTGTGGGGCGTCGGCCGGTGAGGACCAGGGTGCGCAGCCAGCCGGTGGCGGCGGCGAGGACCGCCTCGAGGGGGCCCTTGCCGACGGCGTTGCGCCAGAGGACGGCGGCGAGGAGGAAGACGATGCATTGGATGGTGAGGGACATGATCGGGCGTTCCGTGTCGAGGATCTCGGTGGCTTGGATGATCACGTGGGCGGAGTAGAGGGTCAGTGTCATCGAGCCCGCCGCGGCGAGGGGAACGATGGTCCGGCCCAGGTGCGGGACGAGGAGCAGTATGGCCCCGAGGACGGCAAGTGAGGTTCCGAGGGTGCTGAGGATGGTCAGGGGGGTGGAGGTCTCGCGCGCAAGGATGGCCAGCCACCACCCGCTTGTGGCCGGCAAGGTGCCACCGAAGGTCAGGATCTCGTTGATCTCCTCCTCGTTCAGCAGCGGTGTTGCGGCGATGAGCCGCTCATAACCCCCGGCCGGACCCAGCAGGAATTCCGACAGGAGCCACATGGATGCGGCCAGGGCGGTGCCCGCGGCGAGGAGGGTGGCGCCGAGCTTCCGGGACGCCAGGTCCAGTCGGCCGATCGCGAGCCCTACGCAGATGTAGGCGAGCCAGGGCAGAGCGGGGTAGATCCCCGTGAGCAGCATGTCGGTGAGGAAGATACCAGGATGGGCGGCGGCGAGGGCGAAGGTGTAGTTGTCGTCGATGTGGGTCATGTTCGTCCACCGGGCGCGGACCAGTTGCATGGCCATCGGGCCGAGCACCGCGAAGGCGACGGCCAGGGCGAACAGGGTCCGCCTGCCCAGGCTCAGCAGTGGGACGGCGAGCAGGAAGAGGACCCCGTAGTAGGGCAGGATGATCCCTACCGTGGTATCGGTGGGGCCCAGGAGCAGGCCTATCCCGATGATCATCAGGGCGCGCAGGGCCAGGGCGGCCCGGGTGGCGGTCATCGCCCGGCCCGACGGGGGTCGCCGGCCCCCGGACTGCAGGGCGATGGAGATCCCGGCGATGAGCGCGAAGAGGGCCGCCGCCCGGCCCCCGAACAGCACATAGACGAACTGGGGGTCGCCCTCGCCTTCCATCGGCAGGATGTTCAGGACCACGATCCCGATCAGCGCCACACCCCGCGCGACATCGACCCCGACGACCCTATGCGAACCACCTGGACCCGTCGGGCTGGGGCGGGTCCGCGCCGACACCGGGTCGTTGTCCGGGGGCGGCGAGGTTTCGGGACGAGGGGACACGGCGGTTGCCTTTCTCCGTTGTGCCCGGACCGGATGGAACGGGCCGCGGCGAAACGGGCCCCCGTGCCCCGGTCGCGTCCCGCCGAGCCCAGTGAAGTCGTGGGGGTGTTACGGCTACGTTACCGGTGGCCAAGACCGAGAACGGCGGGGCCGGCGTGCCCGGTCTCGCCGTCCAGCATCGCCTGGAACATCTGTTCCGCGGGATTGAGCAGGGCCACGCTGGCGGCAATCTGCAGCCGGGTGGCGCCGGCAGGGGCCCGTTGGTCAGGAATATCGTCTCCTCGCATCTTGTGCGACACTTTCGCACCAACTGCGAAGCGGGGCAATGGTTCCCTGCAACGGCGGGCATCGCATGGACACCCCCGATGCTCCCAGCCGGCACCCGCACCCGGGAAACCGGCAGTGAAAAATCGCTCTCAGGGGCCCAAACCGGCCGAAACCGGACCGAACGGCGATTGGCACCGAAAGCCGTATCAACCCCGGCGTATTCGCACCGGAGGCGATTCGCCGGGAAACATCCTTCATATGCGCCGTTATCGGCATCTGGGATTTGCCATTGGGAGGACGGGTTGGAGCTGGAGTGGGACGTGTTGACCGGCGGGGATAGGCACGCGCTATTCCTGACCAGGTGCTCAGGAGATACGCATTTCTACCGATGTGGCCTGCGCCACGTGTGTTTAGGCTTCCAGTTATTCGTCGGCACCGAGACGCGGGCCGGCAGGAAGCGAGCCACCCATGACCAAGACATCAGAAACCCGGTCCATCGTCCCGCCACCGTCGGTGGCGGAGTCGGGACCCCACGCGACCGACGTGTCGGCGCCCTTGCTCGAACAGGCACGCGCCATCCGTGAGGGCGAGTTGAGCAGCCGCGAGCTGACCCGGATGTACCTGGAACGGATCGAGGAACTCGACAAGCCGCAGACGCTCAATTCCTTCCTGCTCACCCGCGGGGACGAGGTGCTGGCCGAGGCCGCCAGGATGGACGAGCTGCAGGCGTCCGGCGAGATTGTTGGCCCGCTGCACGGTATTCCGCTGGGGATCAAGGACGCCTTGTTCACGGCGGGCACTCGGACCACCGGCGGCACCGCTGTCCTCAGGGATTTCGTCCCCACCAAGGACGCCACCGCCGTGCGGCTCCTCAAGGGCGCCGGCGCCCTGGTGCTGGGCAAGACGAACCTGCACGAGAGCGGCTTTGGGATCACCAGCAACAATCCCCATTTCGGGCCCGTCCGCAATCCCTACGATCCGCTGCGGATTCCCGGCGGCTCGAGTGGCGGTTCGGGCGCCGCGGTGTCCGCTCGGCTGTGTTCCGCCGCCATCGGCACGGACACCGGCGGTTCCGTGCGCATCCCGGCTGCCCTGTGTGGCGTGGTCGGCCTCAAGCCGACCTTGGGCCGCGCGAGTCGCGGCGGAATGCTGGGCCTGTCCTGGAGCTACGACGTCCTGGGCCCGATCACCCGCACGGTCGCGGATGCGGCGGCACTTCTGCGGGTGGTCGCCTCGGGCCCGGACCCACTGGACCCATTCGCGTCCGATGATCCTTCCGGCGCGAGACTGCCCGAGTCCGTCGCGGAAGCCGGTGTGAGCCTGAAGGGTGTGCGGATCGGCATCCCGGACGGATATTTCGCCGAAGACAACACTCCCGACGTGGACCGGGTGCTTGCTGAGAACTACAGGCTGCTCGAGGGCGCCGGTGCGATCCTCGTGCCGGTAACGGTCAAAGGCGTGGAGCAGGCAACCCACACCGGGTTCCTGACGGTAGTCCCGGAGGAGGTCGTGCTCACCGAGGAGGCGCTGCGGACGGCGGGCGTCGAGGGCGGGATCGCGGGCAACCTGCAGGCCTTCGGAGCGGACGTGCGTGCTGCGTTGGGCAGCCAGGTCGGTCCAGAGGCGCAGCCCGTTCCGGCGTTCGCCTACGCCGCGGCGATGTCTCGCACGGTGCCTGCGATCCGGCGCGGCTTCGACGAGGCTTTGGCGGGCGTTGACGTGCTGCTCACGGCAACGACTCCCGCGACCGCGGTTCCCATCGCCGAGGATGTCCGGATGCAGCACAACGGCCGAGGCCTCGATACTTTCGAGACCTTCATCCGATACACGTTCTGCATCTCGGTCGCTGGGCTCCCGGCGGTCTCGGTCCCCGGCGGCATCGGCGAGAACGGTCTCCCGGTCGGTCTGCAGTTCGTCGGTGCGCCTTGGAGTGAAGCGCGGCTGGTGGAAATCGCGCTGGCCTACGAGCGCCTCGCCTCCGGCGCTTGATCATTCCGCCACCTCGCTTCATCGGGAGCGGGACTGGTGCGCTGGGCCGGCCGGCCTTCGCTGGCCGGCCCTCAGCCCAGTAGCCTCAGCCCCTCCGATTCCGTCCGGGCCGCGCAACCTGCGCGGCTCGGACGGCGCAATTTGCCCAGAATGTGCTCGACGTGGGTCGTCACGGTCCGCACGCTGAGCACCAGGCGCGAGGCTATCTCGGCGTTGGCCAGTCCGTCCGCCATCAGCGTGAGTACCTGAAGTTCACGTCGGGTCAGACCGGCCGGAGGGGCGCCCGGCTCCGCCACCACGACCACGACCTCGGGTCGGGGGAGGGAGGCGTCGTCGCCACGGGTCATGACAACACGCCACCAACCCCCGTCGTGGAAGACGTAGCCGGAGCGAGCCACGGCGTCGGTGCCGAACATGTCTACCGCGGATTGGATGAGGCCGGGCGCTTCTTGGCACAGGCGTGCCGCGTCCGCGTCCAAGGGACGGTGATCCCCGTCGGCGGTGACGACGGCAGCGCGTGCGGAAGGCTCGAACTTCGCCCGCAGCAGGCGCAGCCGGCCCCGGTCATCAACGATCCTGGCCAGCATCGGGGCGACCGCGGAGAGGATGCCTCGCCGCTCATCATCGATACCGCCGAGATCACGCTGGCTCATGACGAGCATGCCGACCTGGTCGATCGTTCCACTCCGGCGAAGCGCCGTGGTGGCGCCCTCGGCGAAGCCGGCGGGTTGGAGGACGTCGGCGTAGGTCGCCAGGCCGTGGAAGTCGAAGGGGAAGTCCCGCCAACGCATCGGCAGGGAGGAATCAACGGACACCCGATAGCTGGGACAGGACAGGTAGTCCGTGTTGGCGAAGGACGCCACCCGGTCGTCGTAGCCCACACGGGCCAGACAGCGATGTTTTCCCTTGACGGGGTCATAGGCGGAGAGCATGGCCGCGTCGTAGGGGACGATGCGTTGAAGCTGGCGAAGCACGTCCTCGACGCCTGCCGCGCCGATCAGGACCGACGAAACGACATCGCCCAGCTCGGCGGTGGCACGGACGTCCGCCGGGAGTTCCAGGACAGGCCGTGACGCGGATGTCCGGGCCCGGTCCGCCGAACCGCCCTGATCGGGGGACCCGGATGAAGTCGAGTCTGCGACGGGGTTTTGGTGAGGGACCATGCTGCCTTCTCTGAGATCGAACCGGATGGCCGGGTTCACTGTCCGAAATCCCTGGACTCTCCAGCCCGATGGTAATCAGCCGGGTCGGCAGCATCGCCACACACGTCGAACAGTTGGCGTCTCCCGGCTGCACTATTGTCTCGAGACCTGACCAACCACTTCTACACTGTTCGCCCATGTTAACGAGAGCCGATCGGCCTGACCATGTGGTTCGTGATTCGCGCATGGGTTTGGGCATGTTGGAACTACGCCGTATGTGCCGTTATGGGCGTTGACCGCGGGAGTTGCATCAGATGCGGCTACCCCCGTGCCGGACGGAATGCGTGTTTGCGCTGGTCGGAGGGCAATTGTCGGGCAAGCATTCGTCATCGCTGCCCCGCAGGGTTGCCTATCGTCGCAGCCCGACGCACGGCGTGCGCCCCAGACCCGCCCATGCGTCCGCAGCCCGACCGAAGGGGCTCTCCATTCCAAGCGGCAAGGCGTCTTCTCCCTTTCGGAACCTGGGCCGGCCGGACCGTGCGCCCCCAGCACGGACGCCCTCCGGTCGTGGGCCGTTCGTGGGGGACCGATCCCGCCACGGACGCGTTGCCCCTGCGAATGGCGGGGCCTGGGAGGTTGAAGTGGTTGAATGATTATGGTATTGCACAGGCAGCTGGTATTTCGGTGCGCTCGTGGCAACGCAAATTCCACGAGTCAGGAGACTCCCTGAAGCATTCGACCGCCTCTCCGTCGCCAGATCCGGCACCGACCGAGGAGCTGCTGGAGCGGCTCCGCAGGGAAACCTCCGGGCTGCACCGGGACGTCGAGGACATGACGGACCTTCCCGGATCCGTTTCCACCCGTGGGGACTACGTGCGCCTGTTGCGCCGGCTCCATGGTTTCCACACCGCGGTCGAGGCGCGGCTGGCGAACCCCGCCTGGGCGCAGGGGTGGCCCGGCCTCGGGATCGACCTGCCGGCGCATCGGCGGTCGCACCTGCTGTCCGGGGACCTGGATCGCCTCGGGGCGGTGCCCTCAAAGGCCATGGTGCGGCTCCCCGCACTGGACAACCTCGGGCAGGCCATGGGATGTCTGTACGTCGTCGAGGGCTCATCCCTGGGGGGACGCGTCCTGGCCCCGGCCTTCCGTGCCGTGCTCGGGGACGTCCCCACCGCCTTCTTCGACAGCGACGAACGAATGCATCCGCACCCCTGGCGTTCCGTCGTCGCCGGGCTCCGCACGTTCGAAGCGACCGCCGGCAGCGCCGGGGACGTGGTGCTCGGGGCGCGGGAGACGTTCCTGGCCTTCGGCAGGCACCTCGCCCACGCGGCACGGGCCGGGACCGGCGCCCTATGACCCGCGCCCAGGAACTGCTGGCCGCGGACGAGCAGCAGCGGCTCGAGGAGTGCGCGCGCGAACCCATCCACACGCCCGGGGCGATCCAACCACACGGCGCGCTGCTCGTCATCGATCCCTCGTCCATGGAGATCCTGCAGGCGAGCGCGAACACCGGCGCGCTGCTCGGCCGGGACGCGGGCCTGCTCCCGGGCCGGCGCCTGGAGGACGCGATAGGTTCCGCGGCGGCCGCGACGCTGCGCGCGGTGATCGCCGCCGGGGTCGAGGCCGCCCCGAACCCGACGGTCCTGAGCGTTGGCGGGCGGCCCTTCGACGTCATCGTGCACCGGGCCGACGCAGTGGCCATCGTGGAGTTCGAACCCGCCCGCCCGTGGGGCGACGTGGAGCTGGTGGCGCTCCTGCACGGCGCGGAGAACAGGCTCTGCGCCGCCAAGTCGGTGGGTGACCTGCGGGCCGCGGCCGCGCGGGAGGTGCGCCGGCTCACGGGCTTCGAGCATGTCATGGTCTACCACTTCCACCCGGACGGGCACGGCGAGGTCGTCGCGGAGGAACACGCCGAGGGCACCACCGACTACCTCGGGCTGCACTTCCCCGCGTCGGACATCCCGGCCCAGGCGCGCCGGCTCTACGCGCTCAAACGCTCCAGCGTGATCGCGACCAGCGAGGACCGGAGCGCCGCGCTGGTCCCGGCACTGAACCCCCGGACAGGCGGACCCACGGACCTGTCCCGGGCCGAACTGCGCAGCGTCTCCCCGCACCACCTGCGGTTCATGCGGAACATGGGCCAGGCCTCGTCGATGTCCCTCTCCCTGGTCCACGACGGACAGCTCATCGGCATGATCACCTGCGCGCACCGGGAACCCCGCCATCTTCCCTACATCTGGCGGAAAGGGTGCGAGATCCTGGCACAGCGGCTCACGCTCCAGCTCGGCGCCCTGGCCGAAAGCCGCCGGCTGTCGGAGCAGTTGCGGAAACAGCGCCTGCGCGAGAGCCTCGTCCAGCGGATGGTCGCCGCGGACCACGTGGCGGAGGCACTCGTCGGCGGGGACACCAACGTCCTTGACCTCCTGGGAGCGGAGGGGGCCACCGCGCGCATCGAGGGCATACGCGCGTCCGCGGGACAGACGCCGTCGGACGGGAACGTCGAGGCGCTGGTCGCCCGTTGGCGCGGCACCGCCGGGGGCCACCTGCTGGTCAGCGAATCCCTGGGCACCGACCGGCCCGACCTCGCCGAACTCGTGCCCGGGACGGCGGGACTCGTCCTGCTGGACCTCGGCGCCGGGGGAGACTACCTCGCCTGGTTCCGCAGCGAGGTGTCGGCCTCGGTGGACTGGTTGGGCGACCAGTCGCCCGCGAACCGCGACACGCCGCTCTCGCCGCGGAACTCGTTCCGGATGTGGTCCCAGTCCGTGGCCGGGCGCGCCGAACCGTGGGACCCGGTCGCGGTCGCCGAGGCCGGCGAGCTCGGCCGCGACATCGACACGGTCCTGCTGCGCCGGGCCCAGGCCCGGCTCGCCCACCAGGGGCTGCACGACGCGTTGACCGGGCTGCCCAACCGGCGCCTGATGATGGAGCGCCTGGGCCAGGCGCTGGAACGCCGGGACCACGGCGCTCCCGCGTCCGTCGTCTTCATCGACCTGGACCGCTTCAAGCTGGTCAACGACTCGTTCGGACACGACGTCGGCGACGCGCTGATCGTGGAATCCGCGCGGCGCATCTCCCGCTCGACCCGGGGCACCGACACCATCTGCCGCCTCGGCGGGGACGAATTCCTGGTGCTCTGCGAAAACACGGACGCCCGCACCGCCGAAAGCATCGCGGAGCGCATCGTGGAGGCGTTCCGGGAACCGCTGCGCATCGACGGGCTCGAGCTGCGCATCACGGTGTCCGTGGGAACCACGACGGCGCAGGAACACCACCGCCCCGCCGACCTGCTCCGTGAAGCCGACACCGCCATGTACCTGTCCAAGAACGAGGGCCGGAACCGCAGCTCGCGGTTCACGGACCGGCTGCGGGACCTGGCCCGGGAGCGCGTGCACACCGAACCGGCCCTGCGCCAGGGCATCGAACGCGGCGAGCTCGTCCTCTTCTACCAGCCCATCCGCGATGTCGCCGAGGGGCACGTCAAGGGCGTGGAGGCCCTGGTGCGGTGGAACCGACCCGGCCACGGGATGGTTCCACCGGATGTGTTCATTCCCCTGGCCGAGGACACCGGCATCATCGGCCAACTCGGTGAATGGGTGATGACGGAGGCGATCAGGCAACTCAGGCGCTGGCGGGACGGGGGGCTCGTGGGGTCCGATTTCCACATGGCCGTCAACGTCTCCCCGCTACAGCTCGTGACGCCCTCCCTCGTCGGCGTCATCAGGCGCCTCCTGGCCGGCCACGGCCTGAAACCGGCCGACCTGACCATCGAGATCACCGAGTCCACGATGATGTCGGACCTGGCGTCCATCTCCAACGCGCTGCGCGCCCTCGCGGACTACGGCGTGGCGCTCTCGATCGACGATTTCGGCACCCGGTACTCCTCGCTGGCCAACCTGCGCCACCTGCCGGCGCACCAACTGAAGATCGACAAGTCCTTTGTCGCGGGCCTGGGCAAAAACCGGGCCGACTCCACCCTGGTGGAGACCGTCATCGGCCTCGCCCGCGGACTCGGGATGAGCTGCGTCGCCGAAGGCGTCGAGACCGCCGGCCAGATGGACCTGCTGCGCGCACTGGGCTGCGACCTCGCCCAGGGCTACCACCTGGGGCGACCGCAAACCGGTCCCGAGCTCACCACCGCCTGGGCCCAACCCCTCGCCCCGGCGCAGGTGGCCGGGAACTGACGCCGGCGGGGACCGGCCACCACGGCGGCTCCGGGTGGCCGAAGCCGGCGAAGCGCCGAACCCCGGCTCCATGACCCGACCGGCTACGGCGCAGCCCGTCCCAGGGCGTGGTCCGGTCCGCGCGAAGGCCCGCGCGCACCCCGCGGGCCCGACGGGCCCGGCGACTAGTTGGCGGAGCCGGACCGGGAGCGCCGGGAGACCAGAAGCACGCTGCCCAGGGCGATCAGCAGGACGCTGAACCCGGCCATCACGCCCAGCAGGGTGCCGGCCCCGGTTTCGGGAAGCCTCGACATGCCCGCCGGAACGCCGGTCACGTCCGCGGTGGGCGACGCCGAAGGCGTCTCGCTCGGGGAGGGGGAGGGTTCGTCGGTTTCGCTCGGGGAGGGGGAGGGCCCGTCGGTTTCGCTCGGGGAGGGGGAGGGCCCGTCGGTTTTGAACCGCACTGGGTCTGGTTGAGACTCTTTCCTCAACGGAGAATGAATCGTGACCAGTGGAATCAAGTACGAGCGGGAGTTCAAGGACCGGGCCGTGCGCCTGTACGCGGAGCGGCGGGCCGAGCACCAGGAGGAGTCCAAGGCGGCGGCGCTGCGCCACGTGGCCAAGATCGTCGGGATGCCCGAGGACACTTTGCGCACGTGGACGCGCCGGGCCGAGGTCGACGCCGGGGAGCGGCCGGGGGTGACCAGCGACATGGCCGCGGACCTGCGCCGCGCGAACGAGATCCTGCGCACGGCGTCGGCTTTTTTCGCGGCTTCTGAGTCTCATCGTTGCTCCTGAGCCTGGTTAGTTCGAAAGGATTGAGTAGAGCGCACATATGCCGCCTACGGCAACGCCAACCGGCCAGGCAGCTATCTCCGGCTCCACTTCGTGACTCGGGAGTCATCCGATCAAGGAAGCAACAGCGATGAGGACTACCGAGAGAATCATTAGGCCGGACCAAGACAAATGCTTCATTTGAACAGTGCTGCCTAGTACCTACTTAGATCCTGCGACCATGGCCCCCACGGAGGCCAGCATCAAAGCGACCCCCAAAAGAATCGCGCCGAGGGACCACTTCCGAGCTGCTGTCCAAGGTTCCCCCTGTGTCCGAGGGTGTCTCATGGCATAGATGGGGCCAATAAGTATGAATGCAAGCCCAACAAACATCAGATAGATCATGCCAATATGCCTTTCTATGTGCAGGACAAGAAGGTGAATATTCCGGACAGTGCGGCTCCTGCCCCGGCTGCCGCTGTCGCGGCGGTGAGCACGACACCGGCCGGGGCGCCCACAATGGTTCCGGTGGCTACAACCGACCACACCGCAAGAGCTCCCGTGGCGGCGGTAAGGCCAGCCGTCGTCGCGCCTGAAACTTGGCATGTTGACGGGGCCAAGCCTGAAGGATCTTTCAGGTTGATGGGGTTGCATTCGGCGTAGGCGTAGGTGTTGGCTTCCTGTCCGGAGGGGTCCGGCTGGGTGAAGCGGCCGGTGACGGCGTCGTAGTAGCGGGCCCCGAACTTATACAGTCCGGTGGTCAGGTCCTTGTGCTGGCCGATGTACTGGAACCTGTTGTTGTTCGACTGCGGCCCCGACGGGGTCGTCCTGCCCCAGGCGTCGTAGGTGTACGCCGCGGCGATCCCCTGGGACGCGTCGGTCAGGGCGATCGTGGAGCCCAGCGCGTCGGCGGTGTAGTAGTAGGTCCCGGACCCGTTGCTCATGCTCACCAGCGTCCCGTCGGGCTCGCGGACGAACGAGGTCACCGCGCCTCCGGTGCTCTGGCGGGTGATGCCCAGCAGCCCGTCCACGAAGGTGGTTCCCCCGACGCTGAGGCGTTCCGTGTTCGACGGTCCCGCGTAGGTGTAGGGGTAGGTGGTGCCGGAGCGGACGTGGGAGGTCATTTGGTCGAAGGTGTTGAACCGCACTGGGTCTGGTAGAGACTCTTTCCTCAACGGAGAATGAATCGTGACCAGTGGAATCAAGTACGAGCGGGAGTTCAAGGACCGGGCCGTGCGCCTGTACGCGGAGCGGCGGGCCGAGCACCAGGAGGAGTCCAAGGCGGCGGCGCTGCGCCACGTGGCCAAGATCGTCGGGATGCCCGATGACACTTTGCGCACGTGGACGCGCCGGGCCGAGGTCGACGCCGGGGAGCGGCCGGGGGTGACCAGCGACATGGCCGCGGACCTGCGCCGGTTGCGCAGGGAGAACGCGGAGCTGCGCCGCGCGAACGAGATCCTGCGCACGGCGTCGGCTTTTTTCGCGGCGGAGCTCGACCGCCCACGGCAGTGATCGTCGCATACATCGATGCCTTCAGGCATCGGTTCGGGGTCGAGCCGATCTGCCGCGTCCTGACCGAGAAGGCCGGGATGAAGATCGCCCCGTGCACCTATTACGCGTTCAAGTCCCGCCCGCCCTCGGCCCGGGCCGTGTCCGACGCGGCGATGGCTCGGGTGATCGCGGACGTCCACCGGGAGAACTACGGCTGCTACGGGGTGCTGAAGATGTGGCACGAGCTGAACCGGCGCGGTCACCGGATCGGCCGGGACCGGGTGGGCCGGCTGATGCGCGGCGCCGGACTGGGCGGCGCGGTCCGCGGCCGGCGGCGCACGGTGACCACGGTGCGCGACGGCGCCGCGCCGCGGCACCCGGACCGGGTCAACCGGGGGTGGGAGGTCCAGGCGCCGAACACCGTGTGGGTCGCGGACTTCACCTACGTGTGGACGCACGCGGGGTTCTGCTACGTCTCCTTCATCACCGACGTGGCCTCCCGCATGATCCTGGGCTGGAAGGCCTCGATGTCCAAGGAGGCCGCGCTGGTCACGGACGCGCTGGCCCAGGCCCTGGCCCTGCGCCGCCGGGGCGGAGCCCGGTTCACGACCCGCGGCCTGGTCCACCACTCGGACGCGGGCTCGCAGTACACGTCCATCGCGCTGACGGAGAAGCTGGTCGAGGCCGGCATCGCGGGCTCCATCGGCACCGTGGGCGACGCGCTGGACAACGCCCTGATGGAGTCCACCATCGGCCTGTACAAGACCGAGCTGATCGACGCGGACCCGCGCCGGTCGTGGACCTCGCGGCAGTGCGTGGAGAGCGCGACGGCGGAGTGGGTCCACTGGTTCAACCACCGGCGGCTGCACTCGTCCATCGGCCACCGGGCGCCGGTAGAGTACGAACACAACTACCACCGAAACCGCACCCGGGAGCCCCTGAGTGCGTGAAGCCCGAGCCTCTACGAAACCCAGCAAAGTTCATGTTCCACGCGCTGGTCGAGGAACCGGACTTCGTGTTGTTCCCGTTCGCGTCGTAGGCGTAGGTCGCGGCCCCGGTGGGCGGGGCCGTGCAGGTCCCGGCGGCGCTGGCGGTCCAGCAGAGCTGGTCCGCGGCGTTGTACGCGGAGTGGGTGGTCGCGGCCCCGGTCTTGGTGGCGGTGAGCCGGTTCCCGTTCGCGTCGTACGTCCACGCGTCCGTGACCGTGCCCAATACCGCGGAGGTCAGGCGGTTCATCTTGCCGTACCCGTACGTGGTGGTGGCCCCGGTCTCGGTGGTCTGGGTCTTCCTGAGCGCGCCGTCGCGGCCGGTCGCGCCGGCGGTGTAGGTGTAGGCGCGCTTGGAGAGCACGGTTCCGGAGGTGCTGGTCGCGGTGATGCTGGCGGTGCGCCCGGCCTTGTCGTAGACGGTCGTGTTCCTCACCCCGTTCGGAAACCGGGTGGTGGTGCGGCGGTCGTTGTCGTCGTAGCCGAAGCCGGTGCACTTCGTGGTGTTCGGGAACACCGGGGTGGCCGGGCAGGACCCGCCGTGCGCGGCGAGGGCGACGAGCCGGTCCGCGTCGTCGTAGCGGTACGTCGTGGTCCCGCCGGGGTCGGTGTGGCTGGTGACGTTGGAGGCCTGGTCGTAGGTCAGGGAGGTGGTGGCCCCGGCGACCGTCTTGGACGTGGGCCGGTTCTGCTCGTCGTAGGTGTAGCTGCTGGTCCCGGAGGCGTCCGTGCGGCCGGTCAGGTTCCCGTTCTCGTCGTGGGAGTACGCGACGCACGTCGCCGGCACGCAGCTCGCCCCGTGGCGCAGCTCGGTGAGCCGGTCGGCCCCGTCGTAGGTGTACGTGCTCGTCTGGTTCTTCCCGTCGGTGGTCGTCGCGACCCGGCCGGCCGCGTCGTAGGTGTGCGTGGTGACGCCCAGCGGCGCTGGAGGGGTGATCCTGACGGGGTTGCGGGACGCGTCGCGGGTGATCGAGGTGGTGTTGCCCTTCCCGTCGACCGTGCGACACAGCTGCCCGCGCAGGGACCCGCAGGTCGCCCCGCCCGCGTCGCCCTGGTACCGGTTGGACAGCGTCCCGCCCTGCCCGGACGGGGTGAGGGTCTGGTAGGGGCGCTGCGTGGCGGTGTCGTAGGTGTAGGTGGTGGTGTTGCCCTCGCTGTCGGTGGAGGACACCGGCTGGAACTCCAGCCAGGCCTCCCCCGCGGTGGGCGCGGGGTAGGTGTAGGAGAGCCTCGTGCCGGTCCCGCCCGCGGCCCCGGCAGGGGCGGTGGTGTTCGCGAGCGTGTTGTTCGGGTTGTACGTCGAGGTGGACAGGTTCCCCAGCGCGTCGAGGCTGGTCAGGACGTCGTCGTGCGCGTTGTAGGTCTTGGCGGACACGTGCCCGAGCGGGTCGGTGATCGAGGTGACCTGCCGGGCGGCGTTGAAGGTGTAGGAGGTCTGCCGGTCCTCGCTGTCGGTGAGCTCGGCGGTCGTGGTGCCCGAACTGGTGGTCGTGTTGATGCTCCACGCGTCCGTGAACGCGGCGTAGACGATCTCCTCGGCCCGGCCGTTGGCGTCGTAGAACAGCTCCGTGGTCGTGTCCCGGCCGTCGGTGACGGACTCCATCTGCCCGTACGCGTAGGAGAACCAGACGAGCGACCCTGCCGCGTCGGTGTAGCTGGCCATCCTGCCGTCCAGGCCGTAGTCGAACCAGACCGACCGGTCCAGGGTCAGGTCGTGGGCCCGCGAGGGCTGGCCGGTGTTGTCCGGGTCCGTGTACTCGAACGCGATCTCGCGTCCGGTGGCGGTGGTGATCCCCGCGAGCCGCCCGTCGGCGTCGTAGGCGTACGCGGTGCGGTCCGCCGCCGCGCTGTAGTGGTCCCCGGCGTAGGCCAGGCGGAACACCCCGTCGACCAGCTGGTAGTAGTTCGTGTGCCCGGTGCCGTTGAAGCGCAGCGTGACCGCGGTGGGCCCGAACGCGGTGATCGAGGCGTTCAGCCCGGCCGGCATCGTCCACCCGCCCCCGGTCTTGGGCACGAACCGGTGGGTTCCGCCGTCCTCGGCGGTGTAGGTGACGGTGTCGTCCGCCGCGACGCCCAGCGCGGACTCCGCGGCCCCGGCCGAAAGGGTCGGGCGGTGGTCGTTGACGCTGTTGTAGCGCCAGGACAGGTCCACGTCCCGGTCCGCGCCCTCGAGGTGCAGCAGACGGCCGGTCAGCACGACGTTTCCCGTCGTGGGGTTCCAGGCCAGGCGCACGGTGTCGGTGAGGTCCCGGCCGACCATGGCCGCGGCCTTCCGGTTCCCGGCGAGGTGCCCGTCCGGGCCGGACGCGGCCGGCAGGTCATCGTCCCAAGCCAGGCTCTGCGCGGGCGCGGGTTGGACCTGCGCCGCTCCCGCGGACGGTTCCGCGGCGGACTGGACGGCCGCCGGTTCCGCGACGGGCGACGCGTCGCCGGCACGGTGACCCCGGTGGCGGCCAGGACGAGGCTGGAAGTGGCAAGGCAAACGGATAGGGCGCGACTAACTCCCACGATGGGTCCCCCGGTGTCGGCATGAAAGCCCACCACGTGGACTAGTCCAGATTGTGGTCTAGACCGAAGCCGTTGACAAGGCCTTTTCCGGAACCCGCTTCCGCCGGCGCTTTGAGGCCCGCGCGGACCCAACCCCTTGTCAGGACCCCGCCGGTGTCCCGGGCGCCTTGCGGGATCAGGGTCCGCCGACGCGGCCATCCGAAAACAGGCCGCGTGGTGGTTCTGCGTAGGGCAGCGGACCTCCGCGCTTGTTCTCGTCCTCGGACAGCGCAAAGGGTCCGTCGGGGTCCATGAGGACGCGCATTTGGGGGTCCGCGTGCTGGAGCCACCAGACCGACATGCCGGTCGTTCCCTCCAGGCGCAGGTGATGCCTGTCATTGGCTAGTGTCGGCGATGCAGCTACTGCCGGCCTATTGGGTTCTGATCCAGTCCTTGGCGTCGAGGTCCGCGATCCTGCGGTACAGGGTCGCCCTGGACATGCCGAGGTCGCGGGCGACGTGGGTGGCGGGTTGGCCGGTGTCGATGAGGCGGCGGGCGTTGGCGATCTGGCTGTCGGTGTAGGCGGGGCGGCGGCCGCCGAGGTCGTGGCCGGCGGCGCGGCGCTTGGCGACGGAGTCGGTGATGCGTTCGCGTTTGATCTCCAGCTCCATCTGGGCCAGGGCGGCGGTGATGGTGAAGAGCATGCCGCCCATGGGGGTGCCGGTGTCCACGTCCCCGCCGCCGAGGTTCAGGACCCGGAGGTTGATGCCGCGGTGCCGGAGTTGCTCGGCGAGGGTGAGCATGTTCGCGGTGGAGCGGCCGAGCCGGTCCAGGGTGGTGACGATGAGGGTGTCGCCCCCGTGGAGTGCGTCGAGGGCCCGGTCGAAGGCGGGGCGGCTGGCGCGGGATCCGCTGATGCCGTGGTCGACGTAGAGGTCGTCGCGGCGGACGCCGGCGGCAAGCAGGTCCACGGTTTGGCGGTCGGTGTCCTGGGTCCGGGTGGAGACCCGGGCGTATCCGATGAGCTTGCCCATGTCCTGCCTTAATACTGTCTCGCAACAGTGGTTGCGTACCCGAATCCGGGTACTGGCTTGCGGTACATGGCAGCAAGACAGTCGGTCCATTGGTTTCCCAAGGAGTCCGAAGTGTCTCGACGGGTTGTCTTGCAACCCGCCGGTTGCAAGACTGCGTTCCTCGGTCATGCCTGTGAGCTGTAGCGCTTAATGGCGTGGGTTCCGCAGCGATTTGTGGCCGCTTCAGTTGTCCCGCAAGACGATCGTCAACCGGACAACTGTCGTCCTCGACTTGAAAAAGTTCTTGGCGTGGTCTTTAGCGGAACCTGGTAGCTGATGCGAACACACGAGGGCGACAAGCGCCGACTTAATCCGTTCGCGCAGCTCCGCGTGCTTGTGAATCGCAGCGGTAGATGGCGTGGTTTCCGCAGCACTTGATGGCCGGCCAACGTCCGTATCGGATCGGCCACCGGGGAATGTTCTAGGCGGCGGTCGACGGCTGAGCTCAGGAACCAGAGCTGTATGCAGACCTGTCGCCGATCGCCCAAGTGTCGGCATCGTCACCGCAGATCCTTCTCCTTCACGGCACACACGACGGCATGGTCCCGTCAGAGCGAACAGCTGGCCGCCGCACTGAACGATGCCGGCGTCGACCACCATCTGGTACTGATCGACGGGGCTCAACACCGCTTCGACATGATCTGGGGCACCCTCGCCGGGCAAGCGGCCCGAGCCGAGGTCGTGAACTTCCTGGAGGAGTACGTCATGAAGTGATGCGACTGACTCCGCCGAGCCCGCGGTGAGTCTGGCGCGGACCTCGTCGAGGCGGCAGGCCGTACTTAGGGCGCCGGTGCCGCCGACGCGCCGAGTTGCACTGCGAGCTCCATGCAGCGCAGGCGGGCCGGGGAGAAGTCGTAGGGCATCCTCCGGATGGTCGCCGCCGCGCTCTTGGCGTGGGAGTCCTCTGCCGGGTTGGGGCTGGGCGCCGCGTCGGCGTCCTCGGGTGGGTGCAGCTCGTCCCAGGCGTCGAAGAGAGCATCGTCCTCCTGCAGCTGACCGGACTCCTCGATGACGCGCATCAGCGCGGTCTCGAAGGCGTGTCGCTCGGCCGCCACCTGCGCCACCCGGGGGTCGTCGACGGCGACCGTGTGGTCCAGGGCCTCCTCGGCGGCGTCGACGCGGTCGGACTCCGCTCGCAGTGTCGGATCGGCGGCCAGGGCGAGGAAGCGGCCGGCCTGGACGGCGGCGCCGAGCGGACCAAGGATCCGCTCGGTGACCAGCAGGACGTCCAGGTCGTCTTGGCGCAGCGAGCCCTCGGGCGCGCCCTCGAGGCGGCCGGAGACAAGATCGTCGAGGAGTCCCAGCCGACTGCCGAGGTTCCGCATGCGCTGCACCGAGGCCCGCTTCCATCGCAGCTCGGCCTCCTGCGCGGCGAGGGTGTCGTCCAGCCGCGCGAGGACGCCTGCGACCTCGTCCTCGCCGTCGGCGCCGCCTGGTGCGGCGCCGTCGAAGGCGTCGCGGATGTCGTCGAGGGCGATCCCGGCGTCGGCCATGCGGCGGATCCAGAGCAACCGAATGATCTCCGCGTGGCCGTACCGGCGGCGGCCGTCGCTGCCCCGCTCGCGCTCGGGGAGCAGGCCGACCTGGTGGTAGTGGCGGATCGCCCGGGGAGTGATGCCGACGAACGCCGCGGCGTCGCCGATCGGGACCTGACGGGGCGGGGTGGGGAACGGGTGCATGCCGGACCTCTCGGAGCGGGACGGGACGTGCTTCGAGCAGACCACATGACGCTGCGGCAGGTGCAACCTGATCCCACGCACAACGCTGCCCCAGCCGCAAGGGCGCGCAGGCGATCGGGCGACTGCCCAGAAGTGCCGTCCGCGTCAGGCTGCGCCTCGAACTCGCGAGCTTGCAACTCAAGCACAGCCGCGGTAACCGGAAGAGGAGTGCTCGTGGTTGACCGCTCGGTCACCTGGATGGCACCCATTGGTGGCGCTCTCGGCGCGGAGGCACATGAACCTCTTCCTTCAACAGGTGAACTGTGGTTCACTGGTTGCCATGTGGAGGGGAGTATCCCCAAACCAGTCTGTCGTCATTACGAGAGTCCCTGTACTCTCCGGCGGGCAGGGCCTCTTTTTGGCCGGGAGAGACCTCCAGTTGGTTCGATACTGACTGGAAGTAGGTACCCCTTGAACGTCCCCCTCTGGGTGTGGTTCGCCGTCGTCGGCTTCATCCTCGTGATGCTCATCGTCGATCTCGTTGCTCACCGCAAAGCCCATGTCATCAGCGTCCGCGAAGCTGCAGCGTGGTCGGCAGTCTGGGTGTTCTTCGGCGTCGCCTTCGGCGCGATCGTCTGGCGGTTCTGGGGCGTCGAATTCGGGCAGCAGTACTTCGCCGGGTACCTCATCGAGAAATCCCTGGCCGTCGACAACGTTTTCGTGTGGGCCATCATCTTCACGTTCTTCGCGGTTCCACGGGAGTACCAGCACCGGGTCCTGTTTTTCGGCGTCCTGGGCGCCTTGGTCTTTCGGGCCATCTTCATTGCCGCGGGCTCAGCGATCATCGCCAGCGCCGGCTGGGTACTGTACCTGTTCGCTGCGTTCCTGCTCTTCACCGGGTACCGGATGCTCGTTCAGCGCAACGAGCACATCGACCCATCGAAGTCCCGGGCCCTCAAGCTGTTCCGCCGCCATGTACCCATGACCGACGCATTTCACGGCCAGCGGTTCCTCATCCGGAAAAACGGGGTCCTCCTCGCCACACCCCTGCTGGCCGTCCTCGTCCTCGTGGAAGTCACCGACATCGTCTTCGCCGTCGATTCCATTCCCGCGATCTTTGCCGTCACCGACGAGGTGTTCCTCGTCTTCACCGCCAACGCCTTCGCGATCCTGGGCCTGCGCGCCATGTACTTCCTCCTCGCGGACCTCATTCACCGCTTCGTGTACCTGAAGGTCGGGCTCGCCCTGGTCCTGATCTGGGTGGGCATCAAGATGGCCCTGAAGATCGACGTCGTCTACATCCCTACGCCGATCTCCCTCGCCGTCATCACCACCATCCTCACCATCTCGATCGCTGCCAGCCTCATCAAGACCCGCGGTCAGGAACGTCACGAACCGCCGGCACCCGTGGAACCGCCCTTCCGCACGGTCGACGAGGTCGAAATGGCAGCCCTGCAGCCTGTGTGGAAGTGGACCCGCAAGGGAGCTACCACGGACGGTGGGACAGCCGACACCTCATCCGCAGGACGTCCAGCGGAAGATCCTGCGGCGGGTCCGATAGTGACAGGTGACCGCGCAGGAGACGATCGTTCCTCTGATGGCGACCGTCGGGATGCACCGAGCCACTGATCCCATATCGGGCGCTTGCAGGCGACTGTCTCGGACCAGAAACGATGCCCACTTATGGAAAGGACCGCCGATGCAGGCAGGACCCAGCAACCGCAGTTCCAGAACGTCCGACTCGGATACCGCACCCCCGCGGATAGCTCCGCATCAGTGGACGTTCCTCACCAATCACGGTCATGTGCTGCTGGTGATAGCGACCACCCCGAACCCGCTGGTTGAGGACATTGCCGCGACGGTGGGTATCACCCCCCGGGCGACACTGCAGATCCTCAAGGACCTCGAGGACTCGGGGTACCTCCACCGTTTCCGTGAAGGCCGGCGTACCCGCTACACCATCGACCCTCACCAGCACTTCCGCCACCCGACAACGTCCCAGAAAGAGATCGGCGAGCTCCTGGCAATCTTCGCCCACTCCCCAGGCAGCGGACAGCGCTAGCAGCACAACCAGCACCACCGTCAGCACGACGAAAGGAATACACCATCACATCTCGTACAGCACTGCTCCTTAGTTCCGGATTCCTCGTCATCGGGGCCCTGTCGATCACCGGATGCGACGACACACAGCTGCCACACGTACCGGGAGTGGAAGAACGGGAAAACACCGAAAACCATGACGACGACCCTGATGGAGGTCAGGAAGAAGAGCAGGAGGACGGGCAGGACGACGACGAGCAGGAAGTCGACGAAGGGACCGACGAGCAGGAGGACAACTAGGGGCAGCGACCGTGGCTTCGATGATTCGCGACGAACGAAAGGAATAGAAAACGTGGCAGAAAAGCCGTACGACCTCCGTCGGCGGGGCCGGTCGACCTGGTGGGCGACGAACAACATGCAGGGGCGCATCAGCTGCAGTCCAGAAGCTACCCATCTCACGCAGGGTTCGCTCTCGACGACAGCTCCGCAACAGCGCAGGGCCCTGGTACGGACGATGGCTGTTCAGCACCGAAGCGTCGCCAAACTGGACGGGGACGGGCCATGATCATCGTCCTCGCCGGTATCGACGGAGGGTGACGCCGCCGGCGTTCGGCGTCGACGTCGGGCACCTTGACGACCATCTGGTCCGCGACAGCGGTGAACGCTCCTCGCGCTACCGGATGCGCGGGAGAGGCGCCCCGCCGGGCTTCTTCAGCGGAGCGCCGCCCGCGCGCATGCCTCGCACCACGACACGGCGGCTCCCGCTTCCGCGGGGAAGCGGGCAGGCTCAGATTACTGGTGCGAAGATCTCAGGAACAGGCCCGGTCGCGGACGGCGCGTGCGGACCCTTCGGCGGGAACGCGGCGCGTGGCCGGACCGGACGGGGAGCCGCAGGCCGGCCTTGACGAGGCGGTCAACCGTTCCTAGGCTGGCGTGACTTCGGTTCAGCCAACGGCCGGGGTCCCAGCCGAGTCGTGCATGGACAGCACGGCCCGCCGATCGACAAGGACTTCCCGTTGGGCGCCGATCTCCACGAACCCCCGCATACGGTGCCGGATCCCGCCGCCCCAACCCTTCAGCCGTCGCTGACCGCGGAGCCGGCCGAGCTGGCTGCGCGGTGGCCGATGTTGGATCTGCGGCCGGTGCGGCTGAACGGACTACGCGGTAGCCCGGGCGAGGCGTCGACCTACACGGTGTCGACCTACACGGTGTTGGACTCGCGAGGTCTGCGCGTGGTCGGCGAAATCCTGGGCCGGGACGACGGGCGGTTCACCGCCCGCGCGACCGGTGGTGCGCCGGAAGGCGTCTTCAATACCGTCGCCGCTGCCCTGGAAGCCCTCTCCCAGACGACGCGGGCCGAGTACATGTAGCCCGCGGTAGTCCCGGTTCCTGTCCGGTTCCGTCCCCACCGCGGGAGCGCCCGCGGGGACCGCCGTCGGTTTCCACACCCGCGGGGTGGTCGGTGCGCCGCCGCCGCCCCCTGTCGACAGTCCCCGCCTGAAGGTATCGTCGTGCCATGAGAGACCGGAGGCCGGGCAACCACGGCGGGCCCGACGGTGGGATGGCGCCGAGTGCTTGAACTCGTCGCGGAGCTGGTTCCGCAGGCCCTGGGACTGGCGGCCAGTCCGCTCCCGCTGATCGCGGTGCTCCTCATGGTCCTGTCCCCGAACGGCCGGGGCCGGAGCATCGGCTTCGCCGCGGGTCGCATCCTCGGGGTCCTGGCCACGGTCGCTGCGGTGGCGGCCCTGTCCGAACTGGTCACCCGGGGCGACGAGGGGACCCGCACGGGCTCGGTCATCCGCCTCGTTCTCGGCGCCGCGTTCGTCCTGCTGGCGTTCTCCAAGTTCCGCGCGCGGCCGACGGGAACCGCCGAGCCCAAAACCCCGAACTGGATGCTTGCCCTGGACGGCATGTCCCCGGCGAAGGCCCTCGGAACGGGGTTCGGGGTGACCGTCGCCAATCCGAAGGAACTGTTCTTCGGCATCGCGGCAGGTGTCGTGATCGGCAGCGCCACGCTGCCGCCCGCGTCGCTCGCCGCCGCCGTGCTCGTCTACGCGGCGCTTGCCACGGTCACCGTGGTGGTGCCCGTGGTGGCCTACCTCTTCGTCGGCGCGCGCGTGCAGGCCGTGCTGGAGCCGGTCCGGGCCTGGCTCGTGCGCCGCTACGACCTCGTCATCGCCATCGTGCTCGCCGTGATCGGCGCCGTCATGGTCGTCAAGGGCATCACCGGCCTCTAGCCGACCGGCACCGGGTCAGGCGTAGGGACGGCGCCGGTCGGGGAGGCCGGAATCCTCGCGCGACCAGCCGGCAATCCAGGGGCCGGTGCCCTCGGACGGGTCCAGGACGCCCTCCTCCAGCCAGGCGTAGCGGCCCTCCAGGACGCGGCGGGAAAGGCGGCGGTCGCCGTCGTCCGTGTTCTTCCAGAGGAGATCGAAGAGCTCCTCGACCCGGAGCCGGGACTGCCGGCAGAACGCGTCGGCCAACTCCCGGGCGGCCCGCGCGCGCTCCGGATCGGAGCCGCCGATCAGCTCGGCGCGGGACACGCACGCGGACATCGCGAACAGTTCCGCGCCGATGTCCACCACGCGGCCCAAGAACACCTGCCGGCCTTCCAGGGTGGACTGCCAGCGCGCCATCCCGGCGAACGTGTGCCGCGCCAGCCGCCGGGAGGTGCGCTCCACGTACCGCACGTGCCGCGCGAGGGCGCCGAGCTCCCGGTACGACGTCGGGACGGCGCCGGGTCCGGCGGCCAGCCGGGGGAGCCAGCGGGCGTAGAAGCCCGACGCGCCGGCGGCGGCCCGCAGCTTCGCGGGGAGGTCCGCCTCGGGGCTGGCCAGGTCTCCGGCGGCCTTGAGGTGAGCGTCCACGGCCTCGCGGGCGATGAGCAGGCGCATGATCTCCGAGGACCCCTCGAAGATCCTGTTGATCCGCAGGTCCCGCAGGAGCTGCTCCGCGGGCACCGCCCGCTCCCCGCGGTCCCGCAGCGAGTCGGCGGTCTCGTAGCCGCGGCCGCCGCGGATCTGCACCAGCTCGTCGGCCACCCGGCACGCCATCTCCGAGCAGAAGAGCTTCGCGAGGGCCGCCTCGATGCGCACGTCCTTCATTCCGGCGTCCGCCAGGGCGGCCGTCAGCTCGAAGACGGACTCGAGCGCGAACGTCGTGGCCGCGATGAACGCGATTTTCTGGGACACCGCCTCGTGCCCGCCGATCGGCCGTCCCCACTGCACGCGCTCCCCGGACCACTCGCGGGCGATCTTCAGCGCCCACTTCCCGCCCCCGGCGCAGATGGCGGGGAGCGAGAGCCTGCCGGTGTTCAGCGTACTCAGCGCGATCCGCATGCCCTGGCCCTCCCGTCCCAGGCGGTTCGCGGCCGGGACCCGGACGCCGCGGAAACGCGTCACGCCGTTCTCGATCCCGCGCAGCCCCATGAACGCGTTGCGGTTCTCCACCACCAGGCCGGCCGAGGAGGCCTCCACCACGAACGCGGTGATCCCGCCCCGCGACTCCGTCCCGTCGGGCAGGCGGCGCGCCGGGACGGCCGCCAGGACCACGAGGAGCTCGGCGACCACCCCGTTGGTCGTCCACAGCTTCGCCCCGTCGATGACGTACGACTCGCCGTCCTCGGTGGGCACCGCGGTGGTGCCCATGCGGGCGGGGTCCGAGCCGACGTCGTTCTCGGTGAGCAGGAAAGCGGAGATGGCGCCCGCCGCGCAGCGCGGCAGGAACTCGCGCCTCTGTTCCTCGGTCCCGAACATCCGTACCGGCTCGGGCACGCCGATGGACTGGTGGGCCGAGAGCAGGGCACCCAGGCTGGGGCTGACGGATCCGAGCAGCATCAGGGCCCGGCCGTAGTCGGCTAGGGTGAGGCCGAGCCCCCCGTACTCGCGCGGGATCTTCATCCCGAAGGCCCCGATGCGGGCGAGCGTCCGGATGTACTCGTCGGGGATGCGGGCCTCGCGCTCGATCAGGCCGCCGTCGAATCCGCGGGCCGCCGCGGCCAGCCGCTCCATGAAGTCGGCGCCGCGCGCGGCCAGCGCAGCGTCCGGAACGGGGTGCGGGTGGACGAGCCGCCAGTCGAACCGGCCCAGATAGAGGCCCTTCGCGAAGCTCGGCCGCGACCAGTCGGCCTCGCGCGCGGCCTCCGCCAGCTCGCGGGCAGCGCGGGCGCCGCTGGAGTCCGCCGTGGCCGAGTCCCTCGGCGCTGTGTTCGCAGCTCGTGTGTTCGGCGGCGGTGCGTCCGGCGCTGGTGCATCCGATCCCGGATCGGCTGGGCGCTGGTCTGTGCTCATGGCGTACCCCCTCGCGGCGGGACGTCCGTGGGCCGGAGCCCCGAGTTGCGGTTCAGCCTAGACCCTGCCTCCCGCGACACCAAGGGCGTTGGCGCCGCGGGGTTCGCGCGGGCGACGGGCGCCCGCAGGCCGCGGGGTCGCCGCGGCAACATGCCGGACACCGCGGCGCCGGGCGTGCCCACCGCGGAGCCGCCTCCGGGCCCGGGCACCGCCTTGCGCGCCCGTCGCCCTACAGGTGGTCCAGGCCCTCGATCAGGACGGAGCGCAGGATGGACTCGATCTCGTCGAACTCCTTCTGCCCGGTGGTCAGCGGTGGCGCCAGCTGCACCACCGGGTCCCCGCGGTCGTCCGCGCGGCAGTACAGGCCTGCCTCGAACAGCGCCGTGGAGAGGAAGCCGCGCAGCAGGCGTTCGGACTCGTCGTCGTTGAACGTCTCCTTCGTCGCCTTGTCCTTCACGAGCTCGATGCCGAAGAAGTACCCCTCGCCGCGGACGTCGCCGACAATCGGCAGGTCCAGCAGCTTCTCCAGCGTGGCGCGGAACGCCGGCGAGTTGTCCTTGACGTTCTGGTTCAGGCCCTCGCGCTCCATGATGTCCAGGTTCGCCATCGCGACGGCGGCCGAGACGGGATGGCCGCCGAAGGTGTAGCCGTGGTAGAACGTCGTGTCGCCGTGGCGGAACGGCTCGAAAAGCCGGTCGGAGGCGACCATCGCGCCGATGGGGGAGTAGCCCGAGGTCAGGCCCTTCGCGCAGGTGATGATGTCCGGGACGTAGCCGAGGTCCTCGCAGGCGAACATCGAGCCAATCCGGCCGAAGGCGCAGATCACCTCGTCGCTGACGAGCAGGACGTCGTACTCGTCGCAGATCTCGCGCACCCGCTGGAAGTAGCCGGGGGGCGGCGGGAAGCAGCCGCCAGAGTTCTGCACCGGTTCGAGGAAGACCGCCGCGACCGTGTCCGGGCCCTCGAACTCGATCGCCTCGCGGATGCGCTCGGCCGCCCACAGGCCGAAGTCCTTCTCGTTGTCGGCGAACTGCTCCGGCGCCCGGTAGAAGTTGGTGTTCGGGACGCGGAACGTGCCGGGCACCAGCGGCTCGAAGGGGGTCTTCATGTCGGGGATGGACGTGATGGACAGGGCTCCCTGCGGCGTCCCGTGGTAGGCGACGGCTCGGGAGATCGCCTTCGTCTTGCCCGGTTTGCCCATGAGCTTGAAGTACTGCTTGGCGAGCTTCCAGGCCGACTCGACGGCCTCGCCGCCGCCGGTGGTGAAGAAAACCCGGTTCAGGTCGCCCGGGGCGTAGTGCGCCAACCGTTCGGCGAGGTCGATCGCGGGTTCGTGGGCGTAGGACCACAGCGGCATGAACGCGAGCTTCTCCGCCTGCTTCGCGGCGGCCTCGGCCAGCTCCGCGCGGCCGTGGCCGGCCTGGACCACGAAGAGTCCGGACAGGCCGTCGATGTAGCCCTTGCCCCGGTCGTCGTAGATCATGTGCCCCTGGCCGTGCGTGATCACGGGAACCGTGCCGCCGCCGACGAGCGGCGCGTGCCGGGCCATGTGCATCCACAGGTGGTCGCGGGCCGCCTGCTGACGGTCCGAGCCGCGCGGCGTGGTGCTGCTGGACGTGGTGCTGGTTTCGGTCATCGTGTACCCCAGTTGTATTCCTGCTTGCGGAGGGAGAGGTAGAGGAACGTTTCCGTTTCCCTGACCCCGTCGATGTTGCGGATCTCGTTGATGATGTGGAGGAGGTCGTCGTCGCTGGCGCAGACCACCTCCGCCATGATGTCGAAGGAGCCGGCGACGACCAGGCAATAGTCCACGGCCTCCAGGGCGGCGACCAGGTCCGCCGTGGCGACCATGTCGCCGTCGGAGCGGATGCCGATCATCGCCTGCCGGGTGAAGCCCAGCTGCAGCGGGTCCGTCACCGCCACGACCTGCATGACGCGGGCGTCGACGAGCTTCTGCACCCGCTGGCGCACGGCGGCCTCGCTGAGGCCCACGGCCTTGCCGATGGAGGCGTAGGAGCGGCGGCCGTCCTGCTGCAGCTGCTCGATGATCGCCTTTGAGGTGTCGTCCATGGCGAACCCGTTGCCCGCGTGCGGAGTCGGTTGTGGCACTGGTCGCGCCCTCCCTGCGGCTCGGTGGGATGGATGGGGAAAAGCTGGTGGACACGAGCGTAGCCCCAAAGAATCAGTTGCGAAAGGGTGAATGTCGCGACGGAATTCGTTCCGAAACCCAAAATTTACAACGTCGCCTATTGTCACGGATTCCGTGCCCTGCCATGATCCTTGACAAGGCTTTACCAATCGCACGGTCCGCCGCCGCACCCGGACGGACCATCTACGAGGGAGACCCGCATGGCACCGCGTCAGCACCGTGAGCGGCTCAACGATCCGGCCCTCAGGGCCCTGGTCCAGGCGCAGCTCAGCCGCCGGAAGCTCATTGCCGGCGCCGGGGGGCTCGGTCTGGCCGGCCTGCTGGCGGCGTGTGGCACCGGCGGAGGGGGCACCGGGGGCGGCGGCTCGACCGCCCCGGCGGCCGTCGAGGACCTGTCGGACACCTCCAAGGTGGTCAACTGGGCCAACTGGACCCTCTACCTGGACTACGACGACGCCACGAAGACGTACCCGAGCCTCGAGGCGTTCACGGAGAAGACCGGCATCCAGGCGAACTACTCCGAGGACATCGACGGCAACGACACCTACTACGGCAAGGTCCAGGGCCAGCTCGCCGCCGGTCAGGACATCGGCCAGGACATCATCACCCTGACGGACTGGATGGCGGGCCGGGTGATCCGGCAGGGCTTCACGCAGCCGCTCGACCACGCGAACATCCCCAACATCAAGAACCTCCTGCCTTCGCTCCAGGAGGTGGACTTCGACCCAGGCCGGCAGAACTCGCTCACCTGGCAGTCCGGCTTCGCCGGGATCGCCTGGAACAAGGAGCAGGTCCCCGGCGGGCTGCGGTCCGTGTCGGACCTCTGGAAGCCGGAGCTGAAGGGGCGCGTCGAGGTCCTCGACGAAATGCGCGACACGATCGGGCTCCTGATGATGGAGAACGGCGTCGACATCGCGGGCCAGTGGGGGTCGGAGGAGTTCGACGCCGCGCTCGAGGTGCTGGAGCGGCAGATCGCCTCGGGCCAGATCCGCCAGGTCAAGGGCAACTCCTACAAGGAGGACCTCGTCTCCGGCGACGCGCTGGCCGTGATCTGCTGGTCCGGCGACATCACCCAGCTGAACTTCGAAAACGACGACAAGTGGGAGTTCGTCATCCCCGAGGCCGGCGGCACCCTGTGGAGCGACAACATGATGGTTCCCATCGCCTCGCCGCACAAGCGGAACGCCGAGACGCTCATGGACTACTACTACGATCCGGAGATCGCCGCGCTCGTCGCCGCCTACGTGAACTTCATCTGTCCGGTCGTCGGCGCCCAGGAGGCCATGGAGAAGATCGACCCGGATCTCGTGGACAACCCGCTGATCTTCCCGACCGAGGAGGACCTGGCCCAGGCCCACGTCTTCCGCTCCCTGTCCGCGGAGGAGGAGTCCGACTACGGGTCCCGCTTCCAGTCCGCCATCGGGGTCTGAGCCATGGTGCAACAGGTGCAGGAGGTCGCGCAGACCGGCGACAACAGCGGGCAGGATCTGGTCCTGTCGCACGTGACGAAGCGGTTCTCCGACTTCGTCGCCGTCGACGACCTGTCGCTGACCATTCCCGCGGGGTCGTTCTTCGCGCTCCTCGGCCCCTCCGGCTGCGGCAAGACGACGACCCTGCGCATGGTCGCGGGCCTGGAACAGCCGTCCTCCGGCACGATCTCGATCGGCGGACGCGACGTGACGTCGCTGCCGTCGCACCAGCGCGAGGTCAACACCGTGTTCCAGTCGTACGCGCTGTTCCCGCACATGTCGATCCTGGACAACGTGTCCTTCGGCCTCAAGCGCCGCCGCGTCCGCAATCCCGACGCCATGGCGAAGGAGGCCCTGGAGATGGTGGAGCTCGGGCACCTGGCCGCGCGCAAGCCCGTCCAGCTCTCCGGCGGCCAGCAGCAGCGCGTCGCGCTGGCGCGGGCCCTGGTGAACCGGCCGGCGGTCCTCCTGCTGGACGAACCGCTGGGCGCCCTGGACATGAAGCTGCGCCGGCAGATGCAAGTCGAGCTCAAGGCGATCCAGACCGACGTCGGACTGACGTTCATCCACGTGACGCACGACCAGGAGGAGGCCATGACGATGGCCGACACGGTCGCGGTGATGAACAAGGGCCGCGTCGAGCAGATGGGCGACCCCCGGGAACTGTACGAGCTTCCGCGCACGGCGTTCGTCGCGAACTTCCTCGGCAAGTCCAACCTGATGCGGGGCCCCATCACCGAGGACCTGGGCGACGCCGTGGCGGTGGACGTCTCCGGCGTCCGCGTGGTGCTGCCGAAGTCCCGGTCGGCCGCGCACGCGGGATCCGCGGTCGTCGGCGTCCGTCCGGAGAAGATGCGCATCCTCGACATCGACGACGCGGCGTATTCGCCGACCGCCAACCAGCTCGTCGGGCGCGTGGTCGACGCGTCCTTCACGGGCATCATCACGGAGTACATCGTCGACGTCCCCGGCGTCGGGATGGTCGGAACGTTCTCGCAGAACCTCGGGCAGCGGCCCGCCGCCCCGGGGGAGCGGGTGCGCCTGCTGTGGGAGCCGGAGTTCTCGTTCGGCCTGCCCGGCGACGAGGAGCCGGCCGAGGGGACCGACGCCGTATGACCGCCGTCGCCGATCCGCCGACCGGCCGGAGCGCCAAGCCGCCGTCCGACGACGGGCGCAGCGCCGAGGAGGTCGCCAGCGACAAGCGGCGCGGACGGGTCGGGATGTTCCTGATCCTGCCCGGGTTCGTCTTCCTGCTGCTGTTCTTCGCGGCCCCCGTGGTGGTGCTGCTCGCGATGTCGCTCTACGCGAGGCCGCCCGGGGCGGAGGTCGGCGAATTCGTCCCGGCCCTGGAGTTCGGCAACTACGTCACGGTGATCTCCGCGTACTGGGAGGCGCTGCTGCGCTCCTTCGTCTTCGCGGGCATCGCCACGGTCGCCGCGCTGCTCATCGGCTATCCGATGGCGTACCTGGTGGCCGTCCGCCTGCGGAACCGCCGCCTGCTCTCCGGGATCCTGCTGGTGCTGCTGATCGCCCCGTTCTTCTCGAGCTTCATCCTGCGCACGCAGGCGTGGAAGCAGATCCTGGCCGACGAGGGCGTGGTCGTCGAGGTGCTGCGCGCGGTGTCGATCCTGCCCCCGGACGGGCGGCTGACGGCCACCGCCTTCGCCGTGGTCTGCGGTCTGACCTACAACTTCCTTCCGTTCATGACGCTGCCCATCTACGCCAGCCTGGAACGCCTGGACATCCGCCTGCTGGAGGCCTCGGGCGACCTGTACGCCAGCCCGTGGACCACCTTCCGCAAGGTGACGCTGCCGCTGTCCGCCCCGGGCGTCTTCGCGGGCACCTTGCTGACGTTCATCCCGGCGTCGGGCGACTTCGTCAACGCCGCGCTGCTCGGGAACAACCGCGACACGACGATGATCGGCCAAGTCATCGACTCGCGGTTCTTCCGGGTGGTCGACTACCCGGGCGCCTCGGCGCTGAGCTTCATCCTCATGGTCGCGATCCTCATCCTGGTCCTGATCTACATCCGGCGCTTCGGCACCAAGGAACTCTTCTAGGGGCGTGGCATGAAAAGCAGACTCGGCCGCTGGATCATCCCGGTCCTCGGCGGCATCGCCTTCGTCTACCTCCTGGTCCCGATCGCGTACATCTTCGCCTTCTCCTTCAACGACGCCGGACGCACCAACCTCACCTGGCGCGGCTTCACCCTCGCCAACTGGGCCGACCCCTGCGGGGCGCCGCAGATCTGCGAGTCGCTCGGCAACTCGCTGCGGGTCGGCGCCGTGGCGACCGTGATCGCCACGGTCCTCGGCACGTGCATCGCGCTGGGCCTGGTCCGCTACAAGTTCCGGTTCCGCAACACCGCCGACCTGCTGATCATCCTGCCGCTGGCCACGCCGGAGGTCGTCCTCGGGGCCTCGCTGCTCGCGCAGTTCCTCAACCTCGGCTGGAACCTCGGCTTCTGGAGCGTCATCATCGCGCACACGGTGTTCTGCATGGCCTTCGTGGTGGTGACGGTGCGGGCCCGGGTGTCCTCGCTGGACCCGCGTCTCGAGGAGGCCGCCGCGGACCTGTACGCCTCGCCGATGGCCACGTTCTGGAAGGTGACGTTCCCGCTGCTGCTGCCCGGGATCGTCGCGGCGGCCCTGCTGTCCTTCGCCATCAGCTTCGACGACTTCATCATCACCAACTTCAACTCCGGGAACTTCGACACGTTCCCGAAGTTCATCTACGTCGCCGCGACGCGCGGCATCCCGGCCCAGGCCAACGTCATCGGGTCCGCGATGTTCATCCTGGCGCTGCTCGTCGTGATCGTGGGACAGGTCCTGTCCTACCGGCGGCAGAAGGCACTCGATGCCCGGTAGGTGGCGGCCGCGGGTGCCGCGTCCCGCCGCCCCGCCGTCGTCCACCGCTGTGCCAAGATAGAGATCATGACCGACACCCGCTGGCTCTCGCGCGCGGAGCGCGACGCGTGGCTCGCCCTCCTGGCCGTGTCCGTGCAGCTGCCGAGCCGGCTGGACAGCGAGTTGCACAAGCAGGCCAGGATCACGCTGTTCGACTACAACGTCCTCGCGATGCTCTCCGAGAGCGACGGCGGAATGCTGCCGATGAGCGAGCTCGCCGCGCGGACCAACGCCTCGCTCTCGCGCCTGAGCCACGTCGTGAAGAAGCTGGAGGGCCGCGGCTGGGTGGAGCGCACGCAGAGCGCGGCCGACGCGCGCGTCACCATGGCTCACCTGACCGGGGACGGCCGCGCCATGCTGGTGGACCTGGCCCCGCAGCACGTCGAATCCGTGCGGAGGATCATCTTCGACGGGCTCTCCGAGGGGGACGTCGAGGACCTCGCCCGGATCGGACGCAAGGTCATCTCCGGGCTCGACCCGGAGCACTGGATCTTCCGCGAGTAGCGGACCCGCCGCCCCGCGGGTCTCCGAGCGCCGCCCCGCGCGGGAGCAGCCCGCCGCCGCGCGGCGCCCCGCCGCGGGGACCCGCGTCCCTCGTCAGGGCCGCGGTTTGGCGTACGGGCCACGCCCGGCCTAAGATGGTAAGGCGTTAAGTCATGCGTGGCCTCCGCCATGTGCCCCCGGGCGCACGGCGAGGAAGCGCATGTTTACCCGTATTTCCAAGAATGTCGGTGCCAACCGAGTAGGGAAAAATGCTCGACCGGCGCCGGAGTTCACCGTACTTTCGCGCGGCGAGGCGCTTCGGTTGGTTCTCACCCAACCTGGTTACCTTCAAAGGTTCGCAGTAATAAACGGTGTCACAACTGGTGACGGGACTCTAACGCAGATTCAGAGGCAGCAAGACCGCGCTGTATCTGTCACGAGTACCGTCAATTTTTACTACTACTGAGGAGTGATCATGGCAGCTGTTTGCCAGGTGACCGGTGCAGTTCCGAACTTCGGACACAGCATCTCCCACTCGCACCGCCGCAACAAGCGTCGGTTCGACCCCAACATCCAGAAGAAGCGCTACTGGGTTCCGTCCCTGCGCCGTAACGTCACGCTGACCCTGTCCGTCCGTGGCATCAAGACCATCGACGTGCGCGGCATCGAGAGCGTCGTCGCGGACCTGCTCGCGAAGGGTGTGAAGCTCTAGTGGCAAAGGCACAGGACGTACGTCCCATCATCAAGCTCAAGTCCACCGCCGGCACGGGATTCACCTACGTGACGCGGAAGAACCGCCGTAACGATCCGGACCGCATGGTCCTGAAGAAGTACGACCCGGTCATCCGCAAGCACGTCGAATTCCGAGAGGAGCGCTAAACACATGGCAAAGAAGTCCAAGATTGCTCGCAACGAGCAGCGCAAGGTCGTCGTGGAGCGCTACGCCGCGAAGCGCCTCGAGCTGAAGAAGACCCTGGTCGACGAGAACGCGACCGACGAGGCACGCGAAGAGGCCCGCCTGGGCCTGCAGAAGCTGCCCCGCAACGCCTCGCCGGTGCGCCTGCGCAACCGCGACGCCATCGACGGCCGCCCGCGCGGCACGTTCCAGAAGTTCGGGATCTCCCGCATTCGCTTCCGCGACATGGCCCACCGTGGCGAGCTTCCGGGCATCACGAAGTCTTCCTGGTAACCACCAGCGAGCAGAAGGCCCCTCCCTCGGGAGGGGCCTTCCCCTTTTTAAGGGTTCTCGGACTTCAAGGTTCCCGGGCGGTCCGTGCGCCCCCGTCCCGGGCGCGTCTTCGGTTCCGCCACCGGTTCCACCAGGACGACGTCGGCCCGCCATCCCGCGGATCCTCGGCGGCGGGGGCTACCGAGCGGCGTTCCCGCCAGCGCCGCAGCTCCGCGTCGATGTCCCGCACGGGCGTGACCACGGGAGGGCCGCCCAGGAGCTGGCGGCGGGCCTCGACGATTCGGGCATTGAAGTCCTCGAGCGCCGCGCGCACGGCCCGCTCCGAGTGCAGGCGGTCCATCCGCGCGTCGAGCTCGGCGTCCTCACGGCGCAACAGCAGCGCCGGAGGGCCCAGCCCGGTGAGCTTCTCGCGCTGGATGAGGCCCTTGACCCACCAGTCGGGATCGTCGGTGCCGCCCAGGTCCGGGAGCGGCTTGCCGGCGTAGGCCAGGTTGTCGAAGTCCCCGCGGGCCATGGCCGCGTCGATCACCTTGTTCGAGACCTCGTACACCTCGTCCGTCGGGAGCAGGCGCCGGCCCACGCTGCCGGTGGGGGCCACCGCCTCGGGCAGGCCGATCCCCGACGCCGCCGGGGGCCGCGGGCCGCCGGCCGCCGCATCGCCGGTTGCAGCATCGGCGGGACCCGCGGCGGGGGAGTCCGGATCGGTCCCGGCCGCCTCCCGGTAGCGCGCCGCGCGCAGCCGCGGGTTCTCGCCTCGTTGCGGTTCCATGGCGCCGCCCTCCCGTCGTTTCGTGGCCCGCGCGACGCCGGTGCCGGCTGCCGTCGCGGTGCCACCAGCCTAGGGACGCCGCCCGGGCGGCGGCAAGGGGGCCCGTCCCGGCCGCACGCATGGAAGGTCCCCGGCATGGAGGGTCCCCCGCACGCACGGAAGGTCCCCGGCATGGAGGGTCCCCCGCACGCCCGGAATCTCGTCCGGCTAGGCGCCGCGTGCGCGCCGCAGGTACGCGTCCTCGGCGGCGTAGTCGAAGTACGGGGTGAAGTACCCGCCGTCGAACAGCCCCTCCGTCGTCCCCCGGGCGCGGGCCAGCCCCTCGAGCCAGGCGACGGGGGCCGCCACGGTCGCCGCATAGTCCCCGACCGGCCGGTAGCCGAACGACCGGGCCGCCGCCGTGTCCAGCAGGATCCCGTGCCCCGCCTCCCACGGGTGCCGCCCCAGCGTCGGCTCGGCTTGGCCGTCGGGCCGAATTCCGTTGACGCGGGTGTCGTCGAGCAGGACCTCGTCGCGGGGGTGCCCCGTGAGCGTGGCCACGATGCGTGAGATCTCCAACGCCGTCGGGGCGTCCGGGTCCGCGATGTTCAGGATCCGGGCGCCCGGCCGGGACGCCACGGCGAAGACCAGCTCGGCGAGGTTGGCCGCGGCCGTTCCCTGGTCCCGCCCGCGTCCGCCGCCGGACAGGAACACGGCCGGCCGCGCGTCCAAGGCCCGCCGCACGAACACCCATTCGCGGGGGTTCGGCGACCCGACCCCGTGGACCTTGGACGGCCGCAGCACCGTCACGGGCCTCCCGCTGTCCAGGAAGACCCGTTCGGCGGCCACCTTGTTCGGACCGTAGCCCTCGCGCGACTCGTGGTCCATGTCACCGGGCGCCACCGTGGGCTGGTCCTCGCGGATCGGCGCGTCGAAGCGCGGCGGGGTCGCCGAGTTGAGGTGGTTGCCGGCCGCGTCGACGTACACGGCCTTCGCCGAGATCATCACCGTGTGGGCGACGTCGCCGAGGAAGGGCAGCAGCGTGCGCGCGTGCCGTCCCGTGTAGGCCAGCGCATCCACCACCAGATCGGCCCCCGTGCCGAGCGCGCGCCCCAACGCGGCGGGGTCCGCGCGGTCGGCTGCGACGAAGCGCGCGCCTCGCGCACGGAGTCCCGGCGGGAAACGCCGAACGTCCCGGCCGACGAGGTCCACGCTCCACCCGCCGTCGAGCAGGCGCGCGCCAACGGCGCGTCCGATGAGTCCGGTGCCGCCGAGCACGACGGCGCGGGGGCGGCTGGGGGCGGCATCGTGGTGGAACACCGGGCCAGCCTAGCAATCCGCGCGACCGGACCCGGGCACGCCCCGAAACGGCCGCAGCGGCCCAAAAACCCCGAAATTCCGCGGAAAAACCAAAATAATCGGCGCAAACACCGCCCAGCCGGGCGTGTCAGGGCGCCATGGCTGGTAGTTTCCTTCAGAGAAGTCCCCGCAACCGCGGGGCGCCCGGCCGGATTTCGGCCGGGGAAAATGAGTCCAGGAGGACATACATTGGCTATGAACCGTAGTGAGCTTGTTGCAGCCGTCGCCGAAAAGACCGGCAACTCCCAGGTCGCCGTGAACGGCGTTCTGGATGCCGTGTTCGAGGTGTTCGTGTCCCAGGTTTCCCAGGGCGAGAAGGTGTCCATCCCGGGCTGGCTCGCCGTCGAGCGCACCGACCGTGCCGCCCGTACCGGCCGCAACCCGCAGACCGGCGACACCATTCAGATCCCGGCCGGCCACTCCGTCAAGCTGACCGCCGGCTCCAAGCTGAAGGCCGCCGTCGCCAAGAAGTAGTCCGCGACGCATTGCCGAAGGGCCCGCCCACCCCCGACGGGAGGGCGGGCCCTTCGGCTGTACCGGGGCCTTCTGTCGTGCCGGGACCGGCCGGGCCTTGGCCCTGCACGGACCCTCGCACGGCCACCGCTTCCGCGGACGCTTCTACGGGCGGTAGAATGAGACGGTCCGCCCCGTCGGCGGATGCCGGCCGCCTGGTCGGGCCCGAGTCCCGAGGAGCACCGTCCGTGGAGAACCGCAGCCTGCGCGTCCTGCGCGGCTGGCTGGGTGCCCTCGCCGCAACGGGCCTCGCGGCCGCGTCGCACGCGGTCGCCGGTGGAGGGCTGCCGGGCCCGCTGCTGCTGGGCCTGGTTCTGGTCCTGTCCGGGGCGGTCTGCACGGCCCTCGCCGGGAGGGACCTTTCCTTGCCGCGCACCACCGCGGCCGTCCTGCTCAGCCAGGGCGCCTATCACCTCGTCTTCGGGCTCCTGGCGCATCCGGGCTCGTCCGCCGCTCTCGCGACGGACGGCACGGCCGGTGGGCACACCGCGCACGGCATCCCGTCGACGGTGGACCCCGCCTCGATCCTGGGATCCGCCGCAGACGCCGGACACGCCACATGGATGCCGTGGTCGCACGCGGCCGCGGCGCTGCTGACGATCGCGGTCCTGCGCCGGGGCGGACTCGCCGTCCGAGCCCTGCTGGACGTCATCGGCCTCGGGACCCCCGTGGCCATCCTGCGGTGGAAACAGGCGCCAGCCCACGCACGTGTCGTGCTGCCCCCCGCCGCCCAGATTCCGGGTCTGCCGGATCTCGGCATCCCGTTGCGCGCGCTGCGCCGCCGCGGACCGCCGTCCCGCCCTGCTTTCTAGCCCACAGCCGAAGCAGGCCCCGCACCGCGGGGAGACAGGACGATCCTCATGCAAAACCACGTACCCCACGGCGGCCGGAACCGCCACCGCCCGGCACACCACACCGCCGCCCCGGCCCGGACCGCGCGCGCTGCGGCCCCCCGCGCCGCCATCCTTCACGCCGGACCCACCGCCGCCACCCGGACGCTGCTAACGGCGCTTGCGGCGGCATTTCTGGGCTGGGCGGCCCTCGCCGCGGCGCCGTCCGCCCTGGCGCACGACGCGCTCCTCGAATCCACGCCCGCGTCGGGATCCGAGCTGACGGTGGCGCCGGATTCGGCGGTGCTGCGTTTCAGCGGGGAGCTCAAGCCCATCGGC
Organism: Arthrobacter halodurans; assembly: GCF_041877255.1. Lineage (NCBI taxonomy): Bacteria > Bacillati > Actinomycetota > Actinomycetes > Micrococcales > Micrococcaceae > Arthrobacter > Arthrobacter halodurans. The sequence goes on from NZ_JBHDLJ010000006.1 coordinate 45,973, forward strand.
ACCCAGGTCGTGCTGACCGACGAGACGGGTGCGGCGCACGACGCCGAGGCCAGCGTCTCGCGGGACGTCCTGAACGTCGACTTCGGCTCACCGCTGCCGGACGGCGAGTACACGCTGGTCTGGCGGGTCGTCTCCAGCGACGGCCACCCCATCGAGGGCCGGGCCGCTGACGGCTCGGCGGTCGGGTTCACGGTCGCGGCCGGCCCCGCGGGAGCGGCTTCCAGCTCCGGCGCGGCGGCGGACGGCGGCTCGCCGGCAGCCGACGGCGGCACGGGTGCGGCCGCGCCTCCCGTTGCCACCTCGGCAACGGCCTCTGCACCCGCTTCGGCGGAAGCCCCGGCGTCGGCCGCCGCCGCGCCGGAAGCGGCACCGGCGGCCGCCGGTGGCGGCCTGTTCGGCGACGTGCCCCCGGCCGTGGCGTGGATCGTGCTGTCGCTCGCAACCGTGGCCGCCGCCGCCGTCGTGCTGGCCAAGGTCCGCGGCCGCGACCGGTAGTTGGCACCGACAGGTAGTTGTGGCACCGACCGGTAGTCGTCACCGTCCGGTAGTCGGCCACCCCGCGGTGGCCGACATCGCCCGCTAGCCCTCACCGCGGGGCCGGCCCGGCCCCGTCCCGCCAGTTCCGGCCGCCCGGCCGCAACCAGAGCCCCCGCGGGCGTCCGACGCCCGCGGGTCCATTCCCTTCGCGACACCACCGATGCGCCGGCGTGCCCGCCGCGACGGTGTCCCGCCCGCCCGGACCACCGGGCTCGTCTTCAGGAGTACCCACCCTCATGCCTTCGCACACCCTTCCGACCCCGAACAACAGCCCCAACCCCCTCCTCGAACCGTCCGGCGGCAAGCCGTCAGGGTCGGAACGGGCCATTCGCTACCGCCCCGGACTCCGCCCGCGGCGGTCCGGCCCGCCGCGCGCCGCGCTGGCGGCCGCCATGGTGGCCGGTGCGCTGGCGCTGTCCGGCTGCGCGGGGACCTCCGCGCCGGCCGGCGCCGCGAGCTCCGCCGCGGGGAACCCGGCCCCGGGGTCGCCGGCCCCGTCCGAGGCTTCCGGGGCGCCGTCCTCCGGCCGGCAGGCCTCGTCCGTCCAGCTCTCCGACGCCTGGGTCAAGAGCGTCGACGGGGGCATGACGGGCGCCTTCGCGGTCCTGCGGAACAGCGGGGACACGGCGGCGGTGCTCGTGGCGGCGTCGGCCGACGCGGCGGAGCGGGTGGAGTTGCACGAGATGGCGGGATCCGCGGGATCCGCGACGATGCGCGAGAAGGAGGACGGCATCGCGGTGCCGGCCGGCGGGCAGACCCAGCTGGCGCCCGGAGGCCTGCACCTCATGCTGATGGGGCTGACGGACCCCCTCGCCCCGGGCGACAGCCTGCGGATCACGCTGGAGTACGCCGACGGGAGCAGCTCCGCGGTCGACTTCCTGGTCAAGGACTTCACGGGGGCCAACGAATCGTACGCGCCCGGTGCGGACAGACCGGCCGGCGGGGAAGACGGCAGCGACGGGGCCTCGGACGCGGGGCACTCCGGCACTCACTCCGGCATCCACTCCGGCACGCAGTCCGGCGCACACCCCGGCGGGAGCGGGAGCTAGCCGTGATCGGCAGCAAAAACCGCGGCGGACGCGGGGACACGGGCCCCGGCCCGCGCCCCAACCGGAGGGCGGTCATCTTCGGCACGCTCGGATACGCCGGGGCGACGGCGGCGCACGCGGCCCCGGCGCCGGCCGGGACCGGCGCGCCGGGCTCCGCCGTGTCCTCTGGGGACAACCCCTCCGCGCCGGGGGAGGCGGGGGTGGATACGGCAGGATCCAACGGCGCCCGGACGCTCCCGTTCCACGGCCGCCGGCAGGCGGGCGTCGATACGGCGCCGACCGCGCACATCAGCTACCTGGGGCTGGACCTGAGCCCGGCCGGCTCGCGGGCGCAGACCCGGGAGGCGGCCCGCCGCCTGCTCGTCCTGCTGTCCGGCGACGCGTCCCGCCTGGCCGCGGGCCGCGGCACGCTGGCGGACACGGAGCCCGAACTCGCGGGCACCCCGGCGCGGCTGTCGGTGACGTTCGGCTTCGGGCCGCGGCTGCTCGGCGCCGTGGCCCCGGCATCCTCGCCCCCGTGGCTGCGACCGCTGGAACCCTTCGCGATCGACCGCCTCGACGGCGGGCACGGACAGACCGACCTGGTCCTCGCCGTCGGCTCCGACGACCCGCTGGCCCTCGCCCACGCGCGCCGGGCGCTCCTGAAGGACGCCGGGTCCCTCGCGGCAACGCGCTGGGTGCAGGACGGCTTCCGCACCGCCTACGGCAGCGCCGCGCCGGGCGCCACCGCGCGCAACCTGTTCGGCCAGTTGGACGGGACCGGGAACCCCGGCGGGGCCGGGCTCGAGCGGGCGGTGTGGGGCGGCGAAGGCCTCGCGCCGTGGATCGACGGCGGGACCTCGCTGGTCCTGCGACGGATCAGCATGGACCTGGACCGGTGGGACGAGGTGGACCGACCGGGGCGGGACTTCGCGCTCGGCCGCCATCAGGACACCGGCGCCCCGCTGGGCGGAACGCTCGAGCACGAGCGTCCCGACCCCGCGGCGGCGGACACGGACGGGTTGCCGCTGATGTCCGCCGACAGCCACGTCGCGAGGTCGCTGCCCCGCCACCCGGACGAGGTGATCCTCCGGCGCGCGCACAGCTACCAGTCGGTGGGAACCGGCGGGGTGCCGGGGGATTCGGGCCTGCTGTTCGCGTCGTACCAGGCGGACATCGACCGGCAGTTCCTCCCCATCCAGCGCCGGCTGGCGGAATCCGACATGCTGAACGAGTGGACGACGCCGGTGGGGTCAGCCGTCTACGCGGTGCCGCCGGGCTGCGCGGAGGGCGGTTTCGTGGGCGACGCGCTGTTCGGATGATCTCCCGGCGCGGTGAGAGAATGGACAGCGTGTCGACGGAAGGGACGCAGTGAACCAGAAGGTGGCAGCTCGGAACCACGAGATCCGGCCTGACCCCGCGGGGGGACGGGACGGGCTGTGGCCGCTGCTGGTGCTGCCCGCGGTCCTGGCTGGCGTCGTCGCGCTCGTGGCCGCCCTCTTGTTCTCCGGATCCACGGCCGCCGCGCAGCTCTCCGACCTGGGCGCGCTGACCCGCTGGGGCCTGCCGTTCGCGGTCGCGGTCCACCACATCGCCATGTCGGCCACCATCGGCGCCCTGGTCTTCGCGGCCGTGGTGCTGCCGCGGTCCATCAAGCCGCAGCGGGCCCGCCGCACCGAGGGCGGGAAGCCCGGCACCACCGACGGCGGCGGCGAGCATCCCGCGTTCGCGCGGGCGATGAACCTCGCCGCCGGATCGGCGATCGTCTGGACGCTGGCGGCGGCGGCCGTCCTGGTGTTCACGTTCTCCGACATCTCCGGCCTGCCGCTGAGCAGCGACGCCGCCTACACCGCGGCGATGATGGACTACGTCCTGAACATCTCCGTGGGACAGGCGTGGGGCTGGATGGTGGCGATCGCAGCCGTCACCTCGTCGCTGGCCTTCGGCGTCCGCTCGCCCGGCGGCGTGGGCTTCGCGGCCGCCTTCTCCCTCCTTGGCGTGCTGCCGGTCTCGCTGATCGGCCACGCCGCGGGCGGCGACGACCATTGGGGGGCCACCAACGCCATCCTGTTGCACCTGGTCGGCGTGAGCGTGTGGGTCGGCGGGATCATCGTGCTCGCCTGTCTCGCCGACTTGCTGCAGACCCGCGCGCCCGGCAGGTTCCCGGGCGAACGGCCGGTGCTCGCCGGCGTCGTCCTCCGGCGATTCTCCGCGCTGGCGACGGTCGCCTTCTTCCTGGTCTTCGCCTCCGGCGTCGTCAGCGCCACCGTGCGCATGGAATCGGTGGCGCAGCTGGCGACGCCGTACGGCGGCCTGGTGCTGGCCAAGGCGGCCCTGACCCTGCTGCTCGGCCTGCTCGGCCTGGCCCACCGGAACCGGGTCATCCCGCAGCTGGAGGCCGGCCGGATGGCCGCCGCCGCGGCCGCCTGGCGCATCGTCGGCGTCGAGGCGGCCGTGATGGCCGCCGTGATGGGCGTGGCCACGGCACTCGCGCGCACGGCGCCCCCGGTGCCGGAGGAGACTCCGCCGGAGGCCACGCCGGCGCGCATCCTCACCGGATACGATCTCCCACCGGAGCTGCTCCCGTCGAGCTGGCTGACGGTGTGGCGCATCGACTGGCTGTGGCTCGCCGTCGTCGTGTTCCTCGCCGCGGCCTACCTCAAGGGCTTCGCCGCCGTCCGGCGCCGCGGCGACGCCTGGCCGGTCCTGCGGATGGTGTCCTTCTTCGTCGGCCTGGCCGCGCTGTTCTACATCACCTCCGGCGCGCCGGCCGTGTACGGGATGGTGCTGTTCTCGATGCACATGGTCGGGCACATGGCCCTGACCATGGTGGCGCCGTTCTTCCTGGTGCTCGGCTCGCCCGTGACGCTCGCCCTCAAGGCCATCCCCGCGCGCCGCGACGGGACCCGCGGCCCGCGCGAGTGGATCCTCACGCTGATCCACTCGGGGTTCTCGAAGGTCGTCACGCACCCGCTGTTCGCCGCCGCCAACTTCGCCGGCTCGATCATCATCTTCTACAACACGGACCTCTTCGGCTTCGCGCTGCGCGAGCACGTCGGCCACGAGCTGATGAACCTGCACTTCCTCCTGACCGGCTACATCTTCGCCCTGACCATGGTGGGCGCCGATCCGCTGCCGCGCCGGGCGCCCTACCCGCTGCGCCTGGTCATCCTGCTCGCGACGATGAGCTTCCACGCCTTCTACGGCGTGTCGATCATGAGCAGCGAGTCGCTGATGCAGGCCAATTGGTTCGGCAACATGGGCCGGGACTGGGGCGCCAGCGCGCTCGAGGACCAGCGGACCGGCGCCGGGGCCATGTGGGGGATCGGCGAGGTGCCCACGCTGCTGCTGGCCCTGGCCGTCATGGTGTCGTGGAGCCGGGACGACGCCCGCGAAACAAAACGCACGGACCGCGCGGCCGACCGCGACGACGACGCCGAACTGGAGGCCTACAACGCGATGTTTTCCCAGCTGAAGGAACGCGACCGGGAGGTTGACCGCCGTGGGCGCTGACCCGAACCGGACCCGCCGGCCACGGGCCCGCGCGCGCCGGCCGCTGACCGTCGCCGTCGCCGTGGCGGCCGCGCTCGCCATCGCGGGCTGCTCGGCGCCCGACGGGCCGGACGCGGGGGATCCCCACGCCGGCGTCGACACGGGCACGACGGCGGCGCCGGCGTCCCCGGAGGCGGCCGGGACCGCCGTCCAGGCCGCCGTTGACGGTGGGATCGCGCAGGCGGGCCGGTACGGCTTCACGCTCACCGCCCCGGCCTCCGCGGCGGACCTCGGGGCGCTGCGCTCGGCGCCGGCGGACGCGCTGGAGGGGGTCGTGGTCATCCCTTCCACCTGCGCCGAGCCCGTCGAGGCCCTCAACTGGTCCCCGGCGCTGCTGGGTCCGGACTCGGCCCGCACCGACTTCGCGGCCGACGGCGTCGACGCCACCGGGTCCGTGGAGGTCGCCGCGGTCTCCGACTCCGACCGCGGCGGCCTCGACGCCCACTACGCGACGGTCGAGGCGATGCTCGGCGACTGCCGGAGGATGACGCTCAACATCCAGAGCGAGGGGGAATCCGGCGGTGTCGTCCCCGAGACGGTGCAGCTCAAGTCCACCGCCCCGGAGGTTGCCGACGACGCGGCCGACTCGGCGCTCCTGTGGACGCGCGCGGCCGAGACAAGCGGCCTGCGCCAACAGGCGCTGGTCCTGATCAAGGAGCGCGGCGGGCACGTGGCCATGGTGTCCTTCATCGGCAGGAGCCTGCCGGACGAGGAGAAGTTCGCCACCATGGCCGCCACCATCCTCGACGCGGCCCTCTCCGCGCTGCCCGGGTAACGAGACCCGCGGCCGGATGGCCGCCAAGGGTGGCCGCTGACGCCCGGCGGGGGTAGGTTCGGGCCATGGCACACCTTGTCTCGGACATTCTCGAATCGCTGCGCAACTCCCTCGTCGGCACCGTGCACGGGCAACCGGTCGAGGTCGGCGGCCGCACCGTGGTGCCCGTGGCCTTCGTCTGGTGCGGGGCCGGGGGCGGGGCGGACCAGGAGGGCTCGAGCGGCGGGGGCGGCGGCGGCTGCGCGCTGCCAGTCGGCGCCTATGTCTCCACCGACGCCGGTGCAGTCTTCCGCCCCAATCCGGTCGCGTTGCTGGTCGGCAGCGCGCCGGTGGTGGCCGCGGCGGGCTTCGCTGCGGCACGCGTGGTGCGCGCACTGCGCCGCTGACGCCGCGAACCGGGCCGCCATGGCCGCGAGCCGGGCCGCGGCGTCGCACTCGGTCACGCTCGGAGGGGCGGGGGAACATCGGCGGGGATAATGTGGTTGACCCTACGTCAGCCGACAAAGTCCCGAGGAGTGCCCGCATGACCGCAGAGCCGACCGCCACCGAATCCGTCCGCGCCTCGTACCGCGTGCGCGCCTCCGAACTGGTGGGCCGCAACTGGCTCAACACCGGCGGCCAGCAGATCACGCTCGATGACCTGCGGGGGAAGATCGTGGTCCTCGACTTCTGGACCTTCTGCTGCATCAACTGCCTGCACGTGCTCGACGAGCTGCGCCCCCTCGAGGAGAAGTACCGGGACCTGCTCGTGATCGTGGGCGTCCACTCCCCGAAGTTCGAGCACGAGGCCGATCCCGCGGCGCTCGCGGCGGCCGTCGAGCGCTATGAGATCCACCACCCCGTCCTGGACGACCCCGAGCTGGAGACGTGGCAGGCCTACTCGGCCCGCGCGTGGCCGACGCTCGTCGTCGTGGACCCCGAGGGCTACATCGCGGCGCACCTCTCCGGCGAGGGCCACGCCAACGGCCTGGAGGTCCTCGTCGAGGAGCTCGTCGCCGAGCACGAGGACAAGGGCACGCTGCACCGCGGCGACGGCCCGTACGTTGCCCCGCCGGCGCGCGAGGGCGACCTGCGGTTCCCCGGCAAGGTCCTGGCCCTGCCGAATGGCAACTTCCTCGTCGGCGACTCCGGGCACCACCGCCTCGTGGAGCTCGCCAACGACCTGGGAACCGTGGTGCGCTCCTTCGGGGACGGCACCAAGGGCTTCGCGGACGGGCCGGCGGAACGGGCCCGGTTCAACGAGCCCCAGGGCCTCGCCGCGCTGCCGGCCGACGTCGCCGCGCGGGTGGGCTACGACGTCGTCGTCGCCGACACGGTCAACCACCGCCTGCGCGGGCTCTCGCTGGACACCGGCGAGGTCCGCACCATCGCCGGCAACGGCGTCCAGCGCCTGCTCGACGCCGATCAGGCCCGCGCCGCGGGCGACGCCGCGAACGACGCCGAGGCCTGGGTGTGGGACTTGGGGACCGAGCCGCTGGAGACGTCGCTGTCCTCGCCGTGGGACGTCCTGTGGTCCGCCAAGGCGGGCCGGCTGGTCATCGCGATGGCCGGGACGCACCAGATCTTCTCGCTGGATCCGCTGTCGGGCGAACTCGCCGTGTTCGCCGGCACCGGGCTCGAGGGGCTGCAGGACGGCGTCCCCGGCCAGGCCTGGTTCGCGCAGTCCTCCGGCCTGGCGGACGACGCGAACGGGGACATCTGGGTCGCCGACTCCGAGACGTCCGCGCTGCGCGTGCTGCGCCTCGGCGGGGACGGCCGCGTGGCCTCCGTCGAGACGGCCATCGGCACCGGGCTGTTCGACTTCGGTTTCCGCGACGGGCCCGCCGCCGAGGCGCGCCTGCAGCACCCGCTCGGCGTGACCGTGTTGCCGGACGGCTCGGTCGCCGTCGCCGACACCTACAACGGCGCCGTGCGCCGCTACGACCCGGCGACCGGGACCGCGTCCACGCTGGCCCGCGGACTCGCCGAGCCGTCCGACGTCCTCCTCGACGCGTCCGTCGAGGGACCGCCCGTGCTGCTGGTCGTCGAGACCAACCAGCACCAGCTGGTCCGTCTGCCGCTGCCGAAGGAGGCGCTGACAGTCGACGAGGGCGCCGCGCAGTCGCACCGGCCCAAGTCCCCGGTCGCTCCCGGCGAGCACGAGCTCGTGGTGCGCTTCTCCGCGCCGAAGGGCCAGAAGCTGGACGACCGCTGGGGAGACCCCACCCAGTTGAAGATCTCATCCTCCCCGGAGGAGTTGCTGCTCGGCGGCGCCGGGACCTCGGTGGGCCTGCGCCGCACGCTGACCCTGAACCCCGACATCGACGGGGGCGTGCTGCACATCACGGCGCGCGCCGCGGCCTGCGACGGCGAACCCGGGGGCGAGATCCCGGACCACGCCGCGTGCCACCTGTACCAGCAGGACTGGGGCATTCCTGTGTCCATCGACGCCGACGGCGAGACGGAGCTGACGCTGGACCTGCGCGGGCTCGACTAGCCGGACCCCGGGCCGGCCGGAGCTGCCCGGCCGGAGCTGCCCGGCCGGACCTTCCCGCCCGGACCCGCCCACCCGCCGGACCTGCCCGCCGGGCGGGTCCGGTGTCGCGCGGCCAGACGGCTCGGGGCGCGCCGGCCGGGTGTCAGGCGCCACTGCGCCGGACCGCCCTTGGGAGTATCGTTAGCATTGCTAAGCAACTAACGATGACGCGCGGAACCCACCGCGCCCGCCAGGCCGAAACGAGGAGAGTCCGTGGTCGAACCGGATCCCGAACAGCCCACCGACACCCGCCCCGACGGGGAGACCGGCCACGGCGCCACGCCCCGCCCCGATGTGGAGACCGGCGACGGCGCCGCGCCACCCCCGGGGTCGGGCGCCGACTCCTCCCCGCCCGGCGACCTCGCCAGCGAGCTGCGGATCGCGATCATGCGCACGTCCCGCAGGCTCCGCATCGAGGCGAGCGGCGACATCCTCTCGCCGGGACAGTACTCCGTCCTCGTCGGCCTGTCCTCCGGTCCGCGCACACTCGGCCAGCTCGCCGCCCGGGAGGGGGTCCAGGCCCCGTCGATGACGCGGATCGTCAAGGCCCTCGAGGACAAGGGCCTCGCCACGCGGGCGGGCCACCCCGACGACGCGCGCCTGGTTCTGCTGAGCATCTCCGACGCCGGCGCCGCCACGCTGGACCGTGCCCGCCGGGAACGCACCGCCTGGCTGTCGCGGCGCGTCGACGAACTGCCGGCCGCGGACCGCGCGGTTCTGGAGCGCGCCGCCGAGCTGCTGCAGGGGATGAGCGCCCGGTGAGCGAGACCTTCCGGGCCCTGCGGAACCCCAACTACCGCCTCTGGGTCTCCGGGGCCCTGGTGTCCAACATCGGAACGTGGATGCAGCGCGTCGCCCAGGACTGGCTCGTCCTGACGATCCTGACGGACAACTCCGGAACGGCGGTCGGGATCACCACCGGCCTCCAGTTCCTGCCGATCCTCTTCCTCGGGCCGTGGGCCGGTCTGGTGGCCGACCGCCACGACAAGCGCCGGTTGCTGCTGGTGACGCAGACCGCGATGGGCCTGTGCGCGCTCGTGCTCGGACTGCTGGTGCTCTCGGGCGCCGCGGAGCTGTGGCACGTCTACGCCATCGCGCTGGCGCTGGGCGTGGCCAGCGCCTTCGACGCGCCGGCCCGCCAGGCCTTCGTGTCGGAGGTTGTCGCCAAGGGCGACATCCCCAACGCCGTCGCCCTGAACAGCGCCTCCTTCAACCTGGCCCGGCTCGCGGGCCCCGGCGTCGCTGGCCTGATCATCGCCTGGGTCGGCACGGCCCCAGCGTTCCTCATCAACGCGGCGAGCTTCGCCGCCGTTCTCCTCTCCATCTGGCGGATGAAGACCGACCAGCTGCACCCGTCCGCACGCGCGCCGCGCGGCAAGCGGCAGGTCCTCGAGGGGGTGCGGTACGTGCGCGGTCGCCCCGATCTCGTGATGATCCTGGTCCTGGCCGGGCTCATCGGCACCTTCGGCCTCAACTTCCAGATCACGAACGCGATGATGGCCACCCAGGTCTTCGGGCAGGGGCCCAGCGAGTACGGGATGCTCGGGTCGATCATGGCGATCGGCACGCTCGCGGGCGCCCTGCTGGCCGCGCGCAGGGGCCGGTTCCGGCTCCGCTACCTGGTCGGCGGCGCCGTCGGGTTCGGGGTCTTCGCCATCCTCGCGAGCCTCATGCCGTTCTTCTGGCTCTATGCGCTGGCGCTCGTCCCGGTGGGCCTGGCCGCGCTCACGTTCCTGAACAGCTGCAACACCAGCATTCAGCTGACAGTCGAGCCGCAGTACCGCGGCCGGGTGCTGGCGCTGTACATGGCCGTCATCCAGGGCGGCACCCCCATTGGCGCTCCGCTGATCGGCTGGATCGGCACCGAGTTCGGCGCGCGCTGGTCGATCGGGCTCGGGGGACTTGTGGCGCTTGTCGCCGGCCTGTGGGCGCTCGCCGCAGTCCGGCGCGGGAAGCTGGCGATGCGCGACGACGCGCCGGCCGAGGACGGCGGCCGGGACGACCGGGACGCGGAGGCGCAAGGCACCGACGCGCAAGGCACCGACGCGGACGACGTCGACGGCGCGGGCCGGCGACCTGCCGCCTAATGGGGGTGTACCCGGTTGCTCCCTAGTCGCCGGCGGCGGGGGTGACCCGCACCGTCCGGGCGTCGACGTCGAGCGTGGCGGTGAAGCCGAAGGACTCCGTGATGGTCTTCTCCTCGGTGAAGCCGGTCATCAGGTCCTGCTCCTCGAGCGTCAGCGTGGTGCCGACCTCCAGCGGGCGCAGCACCCACCCGCCGTCGTACGCCCCCACCTGCGCGGACGGGTACTCGGTGATGTCCCAGTCGATGGTGTCCGCGGCGACGCGCGCGTTCGTGTCGTAGGTCAGCGGGCAGCCGGCCGGCTTGAGCACCTGCTGCTCGGCGCAGCCGTCGACGTACGCCCGGATCTGGCGGTCGATGTCCTCGACGAGCCGCCGGGTGGGCTGCGTGACCAGGTCCAGGGGCTCGCGCTGGGCGGTCGCGGCGGCGTCGACGACCCGGGTCTTGGGTTCGGCCTCGAAGTACTTGTCCTCGTAGCCGGCCTGCACAACGGCGGGCAGCAGCAGCGGGAGGTGCTGCGCGCCCTTGGCCAGCGGCGACTCGATGCCGTTGACCGTGACCTCGCTGGTCGTGTCGGCGCTGACCCGCAGCGCCGGCAGCTCGGGCGTCTCGAAGGCCCAGCGGTCTAAGAACAGCCAGTCGCGGCCGGACTGCCGCAACCGGAAGACCGTGCGGTACTCCTCGCCGTCGACGCTGTAGGTGCTCGTGACGGCGGCGTGGCCCTCGCCCAGGAGGTCGGTCTCGGCGATGCGAAAGTCGCGGATCGGCGCCACGGAGGCGCGCAGCCCGGCGCCGTCGAGCAGGATCGCGTTGCCGTCAGGGACCTCGGCGCCGACCAGGCCCAGCGCCAGCCCGCCCTCGCCGGCGCGCAGCAGGTCGAAGTACTCGGCGACCAGTTGGTCGGGACCCAGCACCCGCTGGTTCACCCAAGCCACGCTGAGGATCCCGGCGACGGCCACGGCCATGAGGGCCGCCACCCACAGGGCCACGACCTTCACCAGCGGGGAACCGTTCTGCACGCACCCCACGTTACCGGGAGCGGGCCCCGATCCCGGCGACCGGCGGGGCGCAGGGCGGCGGGGCGCGTGGCGCAGGGCGGCGGGGCGCGTGGCGCACGGCGTACACCGGACGCCGTGTGCGGGGCGCCGGTCAGCGGCGCCGTCGGCGTTGGGTGCCGAACATCCCGCGCATCAGCTCCTTGCCGAGCGCCCCCGCGGCCTGCAGGGCGAGGTCCATCATCGGGTTCGACGCCGGTTCGGGCTCGCGCGGCTCGACGGGGCGGCGGCCGCCGCGGGCCGGGCCACGGGGAGGTTCCGCCGGCGCGTCGCCGGGGGAATCCGGCCACGGCCGCCCGCCGGGCGCGCCGCTGGGCCGTCCCAGGATCTCCTCCTCGATCCGGCGCGCCTCGGCGTCGATCTCGGCCTGGCTCTGTCCCCGGGACGGCACGTGCCCGCCGACCGACCCGCCGGTCGCAGGCGTGCCCGTACCCGTGGCGTCCGGACCCGCGGCGTCCGGCGCCCCGGTGCCGCGGAGGCGCTCGAACGCCGACTCCCTGTCCACCGCGTCGCCGTAGACGGCCAGCAGCGCGGACTGCGCGACGGCGGCCGCCACCGTCCCGGGGTCCGAGGGCCCCATGGTCGATTCGGGGCTCCACATCCGGGTCCACGCGACGGGCGTCGGGGCGCCCTTCTCGTTCATCACCGTCACGATGGCCTCGCCGGTGCCCGCCTGGGTCAGCGCCTCCTCGAGGTCGTAGTCGCTGACGGGGAACGTGGAGACGGTGGCGCGGAGGGCCTTGGCGTCGTCCGGGGTGAAGGCGCGCAGCGCGTGCTGCACGCGGTTGGCGAGCTGCCCGAGGACCTCCTCCGGGACGTCCTTGGGCGTCTGGGTCACGAAGAAGACCCCCACCCCCTTGGACCGGATGAGCCGCACGGTGGTCATGATGGAGTTCAGGAACGCCTTGGACGCGTCGCGGAAGAGCAGGTGCGCCTCGTCGAGGAAGAACACGAGCTTCGGCTTCTCGGCGTCCCCGACCTCCGGCAGCTCGGCGAACAGGTCCGCCAGCAGCCAGATGAGGAACGTCGAGAACACCAGCGGCTTCTGCAGGATGGTGGGCAGCTCGAGGCAGGAGATGACGCCGCGCCCGTCCGGCGCCAGCCGGAGCAGCTCGGCGGTGTCGAACTCCGGCTCCCCGAAGAACCTCTCCAGGCCCTGGGCCTCCAGCCCGACGAGCTCGCGCAGGATGACCCCGGCGGTGGCCTTGGAGAGGCCGCCGAGCTCCTCGAGTTCCGCCCTGCCCCGGTCGCCCGTCAGGTGCTGGATGACGGCGCGGAGGTCCTTGAGGTCGTGGAGCTCCAGGCCCTTCTTGTCCGCATAGTGGAAGACCAGCTGCAGGCTGGACTCCTGCGTCTCGTTCAGCTCCATGATCCGCGCGAGCAGCAGCGGCCCGAACGAGGAGACCGTGGCCCGCAGCGGCACGCCGAGGCCGTCCCCGCCGAGGGAGTAGTACTCGACCGGGAAGCTCCGCGGCCGCCAGGGCATGCCCACGCTCGCCGTCCGCGCGAGGAGCTTCTCGCTCGCCGCGCCGGGGGTGGACAGCCCGGTCAGGTCGCCCTTGATGTCGGCCAGGAACACGGGCACGCCGTGCGTGGAAAGCTGTTCGGCCATGACCTGCAACGTGATGGTCTTGCCGGTGCCGGTCGCGCCGGCGACGAGCCCGTGGCGGTTCATCATGCGCAGCGGCAGCCGGACCTGTGCCTCCGGGTGGACCTCCCCGCCGACCAGCGCGGCGCCGAGCGTCACCGCGGCGCCCTCGACGGTGTAACCGGCCGTGATCAGTTCCGCCTGCTCCGCAGGTGTTCGCGTCGACATGGCCATAGCCTACGGGTGCGGCGGCGCCACCGGCACCCGTCCGCGCCCTGCGCGGGAGCGGGCCGGCGGGGACGCCGGTCGCCCGGGGCCGGTCAGAAGGGGTTCAGCAGGCGGTGGACGAATTGCCGCGTGCGCTCATGGGCCGGGTTCCGCAGCACGGTGTCCGGGTGGCCGCGCTCGACCACCACCCCGCCGTCCATGAACACCACCTCGTCGGCGACCTCGCGGGCGAACGCCAGCTCGTGGGTGACCATCACCATCGTCCAGCCCTCCTCAGCGAGTTCCTTGATGACCGTCAGGACGTCCCCGACGAGCTCCGGATCCAGCGCGGACGTTGGCTCGTCGAAAAGCAGGAGCGCGGGCCGCAGCGCCAGCGCGCGCACGATCCCCACCCGCTGCTGCTGTCCGCCGGAGAGCTCGTGCGGGTACTCGTCGCGCTTGTCGGCGAGGCCGACCCGTTCCAGCAGCGCCTCGGCCTCGGCCACGGCTTGGGCCTTGGGCCTGCGCTGGACCTGGACGGGACCCTCGATGACGTTCTGCAGCACCGTCATGTGCGGGAACAGGTTGTATCCCTGGAAGACCATGGCGCTGCGGTCGCGCAGCGACTGCGCCTGTTGCCTCGTGGTCTTGGGGCCGAACTCGACCCGCGGCCCGCCGGAGAAGGCGACGGTGCCGGCGTCGGGCCGCTCCAGGCCGTTGAGACACCGCAGCACGGTGGTCTTGCCGGACCCGGACGGTCCGATCAGCGCCAGGACCCGCCCCTGCCCGACCGTCAGGTCGATCGACTTGAGGACGGGGTTGTCCCCGAAGGACTTCCGCAGCCCCTCCACGGCGAGTAGCGGCTCAGTGTGCGACATACCGGTCCAGCCTTTCCTCGATCTTGGTCTGGCCGGCGGACAGCGCCAGGCAGAACACCCAGTACACCAGCGCGGCCTCGAGATACAGCAGCATGAACTCCTGGCTGAACGCCGCGACCTCCTGCGCCCGCCGGAAGAGCTCGGTGACCAGGATCAGCGACGCCAGGGACGTGTCCTTGACCAGGGAGATGAACGTGTTGGACAGCGGGGGAACCGAGACCCGCGCCGCCTGCGGGATGATCAGCCGGCGCAGCGCCATGCCCCGCGACATGCCGATCGTGTAGCCGGCCTCCCACTGCCCGCGAGGCACCGACAGGATCGCCGCGCGAATGATCTCCGCGGCGTATCCCCCGACGTTCAGCGAAAAGGCGATGATCGCGCTGGGCCAGGGATCGAGCGTGAGGCCGATCGACGGCAGTCCGTAGAAGATCACGAAGAGCTGTACGAGCAGCGGGGTCCCGCGGATGACGGAGATGTAGGCGCGGCCGAACCAGGACAGCACGGGGTTGCGCCCGATGCGCATCAGCGCGACCACCAGCGCGATCGCCAGGCCGATCGCGAAGCTCGATACGGCCAGCGGGATGGTTCCCGTCAGGCCGCCGAGGACGATCGGCCACAGCGAGTCCAGGAACAGCTCCCAGTCGACACTCATGCGCCCAGAGTACCGCCGGGCCCGCGGGCGGCGTCCACCGCTACTTCGACACGTCGGTGCCGAAGTACTTCTCGGAGATCTCCGTCAGCGTCCCGTCGGCGGCGAGTTCCGCCAGCGCGGCGTCGACCGCCTCCACGAGGTCCTCGCTGCCCTTCCGGAAGGGCAGCGCGGACAGCGAGGTCTCCTCCGTCTCGGCGGCGATCTTGATGTTCGGATTGGGGGCGTCGTTCTGGTAGTCCAGGAACGTCAACTTGTCGTTGATGGTGGCGTCGACGCGGCCCTGCTCCAGCAGCGTGACGGACTGCGCCCAGCCCTCGACGGCCTCGATCCGCGCGCCGCTGGCCTCCGCCAGCTTGTACCAGTTGCTCGTCAGGGACTGGGCCGTGGTCTTGCCCTCGAGGTCCTCGAACGAAGCGATCTCGTTGTTGTCCGACGACGTGACGATCACCCCGTTGCTGACGGTGTAGGGCGCGGAGAAGTCGTACGACTCCTCGCGGTCGTCGGTGATGGAAACCTGGTTGGCGATGGTGTCGAAGCGGCCGGACTCGAGGCCGGCGAAGATCGCGTCCCACTGGGTCTCCTGGAACTCGACCTCGACGCCGAGCTTCTCCGCCACGGCGGTGGCGACATCGACGTCGTATCCGGTCAGCTCCCCGGTGCCGCCCTCGTGGAACGAGAACGGGCGGTACGTCCCCTCGGTGCCGACCGTGAGGATGCCCGCGTCCTGGACCTGCTGCAGCGTCAGGCCGGAGGCGGGCTGGGATCCGGCGTCGGTTCCGGCGTCGGTGGTCCCGGAACCGCACCCCGCAACGGCGAGGGCGACGGCGGCGGCCGCGGCGGCGAGGGAGAGCCTGCGGCGGTTCGGCTGGCGACGGTTCATCGGAGGGGGCCCTTCGGTAGGGGACCGGCGGTGCCGGGTGACGGGTGCGTTGCACGCACAACGCCGCCGGCCGCGGGCTTTATTCCGGGACTCAGGCCAGGAGCAGCGGCACCAGCATCATGGCGGGGACCGCGACGATGGTCGTGACCAGCACCGTGTCCTTGGCGACCACGACGCCGGCGTCGTACCGGGACGCGGTGACGAAGACGTTCTGCGCCGTCGGCAGCGCGGCCATCACGACGACGGCGAACAGGTCCGCCCCGCCGAGCCCGAAGACCCAGACGCCGATCGCCCAGGCGAGCACCGGCTGCACGAAGAGCTTGAGGGACGACCCGACCAGCACGTCGGAGCGGCGCCCGGCCGCGCGGTCCAGCGGCTTGGAGCCGACCAGGGAGATGCCGAAGGCGATGAGCATCGCGGGGATCGACGCCCCGGCGATCAGCTCGACCGGATCCGCGAGCTGTTGGGGCAGGCTCCACCCGAAGACGGCGAACGCGAGGCCCAGCATCGAGCCGACGATCATGGGGTTGCGCGCGGTCTGGACCACCATGGCCACCGGGGTGGTGCGGTGGCGCGTGGTCGTGGCGTCGAGGAGGGCCAGGAAGACCGGGCTGAACAGCGCCAGTTGGAAGAGGATCACGGGGGCGGCATGGGAGATGTCCCCCAGGACGTAGGCGGCGATCGGCAGGCCGAGGTTGGCCGAGTTCACGGTGGAGGCGCTCATCGCGCCGACCAGCAGCTCGCCGCGGCCGCGCCTCAGCCACCAGCGCGTGATCAGCACGTAGAGCACGGCGATGGTCACCGCGCTGGTCGCCGCGACACCGAGCATGGGCCCCAGGACCGCCGCCGGGTCCGACCCGGCGAGGGTGGTGAAGAGCAGCGCGGGACTCGCGACGAAGAACGTCAGCCGGTTCAGGACGTAGCGGGCGTGGGGGCCCAGGACCCCGGTGCGTCCGACGGCGTAGCCGACCGCGATGACGGTCCAGACGACGGCGAACCCCGACAGGACCCCCTCCAAGGCCTAGCGCCCGGTTCGCTGGGGAGCGAGCGCGTGCGGGGGGCGTTCCGTGCCCTCGGCGACGGCCTCCGACGGGTCGGTGCCCAGCGCGACGATCCGGTTGCCGGCGTCGACGTGCACGACGGCGGGGACGTGGGCCCGAGCCTCGTCGGTCTCCATCTGGGCGAAGCTCATGAGGATCACGATGTCCCCGGCTCCCACGAGGTGCGCGGCCGCCCCGTTGATCCCGATCACGCCGCTGCCGCGCTCGCCGGGGATCGTGTAGGTCTCGAGCCGGGCGCCGTTGGTGACGTCGACGATGCTCACCAGTTCGCCGGGCAGGATGTCCGCGGCCTCGAGCAGGTCCAGGTCGACCGTCACGGATCCGACGTAGTGCAGGTCGGCGTGGGTGACGGTGGCGCGGTGGATCTTGGACTTGAACATCGTGCGCTTCATGGAGACTCCCGTCTGCGTCGCGCCCCGGAACGCGTCCGGGCGCAAAGAGAGCGGGCGACGGGAATCGAACCCGCGTGTCCAGCTTGGGAAGCTGGCGCTCTACCATTGAGCTACGCCCGCACTTCGCCCGCCGGTCCATTCGTACCGCGGGCGCTTTTCAGCATATCCCACGTCGGGGGCGCATCGCACCACGGGCGGCGTCGGCGCGCCGGGGCGGCGGATCGCTCAGGCGGGAGCCGGCGGCGCGGCGGGGTTGGGCGCCGGGGGCTTGCGGACCAGGGCCCGGGCGAGGGGCTCGGCGTAGCGCGTCGCCACCGGCCCGAGCACGGCCAGGAGCATCACGTACGTCGTCGCCAGGGCCGCGAGCTCGCTGCCGACGGCGCCGGAGGCGACCGCGAGCCCTGCGATGACGATCGAGAACTCGCCGCGCGCGATCAGCGCCGTCCCGGCACGCAGGCGCCCGGGGACGCCGATGCCGGCCTGCTTGGCGGCCCACACGCCCGTGGCGATCTTTGTGGCGGACGTCAGGACGGCCAGTCCCAGGGCCAACAGGAAGACGGGCGGAATCGTCGTCGGGTCGGTGTTGATGCCGAAGAGCACGAAGAACATGGCGGCGAAGAGATCGCGCAGCGGCTCCAGCACTTTGGCCGCGGAGTGGGCCGTGGAGCCCGAGATCGCAATGCCGAGCAGGAACGCGCCCACCGCCGCCGAGACCTGCAGCGCCGCCGCGAGGCCGGAGACCAGCAGGGCGGCGCCGATCAGCTTGAGGAGGAAGTTCTCGCGGTCCGGCGAATGCACCAGCCGGGAGATGACCGGCCCGAAGCGCAGGGCGAGCAGCAGGACCAGCGTGACGGCCAGCAGCGCGACCCCGACGGCCCGCAGGCCGCCCCAGAAGCTGACGCCCGCCAGGGTCGCCGTCAGGATGGGCAGGTAGACCGCCATCGCCAGGTCCTCCAGGACCAGGATGGAGAGGATCACGGGCGTTTCGCGGTTGCCGAGCCGGCCGAGGTCGGACAGCACCTTGGCGATGATCCCGGACGAGGAGATGTAGGTGACGCCGCCGAGCACCATGGCGCCCGCGTAGCCCCAGCCGAGCATCAGCGCCAGCGCCGCGCCGGGCGTGAAGTTCAGGAGCAGGTCGACGACGCCGGCCACCCAGGAGCGCTTCAGCCCCGTGACGAGTTCGCGGGCCGTGTATTCGAGCCCCAGCATCAACAGCAGGAGCACGACGCCCAGTTCGCTGGCGATGTGCCCGAACTCCTCGATCCTGGAGAGCGGGATGAGTCCGCCGTGGCCGAACATGAGGCCGCCGAGCAGGTACAGCGGGACCGGCGACATGCCGAAGCGCGCGGCGATCCTCCCCAGCATCCCCAACCCGAGGAACACCGCGCCCAGCTCGATCAGGACGATTGTGGTGTTCTCCACGGTGGCTCCGGCCTATCCGTGGCTGAGAAGCTGGGCGGCCTTCTCCAACCCGTCGGACGTGCCGACCACCACCAGCACGTCGCCGGTCGCGAGCTGGAAGGACGGCCCGGGCGACGGGATGACCTGGCCGGCCCGGGAGATGGCGACGATCGAGGCACCGGTCCGCGTCCGCAGGTGGGTGTCGCCCAGGGTGCTTTCCGTGTGGGGGCTGTCGTCGCTGAGGACGAACTGCCGGGTGTTGACGCCCGGAAGATCGCTGTGCTGGTCCGTCAGCTGGGCCACGAGTTGCGGCGCGCCGAGCATGGCGCCGATCGCCCCCGCCTCCTCGACGGTCAGCCGGATGGCCGCCTGGCACGCGTCCGGGTCGTCCCGCTGGGAGACGATGAGCTCAACGTCGCCGTCGCGCAGGATCACGACGCCGACGCGCCGCCCGGTGGAGAGCGTGATCTCCCGCCGCACGCCAATCCCGGGCAGGGGAGTCTCTTCGAGATTCATGGATCCACTGTAGACCCGCGCGACGGTCGGCGCGCGGGTCCTTGAGGGGGCGGGGCGGAGCGCCGCTAGGCGGCCGGCCCCTGGCCGCGTCCGGCGTCGTCCGTGGATGCGGGCTCCGCGGAGTCCTCGGCGGGCGTCCCGGTCTCTTCGGCGGGGACCTCCCCACCGGCCGCGGGCGACGCGCTGCCGTCGGGGTTGAAGTCGCGCCGGATGGCGTCCACGCCGTCCGGGCCGATCTCGAAGCCGATCGGGTGGCCGGGGTTGACGACCATGCCGGCGCCCTCGAGGTTGTCGATGACGGCGGCCCCGACGACGCGCACGGCGAAGGGCGCCTCGTCGATGTAGTTGTTGGGGATGCGGGACACGTGGGTGAACAGGGCGATGAGCGGCAGCCCGTCCCGGTTCTGCAGCAGCAGCGGCTGGACGTTCTCGGTCTCCTCGCCCACCTGCTCGCGGCTGAGGAAGTAAACCTCCTCGGTCAGGAACGCGGCGATGACCTCGCCGGCCTTCTCCTGGTCCGCCTGGCCCGCCAGGAGGAGCTTCTCCAGGTGCGTCTGCGGCTGCTGGTCGTCGGGGGCGGATTCCGTCGTTGCGGTTGGCTCGTCGCTCATGCCTTCCAGCCGAACACGTCCGCGCGGGATCCGCAACCCGCACGACGGCGGCACGCGCCGTCACCATGGCGTCCCGTTGCCGTGCGGACGGCGCCGACAAACTACAGTGGAAGCGCACCAGACGGAGACACTGCGAGGAAGCACGATGACCGAATTCCAGTACGAGGACCTGCTGCCCATCGGCCGGGACGAGACCCCCTACCGGCTGCTCACCACCGAGGGAGTGCGCACCGTGGAGGGCCCGGGCGGCCGGACGTACCTGGAGGTGGATCCGGAGACGCTGGCGCGGTTGTCCCGCGCCGCGCTGCACGACATCTCGCACTACCTGCGCCCCGCCCATTTGCAGCAGCTGCGGAACATCCTTGACGACGGCGAGGCGAGCCCCAACGACAAGTTCGTGGCGCTGGACCTGCTCAAGAACGCCAACATCGCCGCCGGCGGAGTGCTGCCGATGTGCCAGGACACCGGGACGGCGATCGTCATGGGCAAGCGCGGCCAGAACGTCATCACGCGCGGGCCGGACGAGAAGGCGCTGTCGCAGGGCATCTACGACGCCTACACCCAGCTGAACCTGCGCTACTCGCAGCTTGCCCCGCTGACCACGTGGGACGAGAAGAGCACGGGCAACAACCTCCCCGCGCAGATCGAGATCTACGCGGACACCAACGAGGGCCACGAGAACCAGTACAAGTTCCTGTTCATGGCCAAGGGGGGTGGATCGGCCAACAAGTCGTTCCTCTACCAGGAGACCAAGGCCATCCTCAACGAGGACTCGATGCTGCGGTTCCTCGACGAGAAGCTGCGCTCGCTGGGCACGGCGGCGTGCCCGCCCTACCACCTGTCGATCGTGATCGGCGGCACCAGCGCCGAGTTCGCGCTGAAGACGGCGAAGTACGGGTCGGCGAAGTACCTGGACAACCTGCCGACCACGGGCTCCATGACCGGCCGCGGTTTCCGCGACCTCGACCTGGAGGAGAAGGTCCTCGAACTGACCCGCCACTTCGGCATCGGCGCCCAGTTCGGCGGCAAGTACTTCTGCCACGACGTGCGGGTGGTGCGCCTGCCCCGCCACGGGGCCTCGCTGCCCGTGGCCATCGCCGTGTCCTGCTCGGCCGACCGGCAGCTGCTGGCGAAGATCACGCCCGAGGGCGTGTTCATCGAGAAGCTGGAGACCGACCCGGCCCGCTTCATGCCGGACGAGACGCACGCCGCGGTCGCCGAGCACGGCGACGAGGCGTCCGGGGCGGCCGGCACCGGGGGCGGCTCCGTGGTCAAGGTCGACCTGAACCAGCCGATGGACGCGATCCTCGCGGAACTGACCCGGCACCCAGTGAAGACCCGGCTGTCGCTGAGCGGTCCGCTGGTCGTGGCCCGGGACATCGCCCACGCGAAGATCAAGGAGCGGCTCGACGCCGGCGAGGAGATGCCGCAGTACCTGCGGGACCATCCGGTGTACTACGCGGGACCGGCCAAGACGCCCGAGGGCATGGCGTCGGGATCCTTCGGCCCCACGACGGCGGGCCGCATGGACTCCTACGTCGACCAGTTCCAGGCGGCGGGTGGCTCCCTGGTGATGCTGGCCAAGGGCAACCGCTCGCGCCAGGTCACGGAGGCCTGCGGCACGCACGGCGGCTTCTACCTGGGCTCGATCGGCGGCCCGGCCGCGCGGCTGGCGCAGGACTGCATCCGCAACGTCGAGGTCCTCGAGTACGCGGAGCTGGGCATGGAGGCGATCTGGAAGATCGACGTCGAGGACTTCCCGGCGTTTATCGTCGTCGACGACAAGGGCAACGACTTCTTCGCGGAGACGCTCAGGCCCACGTTCACCGGCATCCCGGTCCGGGCGAAGGAAGGAGTGGGCGCATGACACTCGACAAGAACACCCGGGCCCTCGAAGAGGGGATCGAGACCGACTTCCGGGACAAGATGAGCTATGGCTCGTATTTGGGGCTCGAGACCCTGCTGGACTCCCAGCACCCCGTGAGCCGGCCGGAGCACCACGACGAGTTGCTGTTCATCATCCAGCACCAGACCTCCGAGCTGTGGCTGAAGCTGATGCTCCACGAGCTGCGGGCCATCCTGGTCCGGCTGCGCAACGACGACCTCCGGTTCGCGCTCAAGCACATCGCCCGCGTGAAGCACATCCAGCGCACGCTCACGGAGCAGTGGAGCGTCCTGGCCACGCTGACGCCGTCGGAATACGCGGAGTTCCGGGGCGCCCTGGGCGCCTCCAGCGGGTTCCAATCGCACCAGTACCGCGCGGTCGAGTTCCTCCTGGGCAACAAGAACGCCGACATGGTGCGGGTGTTCGACGCCGACCCCGCGGCGCGCGCCGTGCTCGCCGAGCTCCTCGAGACCCCCTCGGTGTACGACGAGTTCATCCGCCTGCTCGCCCGCCGGGGGTTCGACATCCCCGCGGAGCTCCTGGAGCGCGACGTCAGCCAGGCGCACGTCTTCAACGACGGCCTGGTGGCCGTGTACAAGCAGGTCTACGAGAACGCGGCGGAGAACTGGGACCTCTACGAGGCGTGCGAGGAGCTCGTGGACCTCGAGGAGAACTTCCAGCTCTGGCGCTTCCGGCACCTCAAGACGGTCGAGCGCACCATCGGCTTCAAGCGCGGCACCGGGGGGTCCTCCGGCGTCGGGTTCCTGAAGAAGGCGCTCGAACTGACGTTCTTCCCCGAGCTGTTGGCGGTCCGCACCGAGATCGGGGCCTGAGCCCCGGCCCCTCGCCGTCCCGCCACCGCCGCGGGACCGCCGGCCGGCGCCGGTGGGAGGCGGTGGTCCGGGGACTCAGTAGTACAGGTAGCCCGCGGACCAGCGCGGGGACCAACCGGTGGTCTCCGGAACGGACCGCCAGGGGCCGGCGCCCTCCGGCCCGTCGAGCAGCCGCGTGTACTCCTCCAGCGTCGCCACGCCGGCGCGCTCCATGTCGCGGGCCGCCCCGACCCCGACGAACCGCAGGTGCCACGGCTCGTACTGGTAGCCCGTGACCTCCTCCTGGCCCTCGCCGTAGCGCACGATGAACCCGTGCCGCGCGGCGTTCCCCGCCACCCAGACCCCCGCGGGCGTCGAGCCGAAACACCGGCTCAGCGAGCACTCCCCACTGGCCAGCCCGACGTCGGCGGCGAGCCCCAGCTGGTGCTCGCTGGTCCCCGGTGGCGCGGAGATCCGCGCGGCGTACGCCTCGCCGTATTGCCGGACGTAGCCCTCGTACAGGACGGCCTGCCGCTCATGGGACCGGTAGGCGCTCTCGACGACCAGCGCGTGCCCCGCCGCCCCGGCTTCCTCGAGCAGGACGGCCAGCGCGACCGCGGCCTCGGGAACCAGGAGGTTGGCCGAGCCGCCGGCGGGCGTCAGCCGTTCCGGGCGGTAGTCGACCGGATCCAGCGGATGGTCCCGGTTGACCAGGACGAGCACCGACGCCGGATCCCCGAAGCGGTCCGCGGACGAGGACGCGGCCGACGCCGGCGCCGCTCCGGCCACGGCCAGCCCGCCCAGCGCGAGTCCGGACAGCGCGAGCCCGCCCAGCACGAGCCCGGACAGCGCCAGCCCTGCGCGGACGAGGGCCGGGGCCGGGCGGACGCGTGCCGGGGCCGGGCGGACGCGTGCCGGGGCCGGGCGGACGCGTGCCGGGGCCGGGCTCTGGGCGGCCGGGGACCCGGTGCGGCGATGCGGCGTCTTCATGGCGTGGTCCGAACGGGCGGGCGGCCGTGGCCGCGGGACGGGGCGGTGTTCCGCCCAGAATAGCTTGCCGCCGGGCCGCCGGACAGCGCCGAGGGGCCTCAGTCAGTCACGATCCGGTCCCGTTAGGCGAGGCCGTCCGCGCATGGGCTATTTTTGATGCGTGCTGATCTCCGACCGCGACATCCGGACCGAACTCGACGCCGGGCGAATTGTGCTGGACCCCTACGACCCCGCCATGGTGCAGCCCTCCAGCGTGGACGTGCGGATCGACCGGTTCTTCCGCCTGTTCGACAACCACAAGTACGCCCACATCGACCCGGAGCTGGACCAGCCTGAACTGACCCGCCTTGTCGAGGTCGAGCCCGACGAGCCGTTCATCCTGCACCCCGGCGAGTTCGTGCTGGGTTCCACCTACGAGGCCGTCACGCTGCCGGACGACGTCGCCGCGCGCCTGGAGGGCAAGTCCTCGCTGGGCCGGCTCGGCCTGCTGACGCACTCGACCGCCGGATTCATCGACCCGGGCTTCTCGGGGCACGTCACGCTGGAGCTGTCCAACATGGCGACGCTGCCCATCAAGCTGTGGCCGGGGTCGAAGATCGGCCAGCTCTGCTTCTTCCGGCTCACCTCGGCGGCCGAGCACCCCTACGGCTCGGGGGAGTACGGGAACCGCTACCAGGGGCAGCGCGGGCCGACGGCGTCGCGGAGCCACCTGAACTTCCACCGCACCCGCATCGAGAAGTAGGCGGTTCTTTAGGCCGGCCCGGGCCCGTGCGGTTTACGCGGGCCGTGGGACGGGCGGTGTACGGGCAGGAGGAGCAGCAGCCCGGCGAGCAGGACCACGAGGATGCCCAGGATGCCGTAGCGCTGGGCCCCGCCCTCGGACACGTGCGGCGCCGCCAGCAGGATCGCCAGCGAAAAGAGCGCCGGGGCCAGGAAGCTGACCGCGCGGCCCGTCGTCGCGTACAGCCCGAAGATCTCCCCCTCGCGCCCCGGCTCGGCCAGCCGCGCCACGTAGGCCCGGGCCGAGGACTGGGCGGGGCCGACGAACAGGCACAGCAGCAGGCCGAAGACCCAGAATCCCCGCGCGTCGGGGGAGAGGAACACCCCGGTGCCCGCGGCGAGCAGACCGCTGAGCGCGCCGACGATGACGGCCTTCGGTCCGATCCGGTCGTCGAGGAAGCCCCCGATGATCGAGCCGAGGGCGGCGACCACGTTGCCGGCGATCGCGAAGACGATGACCTGCGACGTCGAGAAGCCGAAGGTCCCGGCCGCGATGATTCCCCCGAACGTGAAGACGGCGGCGAGGCCGTCGCGGAAGACCGCGGCCGCCACGAGGAAGTACAGCGTATGTGGGGCGGTCCTGGCGATGGAGCGGACGTGCCGCCAGAGGATCCGGTAGG
This sequence comes from Arthrobacter halodurans, assembly GCF_041877255.1. Classification (NCBI taxonomy): domain Bacteria; kingdom Bacillati; phylum Actinomycetota; class Actinomycetes; order Micrococcales; family Micrococcaceae; genus Arthrobacter; species Arthrobacter halodurans. Next base: position 70,794 of record NZ_JBHDLJ010000006.1, read on the forward strand.
ACTCGGCGAACCCGAGTTTGGATGTGTCCACCCTCCGCGGGACCTCGGGCACGGCGAACAGGACCGGAAGCCCGAAGGCCAGGAACCAGACCGCGGAGAACACGGCAACGAGGCGCAGGTTCAGCGAATCCTCGGTGGACGCGCCGGGCCAGTCGGCCAGCGGTTGGACGAAGCCGAACAGCACCACGGCCAGCGCGATGATGCCGCCGAGGTAGCCCATGCCCCAGCCGAAGCCGGAGACCTTGCCGATGGTCGCCGGCGTGGAGATCTGGGGCAGCATCGCGTTGTAGTTCACCGTGGCGAACTCGGCGAAGACGCTCGCGGCGGCGATCAGGGTGACGCCGAGCAGCAGGAAGCGCGGCTCGGGGTACACGAAGAAGCAGGCCGCGGTCGCCAGGGCCACCAGCACGGTGTTGACCCCCAGCCAGAAGCGCCGGCGTCCCCCGGCGTCGGAGCGCTGCCCCGTCACCGGGGCGAAGAGCGCGATCGCGACGCCGGCGACGGCCAGGGCGGAGCCGAGCGCCGCGGAGTTCGAGTCCGTGTCGCCGAACAGCGGACTCGCCAGGTAGACCGTGAAGACGAAGGTCGTCATGACCGCGTTGATCGCGGCGGACCCCCAGTCCCACGAGGCCCACGCCAGGACCTGCTTGCTGAGGAGCCGGCCGGCGGCGGGGGCCGGGGCTGGGGCCTGGCGGGGAATCATGGTTGAAGCGTAACGCTCTGCGCGTAATAACGGCCGCCGGACCGCCATCCGGGGCCGCGCGGACCGGCTTGCTGTTAAAGTTGAGGAAGCCCTTGACCACCTGCTTCGACGCCCGGGGCGTCATCGCAGTTTGCGCCCACCAGGAGATCATCGTGCTCGCTGTGCTTATCGCTCTGTTCGCGGTGGCCGCGGTGGCGCCCTTAATCTTCCGCCGGCTCGGGCGTGGCACCTTCTACGTCCTCGGCGCCGTTCCCGCGGCGGGCTTCATCTGGCTCCTGGCCCGGTTCGGCAGCTTCACGGGCACCGACCAGACGGCCGCCTCCGGCGAACCGAACGCCCCGCCGTCGGTGGTTGTCCCGTGGATCGATTCCATGCAGCTGGAGTTCGCGCTGCGGATGGATGCGCTGGCGGCCGTGCTGAGCATCCTGGTGCTCGGGGTCGGCGCGCTCGTCCTGTTCTACTGCGCCCGCTACTTCAAGAACAAGGACGCCAACATCGGCACGTTCGGCGCGCAGCTGCTGGCGTTCACCGGCGCCATGTTCGGCCTCGTGATCGCGGACGACCTGATCCTGCTCTTCATCTTCTGGGAACTGACCACGATCCTGTCCTACCTGCTGATCGGGTATTCCCGGACGCGCATCTTCGCCCGGCGCTCGGCGCTGCAGGCGCTGATCGTCACCACGTTCGGCGGCCTCGTGATGCTGCTCGGCCTCATCATGCTCGGCGAGAACGCCGGGACGTACCGCATCTCGGGCATCATGGCCGACGCCGGCGAGATCGCGGCCCGCGGCACGTACGTCGACGTGGCGATCCTGCTCATCCTGGTTGGCGCGATCTCCAAGTCCGCGCTGGTCCCCTTCCACTTCTGGCTTCCCGGCGCGATGTCCGCCCCGACGCCGGTGTCCGCCTACCTCCACGCGGCGGCCATGGTCAAGGCCGGTGTCTACCTCGTCGCCCGCCTGGCGCCCGGTTTCTCCGAAACGGCCTTCTGGCACCCCGTCCTGCTCGGCCTCGGACTCGTCACCATGCTCGTCGGCGGCTGGCGCGCCCTGCGCCAGAACGACATCAAGCTGGTCCTGGCCTACGGCACGGTGTCCCAGCTGGGCTTCCTGATCCTCGTCGTGGGGATCGGGACCGCGAACGCGGCCATGGCCGGCCTGGCGATGATGCTGGCCCACGGGTTCTTCAAGGCGGCCCTGTTCCTGGTGGTCGGCATCATCGACCACAAGGCGGGCACCCGCGACCTGCGGGAGCTGTCCGGGATCTGGCGGAGCTCTCCGACGCTGTTCGCCGTCGCGCTCGTGGGCACCGCGTCGATGGCCGGCCTCCCGCCGTTCTTCGGCTTCGTGGCCAAGGAAGCCGTCTTCGAGAACCTCGTGGAGGCCGCGGCCGAGAGCCCCCGGGCGGGATCGGTGCTGCTGGCCGGGGTCGTGCTGGGCTCCATGCTGACGTTCGCGTACAGCGCGCGGTTCATTTGGGGCGGCTTCGCGACCAAGCGGAACGTCGCCCCCACGGAATTCCGCCCGGTTCCGTGGCTGTTCCTGGCGTCCCCGCTGGTCCTGTCCGTCGCCACGGTCGCCTTCGCCATCGTGCCGGGGCCGCTGGAGGCCGCCATCAAGCCCTACGCCGGCCTGTTCCCCCCGGCCGAGCACCCGATCCATCTGGCCCTCTGGCACGGCTTCTCCCCCGCGCTGGGCCTCTCCGCCGCCGTTGTCGCCGTCGGGGCCATCTTGTTCCTGCAGCGCGGTCCGGTGGGGCGCCTCCAGGAGCGGGCGCGCCCGCTGTTCGACGCCGAACGCGTGTACAAGAACACCCTCGGCGCGACCGACGAGGTAGCCGTCTGGATCACCGGGCGCACCCAGCGCGGCTCGCTGATGTTCTACCTCACCGTGATCCTCGCCGTCGGGCTGGCGACCCCCGCCGTCGCGGCGATCCGGTACGACACGCCCGTGCCGGAGCGGATCGTCTGGTTCGACACCCCCGCCCAGCTCGTCATCGGCCTCGTGATGGTCTTCGGCGCCATCGCCGCGGTGCGGGCCAACAAGCGCTTCCTCGCCGTGCTGATGGTCGGCGTCACCGGCTACGGCATGGCGATCATGTTCGCCCTGCAGGGCGCGCCAGACCTCGCGCTCACGCAGCTCCTCGTCGAGACCATCGTGCTCGTGGCCATGGTGCTGGCGCTGCGCACCCTGCCGGCGCCGCTGTGGACCAACAACCCGGCGGGGCACCGCGTGCTGCGGGCGACCATCGGCATCGCGTTCGGTGCGGTGATGATGGGCATCGCGGCGACGTCGATGGCCGCGCGGACCGCCACCCCGATCTCGCTGCGCTTCCCGGAGCTGGCCTACGTGGGCGGCGCCGGCAAGAACATCGTCAACGTGACGCTGGTGGACATCCGCGCCTGGGACACCTTCGGCGAGATCACGGTCCTGGCCGCGGCCGCCACGGGCGTCGCGAGCCTCATCTTCGTCCGCGGGCGCGGCGACGACGTGCGGCGCACCGAGGACGTCGAGCCCGGCTCCGTGGACCGCGGCTCCGAACCCATCCACGAGCCCAGCCGTGCCGCGGCCGCCCTCGCCACCGCCCGGCACTTCGCCGAGTCGGCGAAGGACGCGTGGCTCGTGGCCGGCCGCACCCTGGCCCCCGAGCGGCGGTCCATCATCTTCGAGGTCGTCACCCGGCTGCTCTTCCACTCGCTCATCCTGTTCTCGGTCTACCTGCTCCTGGCCGGCCACAACTCGCCCGGAGGCGGATTTGCCGGCGGCCTCCTCGCGGGACTCGCCCTGGCCATCCGCTATCTGGCGGGCGGGCGCTTCGAACTCGCGGAGGCGACGCCGATCAGCCCCGGGACCCTGCTCGGGCTGGGACTGGCGACGGCGGCACTGGCCGGCGTCGTCCCCCTGTTCTTCGGCGGGCAGGTCTTCCAGTCGGCGGTCTTCGAGTTCTCCTGGCCGCTGTTCGGCGACCACAAGTTCGTGACCTCGACGGTCTTCGACATCGGCGTGTACCTGGTGGTCGTCGGCCTGGTGGTCGACGTCCTGCGCAGCCTCGGGTCCGAGATCGACGAGCGGTCCGAAGGCCGGCACGCCGACGAGGAACACGAGGTGCCCGCGGGGCAGGAAGAGGGGGTGGCGCGGTGACGGTCAACGCGACGCTGCTGCTGGTGATGGGCGTGCTCTTCGCCACCGGCATCTACCTGCTGCTCGAACGCAGCCTCACCCGCGTGCTTCTGGGGCTGCTGCTCATCGGCAACGCCGCCAACCTGCTCCTGCTGGCCGCGGGCGGCGTGCCGGGGATCGCCCCGCTCTACGTCGACGGCGCGACGGCCGACAGCTATTCGGACCCGCTGCCCCAGGCGCTCATGCTGACGGCGATCGTGATCACCTTCGCGGTGACCGCCTTCATGCTCGCGATCATCTACAGGTCGTGGATCATCGCCCGGCGCGACGAGGTGGTCGACGACATCGAGGACCGCCGCGTCGCCGAGCAGTCCGCCTTCGACTTCGAGGAGGACTCGGAGGTCGTCGCGGACACCACGGAGTTCGCGGAGGACGACGACGAACGCGCGTCGCGGCAGACCGCCGCGGCGCTGCGGAAGCGGGACACCGCGGACCGCCTGCAGGCTGCCTCGGAGGAGAGCGCCGGAACCGACAACCACGACAGGAACAGGGGGGCACGATGAGCGTAGAGCTGAACGCCGTCGACTTCGCGCCGCTGGCTGTCCTGCTTCCCATCCTGGGCGCCGCGCTGGCGTTCGTGATGCGCCGGCACACGGGCATCCAGCGGACCGTGACCATTTCCACCCTGACGATCACCCTGGGCCTGGAGATCTGGATGCTGTCCTCGGCCTGGCACCACGGGGCCCAGGCCGTCCTCCTCGGCGGCTGGGCGCCGCCCTTCGGGATCTCGCTGGTGGTCGACGAGTTCTCGGCCCTGATGCTCGTCGTGTCCACGTCCGTCAGCCTCGCGGTGCTGCTCTACGCCACCGGCCAGGGTATGGCCGACGGCGAGGAGGACGGCCCGGTCTCCGTGTTCCACCCGACCTTCCTGATCCTGGTCGCCGGCATCTCCAACGCCTTCCTCGCCGGGGACCTGTTCAACCTGTACGTGGGCTTCGAGATCCTGCTCACGGCCTCCTACGTCCTGCTCACCCTCGGCGGCACGACCGCGCGCATCCGGGCGGGCGTGACGTACGTCGTCGTCTCCGTCGTGTCCTCGATGCTCTTCCTGATCGCCATCGGCATGATCTACGCCGCCACGGGAACCGTGAACATGGCGGACCTGGCGCTCAAGCTCGCCGACCTGGACACGGGCATGCAGATGGTGCTGCACCTGATGCTGCTGGTGGCCTTCGGGATCAAGGCCGCGATCTTCCCGCTGTCCTTCTGGCTGCCGGACTCCTATCCGACCGCCCCGGCCCCCGTGACGGCCGTGTTCGCGGGCCTGCTGACGAAGGTCGGCGTGTACGCCATGGTCCGCACGGAGACCCTGCTGTTCCCCGGCGACCGGATCAACGGGCTGCTCATGATCGTTGCCCTACTGACCATGATCGTCGGCATCCTCGGCGCGATCGCCCAGGCGGACATCAAGCGCATGCTCTCGTTCACCCTGACCAGCCACATCGGGTACATGGTCTTCGGCCTGGCCGTGGGCAACGTCGTGGCCCTCGCCGCGACGGTCTACTACGTGGCGCACCACATCATCGTCCAGACGTCGCTGTTCCTGGTCACGGGTCTGATCGAGCGCCGCGCCGGGACCTCGAACGTCGACCGGCTGGGCTCCCTCGCGAAGCTGTCCCCGGTCCTGGCCGTGCTGTTCTTCCTCCCCGCGATGAACCTGGCGTCGATCCCCCCGTTCTCCGGGTTCCTCGGCAAGCTGGGCCTGCTGCAGGGCGGGATCGAGTTGGGCACGCCGCTGGCCTGGGTGCTCCTCGCCGGCGCCGTGACCACGTCCCTGCTGACGCTGCTGGCCGTCGCCCGCGTCTGGAACCGCGCGTTCTGGCGCAAGGCGGAGGACGCCGAAAACCCCGATCCGCTGCTGCTGGTCGGCGCCGCCGACGGCGGCCGGGTCACCACCTACCGCCACGTGGAGAACTTCCCGGACAGCAAGTTCAGCGACCGCGGCGACACCCAGCTCCTCCCGTGGACCATGGTCGGCTCGACGGCCGCGCTGGTGCTCCTGGGCGTGGCGCTGTCCGTGTTCGCGGGCCCGCTGTTCGAGCTCAGCGACCAGGCGGCCCGGGCCATGATCGACCGCAGCGCCTACATCGAGGCGGTGCTCGGCGCGGGGACGTCCGCGGAGCCGGCGCGGGGAGGGGTGGCCCCGTGAACCGCACCCGACCGTCTGCCCTGAGCACCCGGGCCAAGGGAGCGGCGGCCGCGCGGCGGCGCCAGCGGGCCCGCTTCCTGGTCGAGCTGCCGCTGCTGGTCTGGATGACGCTGGTCTGGGGCGCCCTGTGGCAGGACTTCAGCGCCGGGAACCTGGTGTTCGGCTTCGCGATCTCGCTGGGCGTCGTCTCGGCCTTCCGCCTACCGCCCGTCGAGCTGAGCGGCCGCTTCAACGTCGCCCACGCGGCGCTGTTCGCGCTGCGGTTCCTCTGGGACGTCGCCCGGGCCAGCTTCCAGGTGTTCTGGGCGGCGGTCGCGCGCGGGCCGCGCGTCCGCAGCGCCGTCGTGGGCATCAGGCTCCGCAGCCGCGAGGACCTGATGGCCACCGCCCTGGGCCACGTGCTCACGCTCGTCCCGGGATCGTTCGTCGTCGAGGTGGACCGGCCCAACGCGACCCTGTACCTGCACGTGCTCAACGTGAATTCCGCCGAGGAGGCGGAGGCGTTCCGCGCCACCGTGCGCCGCACCGAGGCCCGGCTCATCCGGGTGATGGGCACGCACGAGGAACTCGCGGCGCTGCGGGCCGAAGGGCCCGACGGCGCCGCGTCCGACAAGCCGCACCGACGGGGGAACCGCACGTGATCATGACCGTTGCCGCCTGGATCTCCGGCGCGCTGCTGGCCGCGGCAGCCGTCCTGGCCATGTTCCGCCTCGCGCGCGGGCCCTCGATCCTCGAGCGCGTGCTGGCGTTGGACGTGCTCCTGGCCATCATCATCGCGGCGCTGTGCGTCGACATGGCCGTCAACCGGCACCTCAACCACCTGGTGTTCATCGTCGCGGCCGCCGTGCTGGGCTTCATGGGCTCCGTGACGGTCTCGCGCTACGTCACGGACCGGAGGAACTCCTGATGGACGCCACCACTCTGGACACCGCGCTGGATCTGCTGACCGCCGCCTGCCTCGTTGTCGGCTCCCTGATGAGCCTGGCCGCGGGCATCGGCATGCTCCGGTTCCCGGACCTGCTCTCGCGGATGCACGCGGCGACCAAGCCGCAGGTGCTGGGACTGCTGCTGCTCTTGGCGGCCGTGGGACTGCAGCTGCGTTCGTGGGTGGTCCTGCCCGTGCTTCTGTTGGCCTGGATGTTCCAGCTGCTGACGGCCCCGGTCAGCGCGCACATGGTCGGCCGGGCCGGGTACCGCACCAAGCACCTCAAGCGGGAGATCCTGGTGTTGGACGACCTGGACGAGGTGGTCGCCCGGGCGGCGGACGGCGCGGACACGGCAAACGACGCCCCCGCGGCGACCCCGGACGCGGCGGGGCCCCGAAGGGATCGTTTCCCTTCGGGGCCCCGGGGCGCCGCGGCGGCTGGATCCCAGCCGCCGGATCCCGTCTAGATTTCGCCGATGTCCTTGCTGAAGCGCGCGATGGCGCGTTGGGTGCCGCGGTTCGTCATCACCTGGATGACCGACGCGACGACGGAGGAGATGACGGCGAAGGTGAGGGCATGCCGCAGTCCCGCCTCAGCCTGCGCGTCGGCGTCGCTGACCTTGGGCGGCACCTGGCCGGTGAACTTCGTCCACGTGGCATCGACGATCTTGGCCCCGGCGTAGCCGGCGCCCAGCGACACCAGCGTGCCCACGATCTTGAGCAATGTCTTCACGAAAAAAGTCTCCCGTCGAATGGATGATTACCGGCCCAGCATATCCCGGGGCTAGAATTGGCAGACTGAATCACCTACGACAGGGGAGCGTCGGAAGCGGCCGTCACGGCCGCGACCAGGGACGCTGAGAGTGCGCATCGACGCAGACCCTCGAACCTGCTCCGGCTAGTACCGGCGAAGGGAGTCGAGATCTCAGGGCGACCGGCATCCGCCGGCCCGTCCTCCCCTCCTTGACCACAAGGAGGAAAAACCATGAGCACCACCCACGCCACCGCCGCCAGGACGTCATGGCGCATCGTCGACATCGTCGTCGCCGCCGTCATCGCCGTCGCCTCCGGCGTCATCTTCTTCGGCTGGAACACGGCCCACCACGCGCTGGACTTCCTCTTCCTCGCGTTTCCGCCGTCCTCGGCGCTCGTCGCCGGCATGTGGCTCTTCCCGGCCGTCCTCGGCGCCCTGATCATCCGCAAGCCCGGGGCCGCGCTTTTCTGCGAGACCGTGGCCGCCGTCGTGTCCGCGTTCCTCGGATCCGAGTACGGCTGGACCGTGCTGGTGTCCGGCCTGGTGCAGGGCCTGGGCGCGGAGCTCGTCTTCGCCGCGTTCCTCTACCGCCGTTGGGGGCTGCCGACGGCGCTGCTCGCCGGCGCGGCGGCCGGCCTGTTCGGAGGCGTCAACGACGCCTTCGTCTTCAACTGGTTCCCCGAGTACACGGACGCCATGAAGTTCGCCTACGTGGCGTTCATGGTGGTCTCCGGCACCGTGATCGCCGGGCTGCTGTCCTGGCTCGCCACCCGCGCGCTGTCCCGCACCGGCGCGCTGTCCGCCCTGGCGTCCAGCAAGGCCGCCCAGGAACGGCCCCTCGGCTAGTCGGGGGCCGACCGTGAATCCCTCGCCCGCCGCGCGTCCCGGCACCACCGGTCCCGGCTCCCCGCCGCCCCGCGGCGACGCGCGCCCCGCGCCGGCGGGAATCGCCGCGCGCGGTTGGGGCTGGCGGCACGCCGGGCGTGACGCCCCGGCGCTGAGCGGGCTCGAACTCACCATCCGGCCGGGGGAGCGCGTGCTGCTGGCCGGGCCATCGGGCGCCGGCAAGTCCACGCTGCTGCACGCGCTGGCCGGGGTCCTGCACGCGGACGGCGACGCCGAGGCGCAGGGCGAGCTCCTGGTCGACGGCGTCCCGGCCGCCGCCGGGGTGGCCGGGCTGATGCAGCAGGACCCCGAGACCCAGGTCGTCCAGGCGCGTGTCGGGGACGACGTCGCCTTCGGCGCGGAGAACCTCGCGGTGCCGCGCGAGCGCATCTGGCCGCGCGTCGGCGCGGCGCTGGACGCCGTCGGCCTGCGGGTTCCCCTGGACCACCCGACGTCCTCGCTCTCGGGCGGGCAGAAGCAGCGGCTCGCGCTGGCCGGCATCCTGGCCATGCGCCCGGGACTGGTCCTGCTCGACGAGCCGACGGCGAACCTCGACCCGTCCGGGGTGACCGAGGTCCGGGACGCGGTGGTCGGCGCCCTGGACCGGACCGGGGCGACTGCGGTCATCGTCGAGCACCGGCTGGATGCCTGGGCGCCGCACGTGGACCGCGTCGTGGTGCTGGAACCGGGCGGCGGCGTCGCCTACGACGGGACGCCCGGGGACCTCTTCGCGCCCGGCCCCGTCCGCGAACGGCTCATCGCGGCCGGGGTCTGGGTCCCCGGCTTCGTCCCCGTCCTCCCGGAGCGCGCGCCGGCCGGGGGAGGCGCCGCGCTGCTGGCCGCCCGCGACCTCGACGTCGCCCGGTCCCGGCACGGGGCGGCCGCGCTGACCGGCGTCGCGCTGGACCTCGCCGCCGGCGAGGCGCTGTGCGTCACCGGCGCGAACGGCTCGGGAAAGTCGACGCTGGCGCTCACGCTGGGCGGCCTGCTCGCCGAGCGCGCCGGTGCCGTCCGGGCCCTGCCCGCCCTGCGGGGGCGCGGGGAGACGGCCGACTGCCCCTTCCTCTGGAGGGCCGCGGACCTCGTCGGCCGGATCGGCACCGTGTTCCAGGAGCCCGAGCACCAGTTCGTCGCCGCCACGGTTCGCGACGAACTGGCGTTCGGGCCCCGGCTCGCGCGGGACCCCGGGACGCGCGCGCCGCTGTTCACGCCCGCCGAGATCGACGGGCGGGTCGACGCGCTGCTGGACCGGCTCCGGCTGCGGCACCTGGCCGACGCCAACCCGTTCACACTCTCCGGCGGCGAAAAGCGCCGCCTGTCCGTGGCCACGGTCCTGGCCGCGGGACCCTCGGTCCTGGTCCTGGACGAGCCCACGTTCGGGCAGGACGCGAACACCTGGGCCGAGCTCGCCCTCCTGCTGCGCGAGCAGCTCGATGCCGGGGTCGCCGTCGTCGCGGTCACCCACGACCGCAACTTCGCCGCCGCGCTCGGCGCGCGCACCTGGGCAGCCGCGTCCGCGCAGGTCGCGGCGGCTGCCACCGTGGCACCCGGGGCGGAGGCCGGGGCGCCGGCGTCCGGCATGTCGGCCCCCGGGGCGACATCGGCCGTAGTGCCGGCGTCCGGGAAGCCCGTGCGATCCGGTCCCGGACTGCCGCCGCGGCCCGCCGTGCTCCCGGAACCGCGGGCGGGCCTGCTGGAGGCCAGCGCGAGCGGCCGCGGCAGCGTGCTCGGGCGCGCGAACCCGCTCGCCAAGCTCGTCGCCGTCGCCGCGGCGACCCTGCCGCTCGTGGCCACGCTGGACTTCGTCAGCGCCGGCGTCGTGGTCGCCGCCACCGCGCTGATGCTGCCGCTGAGCGGCATCTCGATCCTCCAGTTCCTCGCGCGCGCGTGGCCACTGCTCGTGGCCGGACTCTTCGGCGCCTGGGGCACGGCCCTGGTCGGCAACGACTCCGGAGCGACCCTGCTCGACCTCGGCGTCTTCACCATCACGGAGGGCTCCCTGGCGGCGGGGCTGGCGACCGGGTTGCGGGCCTTCGCGGTGGCCCTGCCGGCCGTGCTGGTGCTCGCCAGCACCGACCCCACGGATCTGGCCAACGCCCTGGCGCAAAGGGCGCGGCTGCCGCACCGCTTCGTCCTCGGCGCCTTGGCGGGCATGCGCCTTCTGGGATTGCTGGTGGAGGAGTGGCAGACGCTGGGGATGGCCCGCCGTGCCCGCGGGGTCGGCGCGCGCGGCTCCCTGGCCCAGCGGACGCGCGCCAACCTCGGCCAGGCGTTCGGCCTGCTGGTCCAGGCGATCCGCCGCGCCTCGCGCCTCGCGGTGACCATGGAGGCCAAGGGCTTCGGCGGCCGCCCGCGGACCTGGGCGCGCCCGTCCGTCTTCGGCTGGCGCGATGCGGGGGTCCTCGCCGGCGGTCTCGCCGTCGGCGCGGCCGCGACGGCCGCCGCCCTCGCGGCCGGGACGTGGAACCTGGTCTGGGCGTAGGCGCCGCCCCGGACGCGGGCGGGCACACGGCCGTCCCGCGCCGGCCTGTGGTGGACTGGTGCCCATGAGACTGCGTGGAAGCCCGGCCTTCGTGCGCTTCTGGCTGGCATCGACGGTCTCCGACTTCGGCACCTACGTCACGACCGTCGCCCTGTCGGTCCTCGTCCTGCTGACGCTCGGGGGCAGCGCGCTGGACCAGGGCTGGGTCAACGCCGCACGCTGGGCGCCGTACCTGCTGTTCGGACTGTTCGCCGGGCTCTGGGTGGACCGGTACCGCAGGCGCCCGGTGCTCATCGCCGGGGACCTGGGCCGCGGACTCATCCTGGCGTCCGTGGCACTCCTGGCCGCGCTGGGCCGGCTGGAACTGCCGCTGCTGATGGCGCTGCTCTTCGCGTTTGGAACCCTCGCCCTGGCCGGCGACGCGGCCCACCAGTCGTTCCTGCCGCACCTGGTGCCCCGGCCGCTGCTCACCCGCGCGAACGCCCGGCTGGAGCAGAGCACATCGGTCGCCCAAACCGCCGGCGGGGCGCTGGCCGGCGGACTCGTGTCGGCGCTCGGGGCCCCGCTGGCGCTCGCGGCCGACTCCCTGAGCCACCTCTTCTCGGCCGCCGTGCTGACGACCGTGCGCGCGCCGAAGGGGGCCGCGGCCCCGGTCCACCGCGCCGGGGCGGGCGGCCAGGGGATGCGGGCGCGGATCGGCGCGGGTCTGCGCTGGGTCTACGGCCATCCGCGGCTGGCACCGTTGGCGCTGAGCACCCACGGCTGGTTCGTCGGTTCGTCGATGCTCGGGGCGGTCGTCCCGGTCCTGATCCTGGCCGAGCTGGGAGTGGGGGCGATCGGGCTCGGCATGGTGCTCACCTGCGCCGGGATGGGCGCGGCCCTCGGGACGAGCGTCTCCGAACGCCTCGGCGACCGGTGGGGCGCGGGTCGGACGATCATCGCCGCCCGCCTGGCCCAGCCCGCGGCGGTCGCCCTCATGTCCCTCGCCCCGGTGCTGGCCGGAGGGCTCGCGCCGCCCGGCGCCGCCGGCCACGGTCACCCGGCCGCGTGCCCCCTGCCGGTGTGGGCCGGCCTGCTCGCCGCGGCGGCCGTGATGCTCGGTTCCGCGCTGGTGTTGCTGGGCTCGCCGTTCCGGGGCGCGCGGATCGACGAGCGGCCATGGGAGGGCCCGGGAGTCGGCGGTGCCGTGACGACCCCTGAAAGTGGCCCGGCCGGCCGCCCGGACCGTTAGCGGATGGCGTCGACCATCGCGGTGAGCTCCTCGTGGAGCCGCGCGTCGCGGGCGATGTCGATCCCGTCCAGCGAGTTCACGGGGGCGAGCAGGCGGACGCTGGAGACCAGCCACACGGCGTCGGCCTCCATGAGGTGCTGCGGCACGAGCGGCCCGTAGCCGAGCTCCCAGCCCGCCGCCTCGGCCGCGGCGAAGATCGCCCCCTGCGTGGTGCCCGGCAGGATGCCCGTCTCCAGCATCGGGGTGATGAGTCGCTTCGTGTCGCCGTCGCGCACCGCCAGCAGGACGGTCGAGGTGGGGCCCTCGAGCACCCGCCCGTCGCTGGAGACGAAGATGACGTCGTCGGCGCCGTTGCGCCGCGCGTGCCGCAGCGCCGCCATGTTCACCGCGTAGGAGAGGGTCTTCGCCCCCATGAGGAGCCAGGGCGCGCGCTCGGCGACGGTGGAGTCGTAGCCGCGGTCCAGCAGCACGACCGCGACGCCCGCCGTGCGCTGGCGGCGCCCGAGCTCCGACGCCGGCGAAACGGCCACCCACGAGGTCCCGTGCCCGGCGCTCTCCAGCCCGCGCGTCGCGACCAGCTTCACGACGGCCTCGTGGGTGTCACCGGCGGTCCCCGCGGCGGCGCCCGGCCCGCTGGACGGGCGCGCGGCATCGTACGCCGCGACCGCCGTCGCGATGGCGGCGCGCCACGCCTCGGCCGACGGCATGGACAGGTCGCAGCTGGCGGCCGAGACGGCCATGCGGGCGAGGTGCGCCTCGAGCTTGCGGACGACGCCGCCGGTGTACAGCGCGGACTCGAAGACGCCGTCGCCGCGCGTGACGCCCTGGTCCAGAACAGAAAGCTGGGGGGACGCGGCGTCGGCCACCCGGCCGGCCGGGTGGGAGGGATCCAGGAACACCAAGGCAGTCATGGATAAACCCTACCCCCGGCCCCCGCCGCCGGACCTCCGGAATCCCGGGCCGTGGCGCACCGGTCCTGCCGCTAGGCTGGGATCGATCGAGCGCCCCGACCAGGAGGTTCCATGTTCGACGCCCTCGTGCTGTGGGAGATGATCCCGCCGTGGCTGCTGGCGGCAGCGTGGATCATCGACGTGGCCATCCGCGTGGTGATGCTCGGGATCGTGCCCGGCAACCGCCGGCCCACCACCGCCATGGCCTGGCTGCTCGCGATCTTCTTCCTCCCGATCATCGGGCTGGCGCTGTTCCTGCTCTTCGGCAACTTCCGGCTGTCCCAGCGGCGCATCCAGCGCCAGAAGGACGTCAACGCCCGCGTCCTCGAGGCGACCAGGCACCTGGACATCGACGACAGCGACTTCGACGCCCCGGACTGGGTGAAGTCCGCGCTCGCGCTGAACCGCAACCTCGGCGCCTTCCCCGTGCAGGAGGGCAACGCGGTGGAGTTCATCACCGACTACCACGGCTCGCTGCGCGCCATGACGGAGGCCATCGACTCCGCCCGGCAGTACATCAACGTGCAGTTCTACATCGTGGGCGACGACGAGGAGTACGCGGGCCCGCTGCTGGACGCCCTCGACGCCGCCGCCGCCCGCGGGGTCAAGGTGCGCTTCCTCTTCGACCATCTGGGCACGCTGCGGATCAAGGGCTTCTCCAAGCTCAAGCAGCGGCTCGACGCCGCCGGCATCGAATGGCGGGCCATGCTGCCGCTGTCCCTGAGGCGGCGCCAGTGGCGCCGCCCGGACCTGCGCAACCACCGCAAGATCCTCGTGGTCGACGGCGAGGTCGCCTTCACCGGGAGCCAGAACCTGATCGAACCCGGCTACAAGCGCGCGTCGGCGCACGCCGCGGGACGCGAGTGGGTGGAGCTGATGGCCCGCGTGCGCGGGCCGCTGGTGACCGGGCTCGACGTCGTCTTCGCCACCGACTGGTCGCAGGAGACGGACGAGAACCTCATGGAGGACCTCGCCACCGTCACCCCGGAGCGCCCCAAGGGCCACATCACCGGCCAGGTGGTGCCGAGCGGGCCGGGATTCGAGACGGAGAACAACCTGCGGCTGTTCACGACGCTCATCTACGCGGCGACGGAGCGCCTGACCATCACCAGCCCGTACTTCGTGCCGGACGACTCGCTGCTCTACGCCATGACGACCGCCGCGCAGCGCGGGGTCGAGGTGGAGCTGTTCGTCTCCGAGACCGGGGACCAGCTGCTGGTGCACCATGCGCAGCAGTCCTACTACACGCAGCTGCTGACCGCCGGCGTCAAGATCTACCGCTACCGCTCGCCCATGGTGCTGCACTCGAAGTGCTTCACGGTGGACAAGGAGGTGGCGGTCTTCGGCTCCTCCAACATGGACATGCGCTCCTTCTCGCTGAACCTCGAGGTCTCCGTGATGCTGCTGGGCGCGACGGCGGTCGCCGAGGTGACGCGCGTGCAGAACGAGTACCGGTCGTCCTCGACGCTGCTCACGCTCGATCAGTGGCGCGCGCGCCCGCCGCTGGCCAGGTGGGTGGACAACGTGGCGCGCCTGACCGCCACCCTCCAGTAGCGAACGCGGCGTGCGCGACCAAGCGGCTCAGCGGGCCGCCGCGCAGCGCCCGCACCGCGTGGCGGCGCGCCCACCGGGAGAGGGGGCCCGGGGGGACGAAGAACGCGGCGCTGCGCCGCCCGGCCGCCTGGTGCCGCCCGACGACCGGCCGCCAGTCGCGCTCGTAGGCCGCCAGTCCCGCGCCGAGGTCCTGCCCGTGCGCGCCCAGGCGCTCGGCGAGCACCTCCGCGCCGGCGAGGGCCAGCGATGCCCCCTGCCCGGCCAGCAGGGACACCGCGTGCGCCGCGTCGCCCGCCAGGACGGTCCTGCCGTGGTGCCAGCGCGGGACGAGCGCCTGCGCGACGACGTCGTAGTACACGTCGTCGGGAACGTGCCCCATGACCTCCGGAACCATCCAGCCGAGGCCCCGGTAGCGTTCGCGGAGCGCGGCCCGCGGGTCGCGCGGCGCCGCCGGCTCACCGGTGGCCTCCACCGCGAACGCGGCGACGCGTCCGCCGGGCAGCCCGTACAGGCCCACCTGCCGGCGCAGCGAATCCGTCAGCGCCACGTCGCGGCCCAGCCGCGCGGCGATCGGGGGATCGCTGAACACGAATCCGGCGGCGTGGAACCCGAGCCGCAGCAGGAAGCCGTCCTCCGGCCCGAAGACCGCCCGCCGCACCGCCGAGTGGATCCCGTCGGCTCCCACCAGGAGTTCCGCCTCGATGCGGGTCCCGTCGGTCAGGACCGCCGCGGCCGGCACGCCGGCGTCGCCGGCCCGGGCCGGGAGGCGCCCCGGCTCGGCGCCGACCACCCGCGCGCCCTGCACCACCTCGACCCCGGGGGGAAGCCACTCGCGGAGCGCGGCCTCGATGTCCGGTCGCAGGATGCCGAGGTAGCGGCCGCCGGCCGCGCCCAGCAGGGCCTCCATGCGCAGGGTCGCGGTGGTGCGCCCCCGGCTGTCGACGTAGCGCACGGCGTCGTACGGTGCGCTGCGCCGGCGCAGCCCCGGGAGCAGCCCGATGCGCTCGGCGGTGCCGAACCCGGGACCGAAGAAGTCGATCATGTATCCGGCGCCGCGCGGCCCCTCGGCCCGCTCGAGGAGGCGGACGCGCCATCCGGCGCGGTCGAGCAGCCCGGCCACGGCGAGACCGCAGATCCCGGCGCCGACCACCACGGCCCGGCGCCGCGGCGGTTGTCCATGGTCCGTGGGCGCCACCATGCGCGCAGTCTACGCGTCGGGGAACCGCGACCCCAGCGCGCTCAGGACGCCGTGGGCCTTGGCCGCCACCTCGTCCCACTCGTCCTCGGGGACCGAGTCGGCGGTGACCGCGCCGCCGACCCCGAGGGTCAGCAGCCACCCGGTCTCCGAGCGCTCCATCACCAGGGTGCGGATGACGACGGACAGGTCCGACGCCCCCGTGTGCGAGAAGTAGCCCACGGCCCCGGAGTACGGGCCCCGGGCCCGGCCGTCCTCCAGCGCGTCCAGGATGCGCATGGTGGAGATCTTCGGCGCCCCCGTCATCGACCCCGCGGGGAAGGCCGAGGCCACGGCCTCGGCGCGCGAGGCGTCCGGGCGCAGCCGCGCGTCGATGGTGGAGACCAGCTGGTGCACGGTCGCGTACGACTCCACGTGGCACAGCCGCGGCACGGACAGCGTGTCCGGGTCCGCGGACCGGACCAGGTCGTTGCGCAGCAGGTCCACGATCATGACGTTCTCCGCGCGGTCCTTGGGCGAGGACGCCAGGTCGGCGCGCAGCCGGCGGTCCTCCGCCGGGTCCGCCGAGCGCCGCCGCGTCCCCTTGATGGGCTCGGCCCGCATCCAGCCGTCCGCGCCGATCCGCAGGAAGCGCTCGGGCGACGTCCCCGCCACGGCGGTCGCCCCGAAGCGCAGGTAGTTCGCGAAGGGCGCCGGGTTCCGGAGCCGCAGCCGCAGGTAGACCCGCCACGGGTCGAGGGCCGGCCCGGGCACGCTGGCGCGCAGCGCGGTCGTCAGGCAGACCTCGTAGCTGTTGCCCTCGTGGATCTCTGCCTGCGCCGCGCGGACCTTGTCCAGGTAGGCCGTGCGGCGGTCCGCGCACGCGAAGACCGGGGCGGGGACGCCGTCGTCCGCCGCGGGACCGCCCGCCGCCACGCCGCCCGCCGCCACGCCTTCCGCCGCCACGCCACCCGTCGCCACGCCTTCCGCCGCGGTCCGGCCTGCGGCGCGGGCGACCCCGGGCCCGCCGGCTCCGCCGCGCGCGAGCCGGAGCACGGCGGACCGGGCGGCGTCCAGCCAGTCCCCGGCGTCCGGCGCGTCCAGGGCGAGTAGCCACGCGGTGCCGCGCACGTGGTCCAGCACGACGCCGCGGCCCGCGTGGATGAGCGCGGCGTCGGGCGTCCCGGCCGGCGAGGCCGCCGAGATGTCGGACCCGCCGGTCTCGCGCTTGAGCTCGTAGCCGAGCCATCCGATCCAGCCCAGGGCGAAGCCCGCCTCAAGGGCCTCGGGGGCCCGCAGCCGCGGGCGGCCCCACTCCCGGTCGAGCCAGTCGAAGAAGGGGCCGGGGACCCGGGCGACGGCGCACCCCGTGGTGAGCAGGGTGGTGCCGTCCCGGTGCTCGGCGCGCGCCCCGGCCTCGCCCGACGCGTCGGCCAGGATGCTGAACCGGTTGCGCCCGCCCGGGTCCGCGGCGCCCGCGTTCGAGGAGTCCAGGAGAGCCGCGTGCTCGCTCCCGCCGTAGAGCTCCGCGAAGAGGCTTGGGGCGGACACCGTGGCGGGGAGGTCGACGGCCCGCGACAGCAGAGCGGGGGCCGCGGCCTGCTCGATCTCCGGCCGCAGGGCGGCCTGCAGCCGCGGCAGGGCGAGCAGCGCCCGCAGCGTGTCGCCCGGGGCGCGGCCGTCGGCGGCGTTGCGGACCACGACGTCGGCCGCGGCCGGCACCGGGTCGGTGGCCAGCCAGGCGTCCTCCTGCGCGGCCCAGCGCTCCCAGTGCGGCGCATAGGTCGCGCCGTCGCGGGCGAGCGCCCGGTTCCGGCGCTCGTCGTCGCCGACCTCCACCCAGACGACGCCGTCCAGCGCGCCGCGGGCGGCGGCGCAGGCCGCCCCGACGCCCTCGACCACCACGACCGGCGCCGCGGCGGTGGTGCGGCGCTCGCCGTCGGTTCCCGCGGCCCAGTCCCAGGCCGTCCAGCGCGCGTCCTCGCCCCAGCCCAGCGGTTCCAGGACGTCGCGGACGTATCGCGCGATCCCCTCGGTCAGGCCGTCCCACCCGGGATAGAGGTCCTCGAGATGGAACAGCGAGACCGGCCGGTGCCGGCGCAGCTCGGTCGCGAGCTCGAGCGCCAGCGTGCTCTTGCCGGCCCCGGAGCGTCCGTCGACGGCGATGATGACGGGGGCGTTACGCGCCACGGGCGTCGGCCGTCTCGGCGCGGACGTGCTCGACGAGTCCGGGGAGGGCGGCGGAGATCATCTGGCGGCAGGCCTCGAAGTCGTCCTCGTCGCCGAACCACGGGTCATAGATGCCCTGGTCGGCCGGGCCGCGCCCCGCGAAGGCCGGGTCGAAGGAGCGCAGCATGCGGACCTTCGCCTGTTCCGCGGGCGTCGGGGCCAGCCGCCGCAGCGCGGTGTAGTGGTCGATGTCCAGCGCCAGGACCAGGTCCGTGGCGGCGAAGCGCTCGGGCGCGAACCGGCGGGCGGTGTGGCCGCTGGCGTCCAGCCCGGCGGCGGCCAGCAGCGACACCGCGCGGGGGTCGGCCCCGCTTCCGGCCTCGCCGTCGCTCGTGCCAGCCGAGTCCACGTCGACGTCGTCGATCCCGGCCGCGTGCAGGGCGCGGCGGATCAGGTACTCGGCCAGGGGCGAGCGGCAGACGTTGCCCGTGCTGACGGCGGTGATCCGGTACATGGAAGTAGTCTAGGCGGGCGGATGCCCGGGCCGGGTGGTCAGTGCACGAGGACCAGCAGCACGGCCACGAAGATGAACAGCGTGCCGAAGACCAGGTTCAGGATGCGCTGGCCGCGGGCCGTGCGCGTGAAGCGGCGGAAGGTCTTGGCGGCCGCCGCGAAGAAGAACCACATCACCAGGATGTCCACGGCGACGATGGTGGCGATGAAGACCAGGTACTGCTCGGCCAGCGGCTTGTCCGGCGAAATGAACTGCGGCGTGAACGCCAGGAAGAACACGATGGCCTTGGGGTTGAGCAGGTTCACCCAGACGCCGCGCCGGAACATCGAGGCCGCGGATTCGCCGCGCCGCACGTCCAGGGCGGCGTCGTCCGCGGTCGGCCTCGCGGCGATCAGCCGCGCCCCGAGGTACACGAGGTAGGCCGCGCCGGCGTAGCGGATCGCGGCGAAGGCCGTCGGCGACCCGGCGACGAGCAGCCCCACGCCCGCGGCGACCACGGCCACGTGCACCAGGAGCGCAGCCTGCTGGCCCAGGATGCCCCAGAAGGACCGGCGGAATCCGGCGTTGAGGGAGTTCGTCATGGTGTTGATCGCGCCCGCGCCGGGGGTGAAGCTGATCAGGACGGAGGCGCCCAGCAGGGACAGCCAGAGGGAGAGGGTCACCCCAGAATTCTAGGGGCCCGACGACGGCCGGCTCACCGTCCGGGTCGGCCGGCACCCGGCTCGGCGCCGGGGCCGGTCGGGCCCGGCTCGGCGTCCAGGATCGCCCGGGCCGCGGCCCACCCGCCGAGGCCGCTGACGCCGCCTCCGCGGCGGGAGCCGGCCCCGCACAGCAGGACGCGCTCCCACGGGGTCTCCACGCCCCAGCGGGCCGCGGAGGTCTCCAGCGGCTCGTCGTCCTCCGCGAACGGCCAGGAGAGCGGACCGTGGAAGATGTTGCCGCCGGGCATGCCGAGGGAGTCCTCGAGGTCGGCGGTGGTGCGTGTCTCGATGCACGGGGCGCCGTCGGGCCCGGTGGCGATGCACCCCTCGATGGGCTCGGCGAGCACGGAGTTCAGCGAGCGCAGGACGGCGGCCTGCAGCTGCGCGCGGTACTCCCCGGGGTCCCGCCCGGCCAGCAGCCGGTGCGGGGTGTGGAGCGTGAACACGGTCATTGTGTGGTGCCCGTCGCGGCGCAGCTCGGGCGCGAGGATGCTGGGGTCGGAGAGGGAGTGGCAGTAGGTCTCCAGCGGCAGCGGTTCCGGGATGCGGCCCGCGGCGGCGGCCGCGCGCGCCGCCTCCAGGTGCGCGTAGCCCTCGTTCACGTGGAAGGTGCCGCTGAACGCGATCTCGGGCGGAGCCGCGAAGTCGCGCAACCGGGGAAGCCGCGTCAACAGCAGGTTCACCTTCGCCTGGGCGCCCTCGGGCACCGCGGCGAAGGCCGCCGCGGACCGGGCCGAGGGGGCGGCGTCCGCGTCCGCGGAGCCCCCGGCTGCGGAGTCCCCATCCGGGGAGTCCCCGTCCGCGGCGACGAGCCGTGCCAGCGCGGCGGGGGCCACGTTCGCCAGGATGCGTCCGGCCCGCAACTCCGCGGTGCCGCCGGGGCCGCGGTAGGCCACGCGCCCCCCGGGGGACACCGCCGTGACCTCGGCGGAGACCACGATGCGCGCCCCGGCCTCCCGCGCCGCGTCCGCCAGGCCGTCGGCCAGCCGGCCCATGCCGCCGCGCGGCACGTCCCACGCCCCGGTCCCGCGCCCGATGACGTGGTAGAGGAAGCACCGGTTCTGCTCGAGGGAGGGGTCGTGCGCGCCGGCGAACGTGCCGATCAGCGCGTCCGTCAGCACCACGCCGCGCGCCAGGTCCGAGCCGACGCTGCGTTCCACGACCTCCCCGAGGGGGCGTTCGACGAAGTCCTCCCACACCCCGGCGCCGCCGGGGAGCGCGGCGACCAGGGCGCGGGCCTCCGCGCGGCGCGGGAGCGGGCCCATCATCGTCGGCCACAGGGCCTCGGCCAGCGTGGAGGTGCGCGCGTGGAAGTCGGCGAAGCGGGCCGCGTCGTCGGCGTCCCCGATGGTGTCGAATGACGCCCGGGTGGCGCGGGCGTCGTGGTTGTCCACCAGCAGGCCGTCGGACGTTCCCGGCACCGGCGTGTAGGAGGAGTAGCGGCGGGGGACCAGTTCCAGCTCCAGCCCGAGCTCGTCGAGGAGCTCCTGGGGGAACAGGCTGACCAGGTAGGAGTCGCGCGAGATCCGCGCCCCGGGGAAGACCTCCTCGGAGACCGTGGCCCCGCCGACGTGGTCGGCGCGCTCCAGCACGGTGACCGAGTGTCCCGCGCGCGCGAGCAGGGTGGCGGCGACGAGCCCGTTGTGGCCGCCGCCGATCACGACGACGTCGGCGTCGTCCGGTGCGGGCGAACCGGCCGCCGGCCGGGCGTCGGGGGACTGCGTCTGCTCTGTCATGGCGCCAGCCTACCGAGGCCGCGCGGTCGCCGCGGCATCCTCCGGCGGCGGGGTGGCAGCGGGCGCGGTGAACCGCGGCGCGGTCAGCCGGCGGGCACGACGGCGATGATCTCCATGCTGGGGAGCAGGAACATGGAGCGGCGGTCAGCGGCCCACCGCCGCCATCCCTGGGCGATCGCCTCCAGGTCCGCCCTGGTGGCGAGTCCGAGGTCCCGGGCCTGGTCGGCGTAGTACGACTCGCGGACCCGCTCGGCCCAGCCCTCGCCGAACTGGTGCCGCCGCTGCGCGGTGGCGTAGACCCAGGCGGACGCGGACGGGCTGAGGTCGCCGGCGTCGAATCCCGCGGCGAGCACCCATTCCAGCAGGTGCCGGCCCGCGTTGGGCTCCGCGCCGTTGGAGCGGGAGATCGCGTCGTACACGCGCAGCCACTGGGCGAGCTCGGGGGCCGCCGGGTGCCAGGTCATCGCCGCGTAGTCCGCCTCGCGCACCGAGACGATGCCGCCGGGCCGGACCACGCGCCGCATCTCGCGCAGCGCGGCCACCGGGTCGGCGAGGTGGTGCAGGACCTGGTGCGCGTGCGCCACGTCGAAGGACGCGTCCTCGAACGGCAGGCCGTAGACGTTCCCGGCCTCGAAGGCGACGTTGCGGACCCCGTTCGCCGCGGCCAGCCGCCGTGCCTCGGCGATCACGTCCGCGGACCGGTCGATTCCGGTCGCCCGTCCGGCGCCGTCCCCGGAGTCGACGAGCGAGGCCAGGCCGGACGTGATCGTCCCCGGGCCGCAGCCCACGTCCAGGACGGACATCCCCGGCCGGAGGTGGGGGATGAGGTGCGGCGCGGAGTCCTCCGCGGTGCGCAGCGCGTGCGTCCGCACGACGCTCGGGTGATGACCGTGGGAGTAGGCCTCGGAATCCATGCGTCGAGCGTAGCCCCGCCGGGACGCGTTGGCGCGGCTCAGGTGTCGTGATGTTTCGCCGCGCGGTTGACGGCCGCGACGGCGTCTTCCATGAAGCCCGAGAGCATCTCGACCTGCTCGGGCGAGTACCCGGCGATGACGGCGGCGAGTTCCTTACCCAGCGGGCCGAACATGCGGCCGCCGTCCTCGTAGGCCTTCGGGGTCATCCGGACGCGGACCCGCCGCCGATCGGTGTCCACTCGCTCGCGCACGACGTGCCCCGACCGCTCGAGCCGGTCCAGCAGGGCGGTGGTGGCCGGGGAGCTCAGGTTCAGTTCGCGCCCGAGCTCGCTGGGGGTCGGGGGCGAGCCGGCCAGCTCGTAGCGCATCACCACCGACAGCGCGTTCATGTCGGTGCGGTGCATCCTGTTGCGCCCGCCCGTGGCGTCGACGTAGCGGTCGGAGGACTGGACAAACTCCTGCAGGAGCTTGACTAGTCGAGCCGTGGCCGGGTTGCGCATGCGCCCAGTCTAGTGATCGTTTGATCTTTCTCCATGATGGAACTATTCTAGCGTGGAAGTTGATCATCCGCACCCGGAGGACTGGGCACCATGAACGAGAAGCGATCGGCCGTCGACGGCCGGCAGACATCCGCGGCACCCCACGCGAGCGAATCGGCGGCGGCGCCCGAGGCGGCAGGGCCGACCGAAGCCGCGGCGGGCGCGGCGGACCGGACCGCCAAGCACCGCGCCGGGGGCGGTCCCGGCGCCCTCGGTGTCCCTCGGGCCCGAAACGGTTCCGGCCGTCGGGCGCGCGGCGGCCGCGGCGGGGGGACCGGCCGCGGTCCGGGGCGCGGAACGAAGGCCGCAATCGGCCGCGCGCTGGCCGCCGTGGCGATCGTGCTGCTCTGGCTCGGTGTCGCGGGGGTGGGCGGGCCGACCTTCGGGAAGCTGGACGAGGTGCAGTCCAACGACCAGGCCTCCTTCCTCCCCGCGTCGGCGGAGGCCACCCGGGCCCTGGAGTGGCAGGACAGGTTCCGCGACTCCTCGACGATCCCCGCCGTCGTCGTGGTCGAGTCCGAGTCCGCCCTGGATCCGGCGTCGCTCGCCCCCGCCGTCGACGGGCTCGGCGCGGTGGCGGCCGTGAACGGCGACATCGTCGGGCCGATCCCCTCGGAGGACGGCAACGCCGTCCAGCTCATCGTGCCGCTGGACTCGGGCGCCGACGTCGAGGCCGCCGTCGCCGAGATGCGCGCGCTGCTGGCCGGCTCCGTGCCCGCCGGGGCCATGCCGTACGTCACGGGCCCGGCCGGCTTCACGGCGGACCTCGTCGAGGCGTTCAGCGGGATCGACGGCATCCTGCTGGGGGTGGCGCTCGCGGCGGTCCTGGTGATCCTGCTGCTCGTGTACCGGTCGCTGCTGCTGCCCATCACCGTGCTGTTCACCTCGGTGGCGGCACTCTGCGCGGCGATCCTGGCGGTCTTCTACATGGCCAAGGCGGGGTGGATCAGCCTGGACGGGCAAAGCCAGGGGATCCTCTCCATCCTGGTCATCGGCGCCGCCACCGACTACGCGCTGCTGTACGTGGCGCGCTTCCGGGAGGCGCTCAGCCACGGTGAGCACCGCTTCACTGCCGTGGCCACCGCCATGAGGAAGTCGGCGGAGCCCATCCTGGCCTCCGCCGGAACCGTGACCGTGGGCCTGCTCTGCCTGGTGTTCTCCGACCTGAACTCCAACAAGGCGCTCGGCCCGATCGCCGCCTCGGGGATCGTCTTCTCCGTGCTCGCGGCGCTGACCCTGCTGCCGGCCCTGCTGGGACTCTTCGGCCGCGCCGCCTTCTGGCCGTTCATCCCCAAGACCGTGCCGGTCTCGGAGGAGCCGTCCGGTCTCTGGGCGCGCGTGGCGTCCTTTGTCGGCCGCCGCCCCCGGCCGGTGTGGATCGCCACCACCCTGCTCCTGGCGGCAGGGTGCCTCGGACTCACCCAACTGCAGGCCTCCGGCGTGCCACAGAGCGAGCTGGTGCTGGGCGAGACGCAGTCCGCCACGGGGCAGGACGTGCTCGCGGAGCACTTCGACGCCGGGTCAGGCAGCCCCGCCTACGCCGTTGTCGCGGCGGAGGACGGCGAGGCGCTCCTCGAGACGGTGCGGGGCGTCGAAGGCGTGGGCTCCGCGTACCTCCAGGCGGAGGACGGCGGACCCGCCCTCACCGCCGCGGACCAGTCCGCCGGCACCGACGCGCAGGCGGGGCCCCCGCCCGGCGTCGGCACGGGACCCGATGCCGGGGCGGCCCCCGCGGACCGGCCGGCGCAGGAGATCGAGGGCCGCGTCCTGATCTCCATCACGCTTGAGGACGCCGCCGACTCCGCGGCCGCGGCGGACACCGTCCTCGCCCTGCGCGACGTGGTGCACGCGGGCACCCCGGACGGGCTCGTCGGCGGCGTCTCGGCGACCGCGCTGGACACCAACACCACGGCGAAGGCGGACCTGGTGAAGATCATCCCGCTCGTGCTGACGGCGATCCTGCTGATCCTCATGCTGCTGCTGCGCTCGGTCCTCGCGCCCGTGCTGCTCATCGCGACGACGCTCCTGTCCTACGGGACGGCCATGGGGGTGTCCGCCTGGGTCTTCGACGGCGTGTTCGGCTTCCCCGGGGCCGACCCGTCGGTCCCGCTGTTCGGCTTCGTCTTCCTCGTGGCCCTGGGGGTGGACTACAACATCTTCCTCATGACACGCGTCCGCGAGGAGGCTCTCAAGCACGGGACGCGCGACGGCATCCGGCGCGGCCTCGCCGTCACCGGCGGCGTCATCACCTCCGCCGGGGTCGTGCTGGCCGCCACGTTCGCCGCGCTGGGCGTGATCCCGATCATGTTCCTGGTGCAACTGGGCTTCATCGTGGCCTTCGGCGTGCTGTTGGACACGCTGGTCGTCCGGACCCTGCTGGTTCCCGCGCTCGCCCACGACATCGGGCGCCGCATCTGGTGGCCGAGCCGGCTGGGGCGCGAGGACGCCGGCGCCCCGTCCGCTCCCGCTCCCGGGCCGAGCGAGGACGCGCGGGAGCGCGAAGCCGTCCGCGCCTAGGCGCGGGGACGTGCGGCGGGGGTCCGGACCGGCCGGTCCGGACCCCCGCCACGGCCGCGATGACGGGCTCCGCCCCCGTCACTGCTAGACTCGTCAACTGTGGCTTCGCCGCGGCGGGAGTGAAACCCGCCCGGGGGAACCATGCGTCGACAGATTTGATCCTTTTCCCGCCGCGCGCCGCACCACGGTGCAGCAGCGCCGCGGCGGAAGGCCGGCCGCCCCCGGGGTGCGCCGGCGGAGCCTGTGAACACGGGCCCAGGCATTCCTTTTCTTCGGCGACAACGCGCGCCGGACCCGGTTGCGCGCAGCAACGACCGAAAGCAGCCATGACCGCTTCCTTCCTGTCCCTCGGCGTGCCCGCCGAACTGGCCAACGTCCTCTCCGCACAGGGGATCGAATCGGCCTTCCCCATCCAAGAGGCCACCCTGCCGTCGACCCTGGCCGGCAAGGACGTCCTCGGCCGCGGCCAGACCGGCTCCGGCAAGACCTTGGCGTTCTCGCTCCCGCTCGTCGCCCGGCTCGTGGCCAACCCGAAGCCCCGGCGTGCCCGCTTCCCCCGCGCCCTCATCATGGCGCCGACACGCGAGCTCGCCACGCAGATCAGCAAGGTCGTCATCCCCCTGGCCCAGTCCGCGAACCTGCGCACCGCCGTCGTCTTCGGCGGGGTCTCCCAGGTCCGCCAGGAGAAGGACCTCAACGCCGGCGTCGACATCCTCATTGCCTGCCCCGGCCGGCTCGAGGACCTGCTGAACCAGCGCTGCGTCGACCTGTCCCAGGTGGAGATCTCCGTCCTGGACGAGGCCGACCACATGGCGGACCTCGGCTTCCTGCCGGTCGTCAAGCGCATCCTCGACCGCGCGCCGCGGGGCATCCAGCACATGCTGTTCTCGGCGACGCTGGACAACGGGGTCGACAAGCTCGTGCAGCGCTACCTCGACCACCCGGTCACGCACTCCGTCGACGCGCCGCAGGCCGCCGTGAACACCATGGAGCACCACGTGTTCGTGGTCGACGCCGACGCGAAGAAGGACCTGGTCCGCGAGCTCGCCTCCGGCGAGGGGCGCCGCATCATGTTCATGCGCACCAAGCACCACGCCAAGAAGATGGCCGTCTGGCTGTCCAAGTCCGGCGTCCCCGCCGTGGACCTGCACGGCAACCTCTCGCAGAACGCCCGCGACCGCAACCTGGAGGCCTTCTCCTCCGGCAAGGCACGCGTCCTGGTCGCGACCGACGTCGCGGCCCGCGGCGTGCACGTGGACGGCGTCGAGCTCGTGGTCCACATCGATCCGCCGTCCGAGCACAAGGCCTACCTCCACCGCTCGGGCCGCACCGCCCGCGCCGGGAGCGACGGCACGGTCGTCACCGTCGTGACGCCGGACCAGCAGGGCGACGTCCGATCGCTCCTCAAGGCCGCCGGCCTGAAGGTGCCGTTCGAATCCGTGTCCCCGGATTCCGCCGCGGTCACCGCGGTCATCGGGGACCGCGCCGCCGAGGTTGCCTACGTCGCTCCGCAGGCCCCGGCCCCGCAGCGCCGCACGGCGTCGTCGGGCGATGCGGGAGCGGGCCGCGGCCGCGGCCGCGGGCGCCAGCCGTCCGCGGGCCAGGGCTCCGGCCGTTCCGCCGAGCGTGCTCCGCGCGCCGGCGCCGCGCGCGGCTCCGGCCGCTCCGACGCCGCGCGCACCGAGGGCGGGCGCGCCGACCGCGATGTCGCACGCCGCCAGGGCGCCCCGAAGTCCGCCGCCGCGGGAGGCCGTTCCGGCCAGAAGTCCGGCGGAGCGACCGGCGGCCGCCCGAGCGGGCCGCGCCACACCTCGTCCTCGCAGGGCATCGCTGCCCACCGTCCCGCCGGCGCGGGTCCGAGCCGTGGCCAGGGCAACACGATCGCCGACGCGCTGGGCCAGAACGCGGCCGCCGCGGCGGCCGGCGCCGTGCGCTCGGGCCGGTCTCGCGGCAGCCGCCGCGCGACCGCGCCGCAGTCCAACCAAAAGGACTAGTCCAACCAGCCGGACTGTCCCGATCAGATGGACGAGGCCGACCGGCAGGACCAGCCCGACCAGAAGCACGAGCGGCTCCGGGGTCCGGGTCCGCCGGGACCCCGCCGCCGCACGGACAAGCGGGGTGCGGCACCACCAATGTGGTGCCGCACCCCGCTTTTTCGCGTGTCGGAGGTCCCCGCCGCGCCCTAGCTCGAGGCCGCCGTCTGGTACGTCGACTGCACGACCGAGCCCCAGTACGGGCCGTACATGACCGTGGACCGGGATCCGTAGCCGTAGCTGTTGACCGTGTTCTGGTAGCCGGAGGAGCTCGTGCCGAGGAACCACGGCCCGCCGGAGGACCCGCCGGTCATGTCGCAGGGGATGCCCTGCGCGGCGAACTGCGGGTTGTACGGGTCGTTGGAGGCCGGTCCGGTGCAGGAGATCAGCTTCTGTCCGGTGAACGGGGACGCCGCCGGGTAGCCGAACGCCTTGTACGTCTGGCCGCGCGCCGCGTTGAAGGACAGCCCCGAGGCGCCGACGACGTCGGCGAGGTTTTGCCCGTTCCGCGGGGAGACGACGGCGAAGCCGGTGTCGTACGTCATGTCCCCGGCGTTGCTCCACTGCGTCGGGGCGTGGAGGGACCGCGCGTTCCACTGCCCGTAGGGGGCGGCCCCGTTGTCGTACGCGGGCACGAACGTGAAGTTCGTGGCGAAGGCCCCCGGCCCCTCGTTCAGGCAGTGGCCCGCCGTGGAGACCGTGTTCTTGTTCGCGGCGGCCACCGAGTTGCCGGAGCACACGTAGTTCTGCCCGCCCAGCGTGAAGAAGACCTTGCCGATGTGCGGCACCACGGACTCCGCGGTGCTCAGCGCGTTCGGCTTGGGCTTGGCCGCCTTGGTCTGCGCGGAGGCCTTCGCCTCGATCCCGGCCACGCGCTGTTCCAGTCCACGGGCGACGTGTCCGACGGCGGTCGAGGACGCGCGCCAGACGGCGCGGTCGGCCAGGACGTCACCGGGGACGGCGGAGCGCATGCGCTCGGACGTCCAGTAGCCGTCCGGGGTTTCGGTCGCGGCGACCGTGTGGCTGGCGACCGCGGGCTGCGCCGACGTGGCCGCCTGGGCGGGAGCCGACGCGGCGAGCGCGGAGACGAGTGCGGCGACGGCGACGAGGCCGAAACCGAGGTGGTGCTTTCCCATGGGGGACCTTTCTCTCAGGCGAGCGGCCCCGGTGCGTCGTGGCCGTCTGCAGTGAAAGCTACTCCCTGAAACACTTCCTGTAAAGCATCCATTGCACGATTAGGAATAGATTGACAAAAAATGTCGTGCTCGGCACCGCGGCGGCCGTCTCCGCCCCCCCTGCGGGCCTGTCCGGGAGCGCCGCCACGGCCGCGGAAACGCCCCGACTCGGCGTATCGCCGAGGGCGAACGCGCGGCGCCGCCCGCGCGGAGGCCGGGCGCCGGCGCGCCATTCCGCCGCAGCCCCCCCCGGCCCGAGGCGGCCCCGGGCCGAACTTGAGCCTGCTGTGCTCAAGTTTGATTTGACATTGAAATCCGTCGGCGTAGGGTTGAGTGCAGAACGCTCAACCCGGTCTCCGGGCAGCGCGAACCCACCGGTTTCCCCAGGAAAGAAGGCAGCATCATGTCCCGTGCCGTAGGCATCGACCTCGGAACCACCAACTCCGTCGTCTCCGTTCTGGAGGGCGGCGAGCCCACCGTCATCGCCAACGCCGAGGGCGCGCGCACCACGCCGTCCGTCGTCGCGTTCTCCAAGTCGGGCGAGGTCCTGGTCGGCGAGATCGCGAAGCGCCAGGCCGTCAACAACATCGAGCGCACCATCGCCTCCGTGAAGCGCCACATGGGCACGGACTGGTCCGTGGAGATCGACGACAAGAAGTACACCGCGCAGGAGATCTCCGCGCGCACCCTGATGAAGCTCAAGCACGACGCCGAGTCCTACCTGGGCGAGAAGGTCACCGACGCGGTCATCACCGTCCCGGCGTACTTCAACGACGCCGAGCGCCAGGCCACCAAGGAGGCCGGCGAGATCGCGGGCCTGAAGGTCCTGCGCATCGTCAACGAGCCCACCGCCGCGGCGCTGGCCTACGGCCTGGACAAGGGCAAGGAAGACGAGCTCATCCTGGTCTTCGACCTCGGCGGCGGAACCTTCGACGTCTCCCTCCTCGAGGTGGGCAAGGACGAGGACGACTTCTCCACGATCCAGGTCCGCTCCACCGCGGGCGACAACCGCCTCGGCGGCGACGACTGGGACCAGCGCGTCGTCGACTGGCTGCTGGCCCAGGCCAAGTCCAAGGGCGCCGACCTGTCCAAGGACAAGATCGCGCTGCAGCGCCTCAAGGAGGCCGCGGAGCAGGCGAAGAAGGAGCTGTCCTCGGCGACCAGCACCAACATCTCCCTCCAGTACCTCTCGGTCACCGCCGACGGGCCCGTCCACCTGGACGAGCACCTGTCCCGGGCCAAGTTCCAGGACCTCACCAAGGACCTGCTGGAGCGCACGCGCAAGCCGTTCAAGGACGTCATCGCCGAGGCCGGCATCACCGTCTCCGACATCAACCACGTGGTGCTTGTCGGTGGGTCCACGCGCATGCCGGCCGTCGTCGACCTGGTCAAGGAGCTCGCCGGGCAGGAGCCCAACAAGGGCGTCAACCCGGACGAGGTCGTCGCCGTCGGCGCCGCGCTGCAGGCGGGCGTCCTCAAGGGCGAGCGCAAGGACGTGCTGCTGATCGACGTCACGCCGCTGTCCCTGGGCATCGAGACCAAGGGCGGGGTCATGACCAAGCTCATCGAGCGCAACACGGCCATCCCGACCAAGCGCAGCGAGACCTTCACCACGGCGGACGACAACCAGCCGTCCGTGTCCATCCAGGTCTTCCAGGGCGAGCGCGAGTTCACCCGCGACAACAAGCCGCTGGGCACCTTCGAGCTGACCGGCATCGCGCCGGCCCCGCGCGGCATCCCGCAGGTCGAGGTCACCTTCGACATCGACGCCAACGGCATCGTGCACGTGTCCGCCAAGGACAAGGGCACCGGGACCGAGCAGTCGATGACGATCACGGGCGGCTCCTCGCTGTCCAAGGACGACATCGACCGCATGGTGCGCGACGCCGAGGAGCACGCGGCCGAGGACAAGAAGCGCCGCGAGGCCGCCGAGACCCGCAACCACGCGGAGCAGACCGCGTACTCGGTGGACAAGCTCATCAAGGACAACGAGGACAAGCTGCCCGAGGACGTCAAGACCGAGGTCCAGGCCGACGTCGACGCACTGAAGAAGGCGCTGGAGACCCAGGACAACGACGACGAGGTCAAGGCCGCGTACGAGAAGCTCCAGGCGTCCCAGACGAAGCTGGGCGAGGCCATCTACGCCCAGTCCCAGTCCTCGGCTCCCGCCGGCGAACCGGCCGATGCGGGCTCCGCCCAGGAATCCGACGAGGACATCGTCGACGCCGAAGTCGTCGACGAAGACGAGAAGAAGTAAGGCGGTCGCCACCATGCCGCACCACGGCAACGAAGAGGAGCACGGCGCCGAAGAGCCCGTGCGCTTCACCGACAAGCGCAAGATCGACCCCGAGACCGGCGAGGTCCGGCGGGACGCGGGGGCCGACGGCTCCGGCGCCCCGCAGGGGGACGAGCACGACGGCATCACGCCGCTCGACGAGGCCCACGACTCCGGCGACGCGCTCGCGCAGGCGGAGCGCATCCTCAACGAGCTGCCCGCCGAGGAGCTCGACGCCCCGGGCGAGGCCCCCAACCTCGAGGCCGAGCTGCGCAACGACCTGTTGCGCCTGCAGGCCGAGTACGTGAACTACCGCAAGCGCGTCGAGCGCGACCGGGAGGCCGTGCGCGAGCTGGCGGTGCAGTCCGTGCTCGGCGGGCTGCTGCCCGTGCTGGACGACCTCGACGCGGCGAAGCAGCACGGGGACCTGAACGAGGGCCCGTTCGCCTCCATCGCGAAGAAGCTCGAGGGCATCCTCGAGAACTTCGGGCTCGAGCGGATCGCGGACGCGGGCGTCGCCTTCGACCCCACCGTGCACGAGGCGCTGATGCAGCAGCCGAACGCGGAGATCCCGGCCGACCACGTCGGCCAGGTCCTCCGCCCCGGCTACCGCAAGGGCGAGCGGGTCATCCGCGCGGCCCAGGTCATCGTCTCCACGGGCGAGTAGTCCCGTGCACACCCCAGGGGAACACCTTCCTCCGGTCCACGGACCGGTGGCCGGCCTCCGGCGCCCAGGCGCCGCGGGCCGGGCGGTGTTCCCCTGGAGCGACCCGGCGGCCGGGTCCCGGCGGGATCCCCGGCCAAACACACCCACGGATTCGGAAGGAGGCGCCTGATGGCAAGTCAGGATTGGGTCGATAAGGACTTCTACGCCATATTGGGCGTCTCCAAGGACGCCAGCGAGGCCGACATCAAGAAGGCGTACCGCAAGCTGGCGCGCACCTACCACCCGGACACGAACGCGGGCGACCCCGCGGCGGAGCTCCGGTTCAAGGACATCACCGAGGCCAACTCGGTGCTGTCCGACCCCGACGAGCGCCAGCAGTACGACGCCATCCGGGCCATGGGCTCGGGCGCCCGCTTCACGGCGGGCGGGCCGGCGGGCTCGCCGGGCGGGGCCGGCTTCGACGACATCTTCGGCAACCTGTTCGGCGGGGGCGGCCAGCAGCGCGGGTCGGCCCGCGGCTTCGGCGGCGGACAGGTGCCGCCCGAGTTCGCGGACCTGTTCGGCGGGGGCTTCGGACAGGGTGGCTACCAGCAGGCGCCGCAGAAGGGGGCGGACCGCACGGCGAGCACCACGATCTCCTTCGGCGGCTCCATCAACGGGACCAGCATCGGCCTGCGCGAGCCCAGCGGCGAGGTCATCGACGTTCGGATCCCGGCCGGGATCAAGGACGGCCAGACCGTCCGCGTGCGGGGCAAGGGCCAGCGCGGTCCCGCCGGCAACGGCGACCTGCTGGTCAAGGTCGCGGTCCGGCCGCACCCGTTCTTCGCGCGCGAGGACAACAACGTCCGGATCCACGTGCCCGTGACGTTCGCCGAGGCGGCTCTGGGTGGCCAGATCGACGTTCCGACGCTGACCGGGGAGACCGTCAAGATGAAGGTGCCCGCGGGATCGTCCTCCGGCCGGACCCTGCGCCTCAAGGGCCGCGGCGTCAAGACCGCCAAGGCCACGGGCGACCTCCTGGTGACCCTGGACGTCGTCGTTCCGCAGAACCTCGGGGGCAAGGCCGAGGAGGCCGTGCGCGCGTTCGCCGCGGCGACGGCCGACGCGGACCCGCGCCGCGGCCTGGCGGCGAAGGCCGCCCTCTAGGCCGGCGCCGCCCGGCCGGGCGGCACGGCTCCCGCGTCCGCGCGGAACCCACCAGGACACGGCATCGAGCGGCCCCGCAGGACCGGGGCCGGGGAGGAGGAGGACATGGCGGAGGACCGACTCGCGCCCGTCTTCGTCATCTCCGTCGCCGCCGAGCTGGCCGAGATGCACCCCCAGACCCTGCGCCAGTACGACCGGCTCGGCCTGGTCTCGCCGTCCCGGCAGCGCGGCAAGCAGCGCCGCTACAGCCAGCGCGACGTCGACCTCCTGCGCGAGGTGCAGCGGCTGTCCAAGGACGGCGTCTCGCTGGAGGGCATCCGCCGGATCCTGGAGCTGGAGAACCAGGTCGCCGCGCTGCAGTCCCGCGTCTCGGAGCTGTCCCGCGAGCTGGACGCCACCCGCGCCGGCCGGCGCGGGTCCCCGATGGCGCGCGTGTTCGCGGCCGGTGTCGCCGGGGAGGTCGTCACCCTGTCCCGGGGCCAGCGCCCGCGCGGCCGGAGCCAGGCCGTGGTGCTCTGGCGTCCCCAGCAGTAGCCGCATGGGCCGCGCCGAGAGCTACTCCGAGCTGACCCGGTGGGCCGAGCTCAGGTTCGCCGCGGCCAAAGACCGGCGCGCCGCCCTGCCGCAGCGCCGCCGGGCCGCGCTGGACGGCGTCGCGCACGCGCTGCGCGCCGGGTCCATGGACCCCGCGATCCCGCCGCGGCACCTGCTCTACCTCGACCTCGACGGGCCCGAGCCGCTCGCTGCGGTGGCCGTCGGGGACCTCGACGCGGCCACCCACGTCACCTGGCAGATCTCCGGCTCGGGCATCCGCGCGGCGACGGCGATGTGGGGCACGGTCCGCGAGGCCGGCCAGCTCCTCCTGGAACAGCGCGCCGTCGGCGCCGAGGACCCGGCCGTCGTGGCCTGGCTCGGCTATCCCGCCCCGGGCCTGCTGCGCGCCGTCTTCAACACCTCCGCCCGCGCCGCCGTCGAACGCCTCACGCACGACCTGCTCACGTTCGCGCGGCTCCGCCCGGACGCACCGCACACCGCCGTCGAGGCGCACTCCTACGGGGCCACGCTGGCCGCGCACGCCCTGTCCTCGCTGGCCTCCGCCCACCGCGCCGTCCGCATCGACGCGCTCGCGACGACCGGGTCCGCGGGGATGCCGCGGCGGCTGGCCCGGGAACCCGCGCTGCTCGGCGTGCCCGGCGGGAGCCTCTTCGAGGGCGTCGCCGCCGACGACCATCTGGCGCGCGCCGGGCGCCTGCTCAGCGGGCGCGCCCTGCTCGAGGGACGGCGGTTCGGCGTCGACGGGCTGCCCGGGCTCGGCCTGCTGCCCGTCACGGGGCACAACACCTCCCGGTTCGTGCCCGGATCCCGGTCCCCGTCCTACGGCTACCGGGATCCGGGCACGCAGTCGCTGCGCAACCTCGCGTTGGTGACCACCGGTCGTGTGCCGCTCACGGGTCTCGGCGGGCCGGGTCCGCGGCCGTAGAATGACGCCATGAGCGCTGATGCGATGGAAATGGCGACGTTCACTCCGGCGGGCAGCCGCTGGGTGCTGACCTACCGGGTCGACCTTCCGGTGAACCGGTGGGACGCCTGGATCGCGGTCACGACCCGAGACGGCCTGCGGTCGTGGTTCCCCGCGACCATCGTGGGGGAGTGGACGCCCGGCCGTGAACTCGCCTTCACCTTTCCCGACGAACCCGACGCCGACCTGATGCGCGGGGAGGTCACGGATGTCGAGCCGGGCCGCGAGCTGGCCTTCACGTGGGAGGGGGACTCGCTGAGGATCACGCTGGAGGAGTACGACGCCGGGACGCGGCTGGTGTTCGCGGCCTCGCTCGACGGGCGGGGCCGCGGCGCGCGGGACGGCGCGGGATGGCACGCCTGCCTGGCGGAGCTGCGCGAGTCGGTCGGTGGCTACGTGGAGGACGCGGACAAGGACACCGGACGGCTTTTCGGCGCCTACGCGGCGGCGCTTGGCCCGGAGGCGTCCACCGAGCTTCCGCCGGGCGGGGCGTCGGCCTAGACCCGGGCGTAGGCCAGATCGAAGACCAGCCGCCCGGCACGCAGGGCCTTGCCCTCGAAGCTCGTGAGGATCCGGCCCTCGAAGCGCGGGGCCCAACCGCCCGTCGCGTCCTCGAACCCCGGCTCCCGGTCCTGCCCCTCGAGGCCGCCGCGGCGCACCAGCGCGAGCGGGCCGTCCGCGCCGCCCCGCTCGCCCGGATGCAGGTTGGCGAACGCCGCCGAGCCGCCGAGCACCGCGCGCATCTGCTCGGCGTAGTCGGACCAATCGGTGGCGAGGCGCCAGGTGCCTCCGTCCGCCAGGACCCGTGCCGCCTTGTCCGCGAACGACTCCTTCACCAGGCGCCGCTTGTGGTGCCGGGCCTTGTGCCACGGGTCCGGGAAGAAGACCCACAACTCGTCGACCGAACCGGGCGCCAGCATCACGTCCAGGACCTCGGGCGCGTTGGCCTGCACGGCGCGGACGTTGGTGAGGCCCCGCTGCTCGATGCGCACCATCAGCTGGGCGAGCCCCGGGCGGTAGACCTCGACCGCCAGGAAGTTCCGCTCGGGGTGACGCTCGGCGGCGTCGGCCACGGCCTCGCCCAGCCCCGACCCGATCTCCACCGTCAGCGGGGCGTCGCGGCCGAAGGCCCGCTCCGGATCGAACCCGAAGTCCTCGCGCACCGACGTGTCCGCGTGGTGCCGCGGCACCTCGAGGAGGTAGCGTCCGGACTGGCGCTCCCAGGCGTCCTGCCGCTTCCCGTGCAGGCGCGAACCGCGCCGCACGAAGGACACTGGTTCCGTCCGGTAGTAGCTCAGGTCGTTGGCAGCGAGGCCGCTCGTGGGTGCCTTGTGGTCCTCGGGGGTGCTCATTGGCTCAATTTTAGCCGCCCGCGGACCCCAGCTCTTGCGCCCCGGTCAGGAACTCCTTGATCAGCGGGCCGCCGGTCTCGGCGCCGGAGAAGCCCGTCTCCACGAAGGCGGCGACGGCCAGGTCGCCCTGCACGGCGATGACCCAGGTGTGCCGCAGGTCCTCGCTGCCGTCCCCGTACTCCGCCGTTCCCGTCTTGGCCGCGACCGGGGGACCCGGGACGTCCTGCAGGTCCGTGACGGTGCCGTGGTCCACGGTGCCGCCCATCATGGAAAGCAGCTGGTCGGCCTCGCCCGCCGTGAGCGGGACCTCGGGGGCGGGGCCGGCGGGGGGCTCCGGGTCCGCCACGAGCCGCGGCCGGACGGTCGAGCCCGCGGACACGGAGGCGGCGACGGTCGCCATGCCCAACACCGAGGCCTGCACCACTCCCTGGCCGATCATGTTGGCGGCGTGTTCCGTGCCGGTGGCCTCGGCCGGGACCGACCCGAGGAACGCGGCGGCCCCGACCGAGGGCTCCTCCGCGAGGCCGAGCGAGCCGGCGGCCTCGGCGACGGCGGACATCGGCACGTCGTCGCTGGCCTGGATGAACACGGTGTTGCACGACTGCGCGATCGCCTCGGCCAGCGTGATGGCGCCGAGGCCGGCCTCGGGGTACCCGGTGTAGTTCTTGAACGACCGGCCGTCGACGACGGTGGTCTGCGGGCAGTCGACGGCGGAAGCGGGCGTGTAGCCGGAGCGGAGCATCGCCAGGGCGGTCACGACCTTGAAGGTGGAGCCCGGCGCGTACTGCCCCAGCATCGCCGTGTTGAACGAGTTCGTGGCCGGGCCGTTGGCGGCCGCCAGCACGGCGCCGTCGGAGGGCCGCAGGGCCACGATCGCGCTGGGCGAGTCCGCTCCGGCAACAACCCGCTCGGCGAGCGTCTGCACCGGAGCGTCGAGCGTGGTCTCCAGCGGCTCGCCGTCCACCGCGGGACGTTCGAACAACAGCCGGGGCTCGGCGGCGTCCTCCGGCCCCTCGGCGGAGGCATCCCCCGACGCGGCAGCCCCCGACGCGGGCTCCGTCGTCCCCCCGGGCGCCGGCACGGTCCACACGGCCAGCCCGGGCGTGCCGGCCAGACGCTCGTCGTACGCGGCCTGGAGCCCGGACAATCCCGCGGTGTCTCCCGCGGACAGGCGACCGCCGGACTCCTCGACGAGCTCCGCGGTGGCCTCGCCGACGGATCCGAGGACGGCTCGGGCGAAGGTCCGCGTCGGCGCCAACGGGATCCGGTCCCCGAGGGAGCGCGCGCCGGGGATTTCCGCCACCTCCGCCGCAGTGACCTCCAGCGACCCGTCGTCGCGCAGGACGATCGCCTCCACGAAGGCCTTCGCGCCGGCCGCCTCGACGCGAGTCGCGAAGTCGGCGGCGTCGATCCCGACCAGGGCGGCGAGGCGCCGGGCGCTCGGACCGGCCTGCGCCGCGTCGATGAGGGACTTGTCGATGCCGAGGCGGACGACGGCGCGGTCGGTGACGAGGACGCGGTCCCCGGCGCCGAGGATGTCCCCGCGCGCCGCGGAAACGGTTCGCAGGCGGAGCGACTCGCCGTCGCGCAGGCCGGGAACGGCCACCGCGGGCTCGTAGCGGACCTCCCAGGCCTCCGCGTCGTCGTCGTACTCCATCCTCGCCTCGGTGGTGTAGCTCCATGCG
Organism: Arthrobacter halodurans; assembly: GCF_041877255.1. Lineage (NCBI taxonomy): Bacteria > Bacillati > Actinomycetota > Actinomycetes > Micrococcales > Micrococcaceae > Arthrobacter > Arthrobacter halodurans. Next base: position 107,722 of record NZ_JBHDLJ010000006.1, read on the forward strand.
CGACGGTCGGCCGCCGCGGCGGGGGCCGCGGAGGCATCGGGGCCGTCGAGGTCCCAGACCGTGCGAAGCCGCGCGGACGCGGTCGGGGCCCCGTCGGAGCCGTCGGTGTTCTCGTCGACGGTGACCTCCTCGACCGTCACGGTGCGCGTGGCGTCTCCCAGGTCTCCGAAGGCCTCTTCGAGGGCCGTCGCGGCGGCGGCGTCGCCGTCCGCGAGCGGGACGCCGGTGAGGTCGCCGTCGCGCAAGGCGTCGGCCAAGACCCGCGCCGTGGGCGCGGGATCCGGTGCCTGCGGGGTGCAGGCCGCGAGCGACGACGCCGCGAGCGCGGCGACGCAGAGCGCGGACCATCCCCTGAACGCGGGGCGGGTCGGGGCTGCGCGCCCCGCGGACGGCTGGTGCGGTGCAGGCATCCCCCCATTATGTCCGCGGCCGGGGCGTCGCGCTACCGCGATTGTGGGCTGACCACACATTTTGTCACTCGTGCGGCGGCCGGTCGTGCGGCCCGCGCGGGGCCAAGCGCTCTAGCCTTGAGTGGCTTTGTGCAACAGAATGGGACCATGAACGGACCCCTCGCAGTGGTGCTCAACGTGATCTGGCTGGTCTTCGGGGGCATCTGGCTCGCCATCGGCTATTTCCTGGCCGGCATCGTGTGCTGCCTCCTCATCGTGACCATCCCCTTCGGCATCGCGTCCTTCCGGATCGCCAACTACGCACTGTGGCCCTTCGGGCGCACGATCGTGGACCGCGGCGGGCGGCCCGGCGTCCTCTCGATGATCGGCAACGTCATCTGGATCATCGTGGCCGGCTGGTGGATCGCCCTCGGCCATGTCATCACGGCCATTCCCATGTTCGTGAGCATCGTCGGCATCCCCCTGGGGATCGCCAACCTCAAGCTCATTCCCGTCTCCCTCGTGCCGCTCGGCAAGGAGATCGTGCCCTCTTCCGGTGGTCTTTTCGGCGGCCCGCCCGCGCAGCCCGCCTGGCGCTGACCCCGGGGCGCGGCGCGACCCGAGCCGGCCCCGAGGGCACGGCGCCGGGGCTGGGACCGGGTCCGACGGCGTCCGGCCCGCGCCGGCGGCGCGGCGGCGCCCCCGGTGCGGCCGTCCGACGTCGGACGCCCGCGGAATATTCGCCGCTGTGGTGAAGTTGAGTGGAGTAGACTCAAGTTTGAGTGGCCGCACCATGCAGAGGAAGGATCCGCCGTGGACACGAAATTCACCACCCAGAGCCAGGAGGCGCTCTCCGCCGCCGGAATGAACGCGTCGACCGCGGGCAACCCGCAGGTCGAGCCGGTGCACCTGCTCAAGGCGCTGCTGGACAAGCGCGAGTCCGTCGCCGTGGCCCTGCTCCGGGCCGCCGGGGTCGACCCGGACGCCGTGTCGATCCAGGCCAGTGCCGCGATCAAGGCGCTGCCGAGCTCGTCGGGCACCTCCGTGGCGCAGGCGCAGTACTCGCGCGGCATCCTGCAGGTCGTGACGGCCGCCCAGCAGTCCAGCGCCGACCAGGGCGACAGCTACGTCTCCACGGAATTCCTGCTGTTGGGGCTGGCAGCGGACGCGGGCCGGGCCGGCGAACTCCTCCGGTCGGCCGGAGCGACGCCGGAGGCCCTGCGCGCGGCGCTGCCCGGGATCCGCGGTGACCGCAAGGTGGACAGCCAGGACCCGGAGAGCACGTTCCAGGCGCTGGAGAAGTACGGCACGGACCTCACCGAGGTCGCGCGCTCGGGCAAGCTGGACCCGGTCATCGGCCGCGACGCCGAGATCCGCCGCGTCGTCCAGGTGCTGTCGCGGCGCACCAAGAACAACCCCGTGCTCATCGGCGAGCCGGGCGTCGGCAAGACGGCCGTCGTCGAGGGGCTCGCGCAGCGCATGGTCGCCGGCGACGTGCCCGAGTCCCTCCGGGGCAAGTCGCTCATCGCCCTGGATCTCGCGTCGATGATTGCGGGCGCCAAGTACCGCGGGGAGTTCGAGGAGCGGCTCAAGGCCGTGCTCGAGGAGATCAAGAACTCCAACGGACAGATCGTCACCTTCATCGACGAGATCCACACCGTGGTCGGCGCCGGCGCGTCGGAGGGCGCCATGGACGCCGGGAACATGCTCAAGCCGATGCTCGCCCGCGGCGAACTGCGGCTGATCGGCGCCACCACGCTGGACGAGTTCCGCGAGAACATCGAAAAGGACCCGGCGCTGGAGCGGCGCTTCCAGCAGGTCTTCGTCGGCGAGCCGTCCGTCGACGACACCATCGGCATCCTGCGCGGGCTCAAGGAACGCTACGAGGCGCACCACAAGGTCTCGATCGGCGACTCCGCGCTGGTGGCCGCCGCGACGCTGTCCAACCGGTACATCTCCGGGCGGCAGTTGCCGGACAAGGCGATCGACCTCGTCGACGAGGCCGCGTCGCGGCTGCGCATGGAGATCGACTCGGCGCCGGAGGAGGTCGACCGGCTGCGCCGGCAGGTGGACCGCCTGACCATGGAGGAACTCGCGCTGGAGGACGAGACCGACCCCGCGTCCGTGGAACGGCTGGCCGCGCTACGCGCCGACAAGGCCGACAAGAAGGAGCGGCTGGACGCGCTCAACGCGCGGTGGGAGGCCGAGAAGGCCGGACTGAACCGCGTCGGCGACCTGATGGTCCGCCTCGACGAGCTGCGTTCCACGGCGGACAAGCTCCAGCGCGAGGGCGACCTGGAGCGGGCCTCGCGGCTGCTCTACGGGGAGATCCCGGAGCTGCAGCGCGAGCTCGACGCCGCGCAGGCCGCCGAGCAAGGCGGGGACCGGGTGGAGTCGATGGTCTCGGAGGAGGTCACCGCCGACGACATCGCCGAGGTCATCTCCGCATGGACCGGCATCCCGGCCGGCCGCATGCTGCAGGGCGAAAGCCAGAAGCTGCTGGAGATGGAGTCCTTCCTGGGGCAGCGCCTCATCGGGCAGGAGCAGGCCGTCGCCTCGGTCTCCGACGCCGTCCGCAGGGCCCGCGCCGGGATCTCCGACCCCGACCGGCCCACCGGGTCCTTCCTCTTCCTCGGCCCCACGGGCGTGGGCAAGACCGAGCTGGCCAAGGCCCTCGCCGACTTCCTGTTCGACGACGAGCGCGCGATGGTCCGCGTCGACATGTCCGAGTACTCGGAGAAGCACTCCGTCGCCCGGCTGGTCGGGGCGCCCCCGGGCTACGTCGGCTACGAGGAGGGCGGCCAGCTCACGGAGGCCGTCCGCCGCCGCCCCTACTCCGTGGTGCTGCTCGACGAGGTGGAGAAGGCGCACCCGGAGGTCTTCGACATCCTGCTGCAGGTCCTCGACGACGGGCGCCTGACGGACGGGCAGGGCCGCACGGTGGACTTCCGCAACGCGATCCTGGTGCTGACGTCCAACCTCGGTTCGCAGTTCCTCGTGGACCCGGGCCTCAGCGGGGAGGAGAAGCGGGCCGCCGTGATGAACATCGTCCACGCCTCGTTCAAGCCGGAGTTCCTGAACCGGCTCGACGACACCATCCTGTTCGATCCGCTCTCGCTCGAGCAGCTCACCCGCATCGTGGACCTGCAGATCGCCGACCTGGGCGCGCGGCTGGCCGGACGGCGGCTCAGCCTGGAGGTCACCGACGCCGCCCGCGACTGGCTGGCCCTCACCGGGTTCGACCCCGCCTACGGCGCGCGGCCCCTGCGGCGGCTCGTCCAGCGGGAAATCGGCGACCGGCTGGCGCGGGCCCTCCTGTCGGGCGAGATCGCCGACGGGGACACCGTCGCCGTCGGCCTGGCCGACGGCGAGGGGCTGACCGTCTCCAAGGGCTAGGCGGCCGGGCCCTCGGCGGGCAGCAACGAATCGGAGGACCGGCCCTCGGTCAGCGTGAGGAAGCAGGCGACGCCCCGGTCGCCCGCCTCCCACGTCGCCCGCGAGGGGCGGCTGAACTCGTAGTTCCAGCTTCCCGACAACGCCGCGGCCGGCGACAGGGTGATGGCCTTGCAGGCCTGCTCGGCGAGCTCCGTCGCCCGGTCGTCGCCGGGGTATCCGCCCTCGGGCAGCGCTTCGAGGCCGATCAGCTGGGATGTGTGGGGCGTCCGGCAGGTGACGACCGTCGCGGTGCCCAAAGGGCCGCCGAAGTCGTTGAGGCAGTCACCGACGAGCAGCTGCCCGGCCGGCACGTCGCGCGCGATGACGCCGTCGATGCCCGGGGACGGGTCGCGGGACGCCGACGGCTCCGGGTCCGCCCCGGGACTCGCCGCGTCGAAGAGCCTGCCGGCCCCGTAGACCAGCAGGAGCACGATCACCGCGCCGCCCAGCACCATCCAGAGTCCGGCGGGACCGAACCCGCGCCGGTGCCGGCTCCGCGCGGGGCGGGCGGGCTGGCGGGGGGAGGAATCGGGCTGTTCCCGGTCTTCCACGATGGCTCCCTGTGCTGGCGGTTTCTCCTGCTGTTTCCGCACCATACTTTAGCCGTCGCCGGCCCGCCGTCCGCCCATGCGCCGAGACGGCGATTGGTGCCGAATCATGTTAACCTAGGGGTACGAAAGATTCAGTCACTTATTCCGGGACCTCCCCCTCCTGAGGGGGACCACTTCCGGATCTACCGAAAAAGGGGGTCACGCCATGGGGCGCGGCCGTCAGAAGGCAAAAGCGACTCGGCAGGCCAGGGATATCAAGTACTATTCCCCGGCCACCGACTTGTCTGCCCTCCAACGCGAGCTCGGAAGCACCCGCGGTTACGCCGGTGCTCCGACGAAGCACGTCGAAGAACCGCCCGAGGCGGACTACGCGGAGTACGGGAGCAAGTACTCCGACGACGACGAGGACGACCAACGCCGTATCGGCTGATCGTCTCCTCCCCCACAGTGGACGCCATGGGCCCCATCGGGCGTGCCGCCGCATCCCCCGCCTCCGGCGCGCCGCGCAAGGGACGCCCGCAGAGGAGCGCCCGGCGGCGGCCGGTCGGCCGCCGCTCCGGGTGGCGTGGCGGAACCAGCGTGCCGTCACACGGAGCCCGCGGTACCCGCGCCGACCCTCGCGGACCCCGTGCCGGGGACCGGGACTCCGCGCCGTGCACCACTGATAAGGAGCCCTAGCGTGGACCTCACGAACCTTCCCATCGCCAACGCCCACCGCGCGGCCCTGCGCTCGATCGAGCGCGTGGTGGGGGAGACCGCCCCCGCACAGGATCCCTCCGCCGCGCGGCGGGGCATCGCGGCGATGTTGGCGGACGGACCGGTCCTCCTGCTCAGCGGCGCGGGCGTGTCCACGGACTCCGGCATCCCCGACTACCGCGGCCCGAACGGTTCCCTGCGCCGCCACCGCCCCATGACGTACCAGGAGTTCCGGCACGATCCCACCGCGCGCCACCGCTACTGGGCGCGGAGCTTCGTCGGCTGGCGGCACATGGCGGACACCGCGCCGAACGACGCGCACCACGCCGTCGCCGAGATGGAGCGGCGGGGCTGGCTCAGCGGCGTGGTGACGCAGAACGTGGACGGGCTGCACGTCCGCGGCGGTTCCCGCGCGGTGGTTCCCCTGCACGGGGACCTGGACCGCGTGGTCTGCCTGAACTGCGGCCACGTCGAGGCGCGTCGCGGGCTGGATAGGCGGCTCGCCGCGGCGAACCCCGGATTCATCGAGCGGGTCGAGCTGGATCCCGCGAGCGTCAATCCGGACGGCGACGTGACCCTGGCGCAGGAGCACGTCGAGGCGTTCTCGATGGTCGGCTGCCTGAACTGCGGCAGCGTGGAACTCAAGCCCGACGTCGTGTACTTCGGCGAGAACGTGCCCCCGGAGCGCAAGCGCCTCGTTTCCGAACTAGAGGACAAGTCCACCGGATTGCTGGTCGTCGGTTCGAGTCTCGCGGTCATGAGCGGCTACCGGATGGTGCTGAACGCCGAACGCGCCGGCAAGCCCGTGGGCATCATCAACGCCGGTCCGACCCGCGGGGATTCGCGGGCCGCGTGGCGCTGGAGGGCGCGGGTGGCTCCGGCCTTGGGTGAGCTCCTCGGCGCCCGCTGACGGCGGGCCGCGCGGGGATCGCGCGGGGATCAGGTGCCGGCGGGCACGAGCGGCCACACCGCCGCGACGCGGCGGCGCGAGGGGTCGCCGTCGGGCCGCATGTCGATGAGCGCGACGTGGTCCACGAGGAGGCGGTCCCCGCGCCGCGGCCGCCCGGCGGTGTGGGAGACGTGCGGCCGGTAGCCCGATCGGGTGTGCTGCGCACCGGGCAGGGTGGCGTGCCCCACGAAGGCCTCGAGCAGCTCCCCGTGGAGACTGGCGAGCCCGCTGTCGGGGTCGAGCAGGGAGACCGGCACGCCGCCGTCGCGCCCGAAGCCCGCCTCCGCCCCCACCTCGGCGGCGAAGGACCCGACCCCGGCGAGGGCCGGACCGACCCGGGACGCCACCGTCCCCGCCCCCTCACGGGTGTCGAAGCGGAGCAGGGTCGCGTGCAGCGGCCAGGCCGACCGTTCGAAGACCGCGCCCTCGGCGAGTCGGCGGACGAAGACAACGAGGACGTAGCTACCCATGCGTCCAGTATCCGCCGGCGCGGGGTCGGGGTCGCCCCGGCGTCGTCCGTGGCGTCCCTGGGAGGCCGCGCTGGGAGGCCAACCTAGGAGGCCGCGCTAGGAGGCGTAGGCTCCGCGGAGCAGCACGGCACCGCCGTCGACCCCCTTGGCGCCCTGGACGAAGTCGGGGCCGGCGGAGGGCGCCTCGTCGTCGATCGCGCCGACCGATCCCATGACCCAGGACGGCACGCCGCGCTCGGTGAGGCGGGACACCGCGGCGTCCGCGGCGGAGGCCTCGACGATGGCGACCATGCCGACGCCGAGGTTCAGCGTCCGCTCGAGGTCCGCCTGCGGAACGCCGCCCAGCTGGGAGACGAGGGTGAAGATCGCGGGGAGGGACCACGTGGAGCGGTCGACCGTGGCCATGAGCCCCTGCGGCAGGACGCGGGCCAGGTTGGCGGCGAGCCCGCCGCCGGTAACGTGGCTGAAGCCGTGCAGGGGCGCGGCACCGCCCGTGTTGAGCGTGCGGATCAGGTCCATGCAGTCCGCGGCATATACCTTGGTGGGCACCAGCAGTTCCTCGCCCAGGGTCCGGCCCAGCTCGGAAACCTCGCGGTCCAGGGCCCATCCGGCGTGGTTGATGACGCGGCGGACCAGCGAGTAGCCGTTGGAATGGATGCCCGAGGAAGCCATGCCGATGACGACGTCGCCCGCGCGGACGCGGTCCGGTCCCAGGAGCGCGTCGGCCTCGACGACACCGGTGGCCGCGCCGGCCACGTCGTACTCGTCCGGCGCCAGCAGGCCCGGGTGCTCGGCGGTCTCGCCGCCGACCAGGGCGGTGCCGGCCAGGGTGCAGGCCTCGGCGATGCCGCGCACGATGTCCGCGATGCGCTCCGGCACCACCTTGCCGCAGGCGATGTAGTCCGTCATGAACAGCGGTTCGGCGCCGACCACGACGATGTCGTCCACGACCATGCCGACCAGGTCGTGGCCGATGGTGTGGTGGATGTCCATCGCCTGTGCGATCGCGACCTTGGTGCCGACGCCGTCGGTGGACGTGGCGAGGAGCGGACGCTTGTAGGCGAGCAGGCGCGAGGCGTCGTAGAGGCCCGCGAAGCCGCCGACGCCGCCGAGCACCGAGGCGTTGTGGGTCGCCTTGATGGCCCCCTTCATCAGTTCGACGGCGCGGTCCCCGGCCTCGACGTCGACTCCGGCGGACGCGTAGGTGATGCCGGCGGGGTTCTCGGGCGTGGAGGAAGTCATGCGTGGGGCGTCCTTTACTTGGTGCTCGGGGTCTTGTCGGCGGGCGTCAGCGTGGGCTCGAACTCCGCGTCGGGGCCGGGGTCGCAGCCGCCCTCGGTCTCGTCCGCGCGCTCGAGGAGGTTCTTGCCCAGCCGGTCCGAGCTCGGCAGCTCGATCGGGTAGGTTCCGGTGAAGCAGGCCGTGCAGAGGCGCTCGCGCGGCTGTTGCGTGGAGTCGATCATCCCGTCCTCGGAGATGTACGCCAGCGAGTCCGCGCCGATGGAGGCGGTGATCTCCGCGATGTTGGCGCCGTTGGCGATCAGCTCCGCGCGGGAGGCGAAGTCGATGCCGTAGAAGCACGGCCATTTGATGGGGGGCGAGGAGATCTTCACGTGGATCGACGCGGCCCCGGCCTCGCGCAGCATGCGCACGATCGCGCGCTGCGTGTTGCCGCGGACGATCGAGTCGTCCACGACGACGACGCGCTTGCCGCGGATGACGGGCTCCAGCGCGTTGAGCTTGAGCCGGATGCCGAGCTGGCGGAGCGTCTGCGACGGCTGGATGAACGTGCGCCCGACATAGGCGTTCTTCACGAAGCCGTGGGCGAACGGGATGCCGGACTCCTCCGCGTAGCCGATCGCGGCGGGGGTCCCGGACTCCGGGACGGGGATGACGATGTCGGCCTCCGCGCTGTTCTCCCGGGCCAGCTGGCGTCCCATCTCCACGCGCGACTCGTAGACCGAGCGGCCGTTGATGGAGGCGTCCGGACGGGCCAGGTAGACGTATTCGAAGACGCAGTGCGCCGGGGTCGCCGCGCCGAAGCGCTGGGACCGGATGCCGTCCTCGTCGATGGCGATGAACTCGCCCGGCTCGATCTCCCGGATGAAGCTGGCGCCGACGGTGGCCAGGGCGGCCTGCTCCGAGGCGACGACCCAGCCGCGCGCGAGGCGGCCGAGCACCAGGGGGCGCACGCCATGGGTGTCGCGCGCCGCGTAGAGCGTGCCCTCGTTCATGAAGACGAAGCTGAAGGCGCCCTTCAGCTTTGGCAGGAGCCCCAGCGCCGTCTCCTCGAGGGTCCGGCCCTCGTCCCCGCGCAGCAGCGCGGTCACCAGGGCGGTGTCCGTGGTGTTGCCCTGCGCCAGCTCGCCGCGGAACTTGGCGCCCTGCTCGGCGACCACCATGTCCATGAGCTCGGCCGAGTTGATGAGGTTGCCGTTGTGCGCCAGGGCCACCGTGCCCTCGGACGTCGCGCCGAGCGTCGGCTGGGCATTCGCCCAGTGGCTGGCACCCGTGGTGGAGTACCGGCAGTGCCCGACGGCGATGTGCCCGGTCATCGAGTTCAGCGTGTTCTCGTCGAACACCTGGGACACGAGCCCCATGTCCTTGTACACGTTGATGCGCTTGCCGTCGGAGGTGGCGATGCCCGCGGACTCCTGGCCGCGGTGCTGCAGCGCGTACAGCCCGTAGTACGCCAGTTTCGCGACGTCCTCGCCGGGGGCCCAGACTCCGAAGACGCCGCATTCGTCCTGCGGCCCCTTCTCGTCGGGCAAGAGATCATGAGAAAGCATTCCGTCACCACGCGCCATGTGCCCCATTCTCTCACGCGAGGGCGCCGCGGGGGTCCTCGGTGACCGGACGGCGACGCGGACGGCGCGGCTAGGGGGCGCCGGGGCCGTCGAGGGGCACCGCGGTGGTGCGGGTGGCCCGTTTGGCGCCGACGCGGTCGGCCACGAGGTAGGCGATGCAGCCCACCAGCACGCCGGCGAGGCCGAAGAACACCGCCAGGAATCCGGCCACCGAGGCGCGGGTGAACTCGGCGCTGCCGGCCCCCGTGTAGGCGGAGATGATCGCCACGAGGACGCCCAGGACGGCCCCGGCGCCGACGAAGGGCCAGAACTTCGGCGAGCGGCGCACCACCACGGGGACGGACGCGGCCGCGGGGCGGTCCTCGGAACCGCGGTCGGGCTCCCGTTCCGGGATCTTGGGGGCGTCGTCGCGGGGGGATTCCATGCCCTCAAGGGTACCGAACCCGCCGCCCGCCGCCGAACGCGCGGGAGGCCGCGGGGCGGGGTGCCCGGTCCACGGCGCCGGTTCACGGCCTCGGTCCGCGGGGCGGGCCCGCGGTGCGGCCCGACGGTGCGGGCCGCGGGCTCCACGCGGGGCCTACGCGAGGTCCAGGCGGGCCTAGACGGGGCCGAAGAGGGGCAGGTGGGCCGAGAGGTCGGCCCGGAGTCCGGAGGCGCCGACGGAGCCGGCGGCGCGGGCCTCGGCCCACGGCAGGACCCCGGTGGCGAGCCCGAGCCACGTCTGGGCGTCCATTTCGACGACGTTCGGCGGGGTGCCGCGCGTGTGGCGCGGCCCCTCGACGCACTGTGCCACGCCGAACGGCGGCACCCTGACCTCCACCGAGTTGCCCTCGGCGGCCTCGGACAGCTCCTCGAGCGCGTAGCGGACGGCGGTCGCCAGCACGGGGCGGGGCAGGCCCGTCCGGGATTCCGGCGGCGCGTCGAGCCACGCGCGCACCGCGGCGGTGCCGGCGTCGGCGGCGATCCGGCGTCGCACACCCATCCCGGCCCCTACTCCAGCAGCGCCACGACGGGCGCCGCGAGCCTGACGCGCCCCACCGGGGCGCCGCCGCCGAGGACGGGCTTGACCACCTGCTCCAGCACCGGAGCCAGCCGGTCGACGTCGACGGCCCCGGCCGCGGCCAGCAGGGTCAGGCCCACCAGCGTGGCGCCCCGCCCGTTGCCGTCGAGCATCTTCAGGGTGCAGGAGGCTCCGGTGTCGGTGCCGAGCATCAGCACGCCCTCGGCGCCGAGCTTGGCGATGACCCCCAGCTCCTCCATGACCACGGTGTTCTCCTCGCCGTGGCCGTGGACGGCCCAGGGGTAGTCCAGCATCGCGGTGGCGATCGTCGCGGCCCGGGCGTCGGCGTGCTTGCTGCCCGGGGACCGCGCCAGGCGGCCCGTCGCGCGCGCGAGCCCGCGCAGCGAGAACGCCGGCACCGGGGCCCCGCAGCCATCCACGGCCAGGTGCGCGATCTTCTCGCCGGCGTACTCCTCGACGACCTCGACGACGCGGCGTTGCAGCGGATGCTCCGGTTCCAGGTACGTCTCCGTGTCCCAGCCGTTTTCGGTGCAGGCCCACAGGAACGCGGCGTGCTTGCCGGAGCAGTTGAACGCCAGCCGCGACTTCCCGCGGCCGCTCCGGACCAGCTCGTTCCGTGTGTCCTCGTGCCCGGGCCAGGCCTCGGGGCAGAGCAGGTCCTCCTCGTCCAGGCCGGCCTTGGCCAGCATCGACGCGGCGAGTTCCATGTGCTCACGGCTGCCGACGTGGCTGGCGCAGGCCAGCGCCACCTCGGCCCCGCGCAGCGGCACCCCGGACTGCATGGACGCCAGGGCCTGGAACGGCTTGAGCGCGGACCGCGGCATGACGGGGGCGTCGATGTCGCCGAGCGCGGTGACGACCCCGCCGGCGGCGTCGAGCACCACCGCGGATCCGCGGTGGCGGGACTCGATGAAGCCGTTGCGTTCCACGACGGCGAGGTCGACGGCGTCCGCCGACGTAAAGGTTTCGGGCATGGCCCCCATTCTAGGGGCCGCGTGCCCGGGCCCGGACGCCGTGGGCTCAGGCCGGGGACAGCACCGCCACGAGGAAATCGGCGTCCGGGCCGAGGGGCCGCAGGTCCCAGGTGGAGAACGTGGCGTCCGTGCGGAGGCCGGCGGCCGCGGCGTCGTCCAGGAAGTCCCCGAAGGCGTAGCCCCGTCCGGATCCGAAGCCGATGACCGCGCGGCCGCCCGGGGCGAGGTGCGCCCGGAAGCGGGACAGGACCTCCCGCGCGGTGCCCGGCGCCAGGAACGCCATGACATTGCCCGCGCAGACGATGACGTCGAACGCGTCGGGGCGCCCGCCCTCGCGCAGCTCGAGCTCCGCGAGGTCGCCCACGTGCCAGACCGCCTCCGGGTGGTCCGCGCGGGCCTGGGCCACGAGCACGGGATCGACGTCGATGCCCACCACGGTGTGCCCGCGGCGGGCCAGTTCGCCACCGACGCGCCCCGGCCCGCAGCCGGCGTCGAGGACGCGGGCGCCGCGAGGGCAGAGCGCGTCCAGCATCCGGACCTCGCCGTGCAGGTCGGCGCCTTCGGCCCGCAGGGCCGCGAAGCGGTCGATGTACCACTGAGAATGCCCCGGGTTCCGGCGCAGGTGCGCCTCCCACAATGTTTCCTTGCCCACGCTCCCCAGCCTACGCCCCGGCGCCGGCCGGCGGGCCGCTTCACGGTGGGGTCCCGCAGTGGGCGGGGGCCGCGCACGCCGGTAGGCTGGTGGCTCGTGAAGGTACTTGTCATCGGCCCCGGTGGCCGCGAACACGCCATTGTCCGAGCCCTGTTGGCCGACCCGTACGTCTCGGAGGTGCGCTGCGCGCCCGGGAACGCGGGGATCGCCGCCGACGTGCCCGTCCACGCCGTGGACGCCCAAGACCCGGCCGCCGTCGTCGCGCTGGCCCGTGAGCTCGGCTCGACGCTGGTGGTGATCGGTCCCGAGGCGCCGCTGGCCGCCGGCGCCGCCGACGCGCTGGCCGCGGCGGGGATCCCCGTGTTCGGCCCGTCGAAGGCCGCCGCGCAGCTCGAGGCGTCAAAGGCCTTCGCCAAGGAGATCATGGCGGAGGCCGGCGTCCCCACCGCCATGGCGCGGGTCGCGGTGAACACGGAGGAGGCCGCCGACGCGCTGGACGCGTTCGGGGCCCCCTACGTCGTCAAGGACGACGGCCTGGCCGCCGGGAAGGGAGTGGTCGTCACCCAGGATCGGGCCGAGGCGCTCGCCCACGCCGACTCCTGCTTCGCGGCCGGCGGCGCGGTGCTGATCGAGGAGTTCCTCGACGGCCCCGAGGTCTCGCTTTTCGTCGTCTCCGACGGCAAGCACGCGGTGCCGCTGGCGCCCGCGCAGGACTTCAAGCGGATCTCCGACGGCGACCTGGGACCCAATACGGGCGGCATGGGCGCGTACACGCCGCTGCCGTGGCTTCCGGCGGGTTTCGTCGACGAGGTGATGGAGCGCGTGGCCTACCCGACCATCCGCGAGATGGAGCGACGCGGCACGCCGTTCGTCGGCGTCCTCTACTGCGGGCTGGCCCTGACCCGGCGCGGCATCCGCGTCATCGAGTTCAACGCGCGCTTCGGGGACCCGGAGACCCAGGCCGTGCTGGCCCGGCTCAAGACGCCGCTCGGCGGCCTGCTGCACGCCGCGGCGACCGGGGCGCTGGACGACGCCGAACAGCTGCACTGGCGCCCGGACTCCGCGGTGGCCGTCGTGCTGGCGTCCGCGAACTACCCCGACGCCCCGGTGCTCGGGGACCCGCTCGCCGGCGTCGAGGAGGCCGAGGCGCTGGAGGGCGTCAGCGTGCTGCATGCCGGCACGTCGCGGAACGACGCCGGGGAACTGGTGAGCTCCGGCGGGCGCGTGCTGGCCGTCGTCGGGCTGGGCGCCGAGCTGCACGCCGCCCGTGGCGCGGCGTACCGCGGGGTCGATCGGATCTCGCTCGCCGGTGGCCAGCACCGCACCGACATCGCGCTGCGGGCCGCGGAGGGCGCGGTCGGGATGCCCGCCGGAACGGCCGGGGCCGCGGGCTTCACGCCGGGAGCCGCGCACTCCCCGGAGCCCGCGGGCCCCGGTTCCGCGGCCGACGAGGCGTCGCTCTGATGGCCGGGCTGCAGACGCAGGCCCCGGAGCTTCCGGGCTGGACGCACGTCTACTCCGGGAAGGTGCGCGACCTGTACGTGCCCGAGGGGGCCACCCAGGAGGACGCCGACCTCGTGCTGGTCGTGGCCAGCGACCGCATCAGCGCCTACGACTTCGTGCTGGCCTCCGAGATCCCGGACAAGGGCAAGGTGCTGACGCAGCTCAGCCTGTGGTGGTTCTCGCAGCTGGCGGGCATTCCCCACCACGTCGTCTCCACCGACGTCCCCGAGGCGGTCGCCGGGCGCGCCATGGTGTGCAAGAAGCTCGCGATGTTCCCCATCGAGTGCATCGCCCGCGGGTACCTCACCGGCTCCGGGCTGCTGGAGTACCGCGAGTCGGGCACCGTGTGCTCGCTGCCGCTGCCCGAGGGCCTGCGGGACGGCTCCCGCCTGGAGCCGCCGATCTTCACGCCCTCGGCCAAGGCCGAGGTCGGCGAGCACGACGAGAACATCACCTACGCGGAGGTCGAGGAGCGCATCGGGGAGGGGCCGGCCGACGAGCTGCGCCGCCTGACCCTGGAGCTGTACACGCGGGCCGAGGACATCGCCCGGGCGCGGGGCATCATCCTCGCGGACACCAAGGTCGAGTTCGGGATCGACCCCGCGGACGGCACGATCACGCTCGGCGATGAGGTCCTGACGCCCGACTCGTCCCGCTTCTGGGACGCCGAGACGTACCGCCCGGGCCAGGCGCAGCCCTCGTTCGACAAGCAGTACGTCCGGGACTGGCTGACCGGACCCGAGTCCGGGTGGGACAGGTCCTCCGGCGCGGAGCCGCCGGCCCTGCCCGCAGAGGTGGTCGAGCGGACGCGGGCGCGGTACATCGAGGCGTACGAGCGCATCACGGGACGGATCTTCGCGGCCTAGCGCTGGCTCTCCCGCGGGCGCCGACCAGGGGACAAGTCCACCGGTCGGGCGCGCCGGCTCCGCGGGGCCGGGGGAGTCCTAGCGGTTGGCCGAGCGGATCTCGGTGGCCAGTTCGATCGCCAGCGAGGCCCGGTCGGGGGATCCCGCCGAGGCGAAGGCCTGCTGCGCGCGGCTCAGGTGCGGCAGCGCGTCCTGGTGGCGCCCCGTGCCCACGAGGCAGCGCGCGGTGAGCAGGTCGAGCTCTCCCTGCAGGTGCTGCGAGAGCGCCTCGCGGTCCTCGTCCACCGGCTTGAGCTGCTCGAGGGCCTCCGCCGGCTGGCCGTTGAGGTGCAGCCAGCGGGCGCGGATCAGGTGCAGCTCGAGGGTCTCGGACGGGTTGCCGCCGATGACGCTGAGCGCCAGCTCCGCCTTCTCGATGCACTGCAGCGTCTCCTGCTCCACCACGCCGGCGGAGAGGCGCATCGACGCGGACGCCTTGTTGAAGCGCGCCCACAGCTCGATGTCGCTTGCGGGCAGCAGGCGCTGGGCGGCGAGCTGGTGGTTGGCCAGCCCCGACGCGATGTCTTGGCGTTTGAAGGCCACGTTCCCGATGGCCCAGTACGCGTTGCCCGCCGTCTGGCTCGGCGCGCCCTTGGCGACGGCGTCCGACAGCGTCTGGCAGGTCCGCCAGGCCTCGTCCAGCTGGCCCGACTCGGCCAGGGACGCCACGAGCGCGAAGAGTGCGCCGATGTAGATGAGCGAGTCCCCGGGCAGGTCCCGGCCGAGCTCGACGGCGGTGAGGGCGTGGTCCACGGCGATGTGCAGCTTCCCGAGGCCCAGGTAGGCGTTGGCCACCAGCGTCTCCGCGCGCACCTTCAGGGCCAGCGACTCGTCGGTCAGCGGGTGGGAGAGCACCTCCTCGGCCACCAGCCGGTACTCGTCGAACCTGCCCTGGTCGCGCAGCGACTCGGCGCGCAGGAACATCATGTTCCACCAGGCGCTGGAGTTCTTGAGGCGCAGCGCGACGGCCGCGGCCTCCGTCGCCGTCTTCTCGGCGTCGGTGTACTCGCGGGCCGTGTAGGACTGGCGCGCCCGGTGCTCCAGCAGCACGAACTCCGCCTCGTCCGCGGAGACCGGCGTGTTCCACGACTCCATGGCCTCGCGGTCCAGGCCGAGGCGGCCCGAAAGCTCGGTGATGATCTCCGACGTCGGTTCCCGGCTCCCGGTCTCCAGGAGGGAGATATAGCTCGTCGAGTACTTGCCCGCGCCGAGCTGGGCCTGCGTCATCTTGTTCTGCAGGCGCGCCTGCCGAAGCTTCTCTCCGAATTTGATGCCCATTGGAACCCCTTAGTTCGTGTGGATAATCAGTCAAATCCGCCGGCGGGGAGAGCCTTGGTGCCAACCCTTGACGAAACGTGTTCCCATCAATTTACAATGAATGTTAAGTGCTTCGCCACTTGCTCGTACCTATGTCGAGAAGCTCCAGAAGGAGAACCATGAAGAAGTTCATCGCAACGTTCGCAGTGGCATCCGCCTTGGCGGGCGCCGGATTCATGGCAGTGGGGGACTGGCCGCATGCGACAACGAATGTGGGCGACTGGCCACATTCCGTGCAGGCAGTGGGGGACTGGCCGCACCTGAAGATGACGTCCGTGGGGGACCGTCCGCACCTGTTGGCCACGTCCGTGGGGGACTGGCCGCACTAGAACGAAGAGCTCTGGGGGGCTGGGGCCCTGCCGCGCGGAACACACCGCGCGGCAGGGCCCTTCTTCGTGACGGGGCGCTGGCCGCCGCCGGACCGGGGCGCTGGCCGCCGCCGGGCCGGGCCGCCGCGGCTAGACCAGGCTATCCCTCCAGGCGCTGTGCAGCGCGGCGAACCGTCCGCCGTCCGCGACGAGGCGCGCCGGCGAGCCGTCCTCGACGATGCGCCCGTCGTGGACCACGAGGACACGGTCGGCGATCTCGACCGTGGAGAGCCGGTGCGCGATGATCAGCGCGGTCCGCTCGCCGAGCAGCTTGCGCAGGCCCTCCTGAACCAGCCGTTCGCTCGGGATGTCCAGGGACGACGTCGCCTCGTCCAGGATCAGCACGGCCGGGTCGGCCAGGAACGCCCGGGCGAAGGAGATGAGCTGCCGCTGACCGGCGGAGACGCGGCCGCCGCGCTTGTTGACGTCGGTGTCGTAGCCGTCCGGCAAAGCGAGGATGAACTCGTGGGCGCCGACGGCGCGTGCCGCCAGGATGATCTCCTCCGGCGAGGCCCCCGGCTTGCCGAGGGCGATGTTGTCCGCGACGGATCCGGAGAACAGGAAAGCCTCCTGGGTCACCATGACGACGGCCCGGCGCAGGTCCGTGTTCGACAGGTCGCGCAGCTCCACGCCGTCGAGCGTCAGCGATCCCGCGCGCAGGTCGTAGAACCGCGCGATGAGCTTCGCCAGGGTGGACTTTCCGGCGCCGGTCTGCCCGACCACGGCCACCGTCTGCCCGGCGGGAATCTCGAGGGTGAACCGCTCCATGACCAGTGGCCCGTCCCCGTAGCCGAACTCTGCGTCGGTGAAGACGATCCGTCCCTCGGCGTCGCGCAGGGCCACGGGCCGCGCGGGCTCCACGACCGTCGGCTCCTCCTCCAGGAGCCCGGAGACCTTTTCGAGCGCGGCCGTGGCCGCCTGCAGCGAGCTGTAGAACATCGCGATCGACTCCACCGGTTGGAAGACGCGCTTGGCGGCCAGCAGCAGCGCCACCAGGGTGCCGACGGCCAGTCCACCCTCCAGGACCCTGAAGCCCCCGAGCAGGAGCACCACGGCAACGGTGAGGTTGCCGATCAGCACGAGCGAGGGCTGGAGCACCCCGAAGAGGTTGATGGAACGGATCGAATTGTCCCGGTATTCGCCAGCGACGTTGCCGTAGCGCTCGTCGTTGTCGCGCTCGCGGCGGAACGCCTTCACGGCGCGGATGCCTGTCATCGTCTCCACGAAGGACGTGATGAGGCGGGCCGACACCACCCGCGACTCCCGGTAGACGAGTTCGGAGCGGCGCTGGTACCAGTGGAAGATGATGGCGATCGGGACGGCGGCCCCCAGCACCAGCAGTCCGCTGCGCCAGTCGAGGATGAAGATGCTCGCCGCGGTGAACAGGATGAAGAACGCGCCGGAGACGAGTTGGGAGACGCCCTGGTCCAGGAGCTCGCGGAGTGTCTCCAGGTCGGAGGTCTGCCGCGAGATGATCCGCCCGGAGGTGTAGTTCTCGTGGAACTCCAGGCTCAGCCGCTGCGTGTGCCGGAACACCCGCAGCCGCAGGTCCAGCAGCATGGCCTGGCTGACCTTCGCCGTGCAGAGGTTGTACCAGCCCAGCAGCACGCCGGCGAGGACCGCGGACACCAGGTACATGCCGCCGGTGATGCCTAGGGCCATGGGGCGGTCGGCGATCAGTTCGGGCAGCGCCCAGTCGATCGCCCAGGCGATGATCAGCGGGAACGACGCCCGCGCCGCGTTGGACACGACGACGAGGAGCACGGTCAGCGCGAGCATCCTCCGCAGCGGCGAGGCCAGGAGCCGCAGCAGGGCCCACGACCGCGCGCGGACCCGTGCGCGGTCGGCGCGGCCGAGGACGATCTGGTCTTCGTTGGCGACTCCCACTGACCGGCTCACGGCGATGCCTCCTCGGCGTTGAGGACGTCTTCCACGGTCGGCGGCTCGTCCAGGCTGGCGATGACGTAGCGGTAATGGTCGCTGCGGGCGAGCAGCTCGCCGTGCGTCCCGACGTCGACGATGCGGCCGCCGTCGAGCAGGGCCACGCGGTCGGCGAGCATCACGGTGGAGGGCCGGTGGGCGACGATCAGCGTCGTTGTCCCGGCGAGGACCTCGCGCAGCCTCTCCGTGACGCGTTCCTCGGTGCGGACGTCGAGCGCGGAGAGCGGATCGTCGAGCACCAGCACCAGGGGCTTGGCCGCGATGGCCCGGGCCAGGGCGATGCGTTGCCGCTGGCCCCCGGAGAGCGAGAGGCCTTCCTCGCCGATGACCGTGTCGACGCCGTCGGGCAGGTCGCGTGTGAATCCCGCCTGGGCGACGTCGAGCGCCTCGTCCAGCGCCTGGGCGGGCGTCTGGCCGGGTGTGGGCCGGGCGCCGAGCAGGACGTTGTCGCGGATCGACGCGGAGAACAGGGTCGTGTCCTCGAACGCCACCGACACGGCGGTGCGCAGCGCCTCGAGGTCGTAGTCCCGGATGTCGACACCGTCCAGTTCGACGGCGCCGCCCGTCACCTCGTAGAGGCGGGGCACCAGCTGGAGCAGCGTGGACTTCCCGCTGCCGGTGGTGCCGACGAGCGCCATGGTCTCGCCCGGTCGGATGTCGAGGTCGATGCCGTCGAGCACCGGGGCCGCATCCGGCTTGGCGTCGGGGTAGCTGAAGGTGGCGCCGCACAGGCGCAGGTGGCCGCGCTGTTCGCCGGGGGACACGGGCTCGGCCGGGGACACGATCGTGCTGGCGGTGTCCATTACGTCGAAGTGCCGGTCGAGTGCGGTCTTGGTGGTGAGCGTCATCCCCAGGAGCATGCCGATGCCCTCGACCGGGCCCGCGAGCACCGCGGCGGTGGCGAAGAAGGCGACCAGCTCGCCCACCGTCAGCTGGTTCTCGGCGGTGAGCCACAGCCCGACGAGGAGCCCGATGCCGAGCGTGATCTCGGGGATGGAGACGACGAACATCAGGAAGCCCGACAGCGAGCGGGCCTTGCTGATCTCCGTGTCCCGCAGCCGCTCGGCCTGCACGCTGAAGCCCTCCAGCGACTGGCGGCCGCGGCCGAAGGCCTTGATGACGCGGATGCCGTGCACGGACTCCTCGACCGCCGTCGCGAGGTCCCCGGCCTGGTCCTGGCTGAGCCGGCTCGCCGTCCGGAACACGTTCCGGAAGTAGAAGGCCCGGATGGTGATCGGCACGGCGCCGGCCAGGTAGATCGCCCCGAGCATCCAGTTGCTGCTGAACATCAGGGCCAGCCCCACGAGCACGGTGACGGTGGCGACGACGAGCATGATGGAGCCGAAGGCCAGCCAGCGGCGCAGCAGTCCGAGGTCCGCCATCGAGCGGGAGAGCAGCTGGCCGGATCCCCACTTGTCGTGGAAGGCGACGGGCAGTTGCTGCAGGTGCCGGTACAGGTTGACGCGCAGGGTCGTTTCCAGCCGGGCCGCGGGCGTGATCACGAAGACGCGCCGCAGGAAGACGAGGACGGCCTCGAGCGTGCCGAGCCCGGCGATGACGACCGCGGCGATCCAGACGTCGCGGTTCGAGCCGCCGGCGTAGAGGACGGAGTTCACGAGTTCGCGCAGCACCTGCGGGATGGCTAGGGCCACGACGCCGGCCGCGAGCGCACACAGGAAGCCGAGCGCGAGGCGCGGGAAGATGGGCCTTAGGTGCGGTCCCAGCCGCGCGAAAGTGCGCCACAGCGACGTGTGGTTCTCTGGGCTGACTTGGGCCGTTTGGTGTTGCACCACGTGCGGCGTCCCCGATCCGTATTATTTGCCTGCAGCAATCAACTCAAGGCTACCCCGAGTGGTTGAGATGCATCAATCGGCGCATCGGGCCGCCGGTCCCGCGGAGCCCTTCCCCGCCGCGGACCCCGCGCCCGGATCAGTGCGGGGTCCGGCCTGGGCTCAGCCGCGGGAGGTCAGGGTGACCAGCACGGCCTCCGGCGGGCACGCGATGCGGACGGGGGCGAAGCGGGACGTGCCGATGCCGGCGGAGACGTTCAGCGGCACGCTCCGGCCGTCGAGTTCCCACGTCGAGAGCCCGCGGGCGCGCCAGGTGGGGAGATCGCAGTTCGTCACAACCGCCCCGTAGCCCGGGACGCAGACCTGGCCGCCGTGCGTGTGCCCGGCGAAGATGATGTCCGCGCCCCCGGACGTGAAGGTGTCGAGCACCCGCTGGTAGGGGGCGTGCGCCAGCGCGATCCGCACGTGCGGCGCCTCGGCGGCGGTCGAGGAGCCGCGCGGCCAGCCGGCGTAGCTGTCGAGCAACAGGTGCGGGTCGTCGACGCCGGAGAAATCCAGGCGCAGCGGTCCCCGCGGCACGGAGAGGCTCCGGTTGGCCAGGTTGAGCCATCCGGCCGCGCCGAAGCCGGCGTGCATGCGCCGCCAGGGCAGCTCGAGGTCCGGGCTGGTGCTCGCTGACCTGCCGGAGGAGCCGAGGAGGTAGCGGAACGGGTTCTTCGGCTGCGGCGCGAAGTAGCAGTTCGAGCCCGGCACGTAGACTCCCGGGAACCGCATCAGCGGCTCCAGCGCCTCAAGGAGGGCAGGGACGGCGTCGGGGTGGCTCAGGTTGTCGCCGGTGTTGACCACCAGGCCCGGCCGGAGATCGGCCAGCGACCGCAGCCACTGCCGCTTCGTCTCCTGACCGGGCACCATGTGGATGTCCGAGAGGTGCAGCACCCTCAGGTCCGGCATCCCGGGTGGCAGGACTGCGACCGTCTCCTCCCGCAGGGCGAACCGGTTCCGTTCCCACAGGCCGTAGCCGAAGGCGACGCCCCCGGCGGCGGCGGCGGCGCCCGCGCCGAGCGCGGCAGTGGTGGCCAGGGAGCGCAACGCGGCCCTCACGTTTTCGAGGCCCATGCCTAGTCGTTCCCGCCCGGGGGAGCGGGCGTCTCGTCCTGGTTGCCGCGGCCGTTGCCGCCGCGCTCGGACGGCTGAACGGATGTGGACGGGTCGGCGGGAGCGGAGTCCTCGGCCCTCGCCGACGGCTCGTCGCCGTTGTCGCCGCCGTCGTTCCCGTCGCCGTTGTCGCCGCCGTCGTTCCCGTCGCCGTTGTCGCCGCCGTCGTTCCCGTCGCCGTCGTTCCCGTCGCCGTTGTCGCCGCCGTTGTCCCCGCCGTCGTTCCCGTCGCCGTTGTCCCCATCGTCGGTGAACGGGTTGTTGTCCTGCGGCTGCGGCTGGACCTGGGAGGAAGGCCGGGTCTCCGGGGTCCCGAATTCCTCGGCCGGGTAGTACTGGATCACGTCCTGCATGTAGGCGAGCCACATCGGCGAGGCGAACGTCGCGGAGTCCGCGTAGCCGTAGATCCGGCCGTTGATGCGCTCACCGAAGATCTGGGCGTTCCCGTTGTGGCGGCCCACCCACGCGGCCGTGGAGACTCCCGTGGTGTAGCCGACGAACCAGGTGGACGAGGCGCCGTTGTTGGTTCCGGTCTTGCCGGCGATGGGTGCGCTGATGGTGCCCTTCGCCACGCGCTCCCCGGCGATCTTGGAGAGCGTGCCGTTCAGGTTCGCGATGGTCTGCGGTTCGATCTCCTGCGAGCACTCCTGCGCCGGGACCTTGTACTTGTTGCCGGCGGCGTCGGAGACGGCCGTCAGCGCGCGCGGGGCGCAGTACTCGCCCTCGTTGGCGAAGGCCGCGAAGGCCGCCGCCTGCGACAGGGGCGTCACATCCGTGGTGCCGAGGACGAACGCCGGCGAGGCGGGGGACTGGGGCTCGCCGGTGCTGCCGTCCACCAGGCGCAGCCGCTCGGTGGCGTCGGCGATGTCGCAGAGGTCCAACTGCGCGGCCTGGGCGACCGTGGCGGTGTTGATGGACCAGTACAGCCCGTAGTCGACCGTCATGCGGTGCTTGAAGCCGTCGGAGGCGTTGTTGACCGGCCACGTGCCGTCCTCGGAGTAGGTCCGGGTCTGGCCGCCGGGGAGGCACGACGCCTGCCACTCGTAGCCGTCGGGGTACTCGTCCCGGGTCGCGTCGACGTTGTCCCACATGTTCCGGCCGGACTCGAGCCAGGCGAGCGTGGTGTAGGGCTTCATCGTGGAGCCGCCCTGGAAGCCGCCGGACCCGCCGGCGTTCGCGGCGACGTTGAAGTTGTACTCGGTGTACTGGGTCCCATCCTGGGGCCCGTAGACCTTGTTCTGGGCCATGGCCAGGATCTCGCCGGTGCCGGGCTTGACCGAGACGATCGCCGCGCCGAGGTTGGACTCGTCGTCGGCGGCGATGGCGTTGGCCGCCTCCTTCTCCGCTTCCTTCTGCAGGCGCGGGTCCAGGGTCGTCCCGATGGTGAGGCCGCCGCGGTACAGCAGCGCGGTGCGGTCCTCCACGGTCTTGCCGTAGGCGGGATCGGCCAGCACCAGGTGCGTGACGTAGTCGCAGAAGTACGCGGCGGTCCGGGCGGAGATGCAGCCGGACTTCAGCACCTTGGGCTTCAGCCCCAGGCCGGACTTCACGGCCTTCCGGTACTCGGCGTCCGTGATGGCGCCGGTCTTCTTCATGGCCCCCAGCACCACGTTGCGCCGCTTGAGGCTGGCCTCGGGGTTCTTGGTCGGGTTGTAGACGTTCGGCAACTGGACCATGCCGGCCAGCATGGCGGACTGCTGGATGTTCAGCTTCGACGCGGGCACCGAGTAGAAGCGCTGCGCCGCCGCCTCGACCCCGTAGGTGGTTCCGGAGAACAGCACCATGTTCAGGTAGCCCTGGAGGATGTCGTCCTTGGAGAACTCCTTCTCGACGGCGATGGCGAGCTTGACCTCGCGCATCTTGTCGCCGATGGACTTGGTGCCGGAGATCGTGAGGTCCGCCTTGTCGACGCCGCGGAGGCTGTCGGCGTTGATCAGCGTGTTGTTGACGTACTGCTGCGTCAGCGTGGAGGCGCCCTGCTGGGTGGAACTGGTGAGGTTGTGCATCGCCGCGCGGGTGATGCCGCGCAGGTCCACCCCGTTGTGCTGGTAGAAGCGTTCGTCCTCGATGGAGACGATCGCCTTCTTCATGTGGTCGGACACCTTGTCGAGGGTGACCGGGACGCGGTTCTCCGCGTAGAACGTCGCGATGGTCGAGCCGTCGTTCGCCAGGACGCGGGATGGCACCGACAGCGGCTCCTCGCGCAGCTCCGCCGGCAGGGCGTCGAAGAACTCCATGCCGGCGGTCGCGGAGGCGCCGGCGACCGAGGCCGCGGGGACCAGCAGTCCGGCGGCGAGCACACCGCAGACGGCACTCACCCCGAAGAACGCGACGATCTTCCCGAGGGTGGTTGCAGTATCAAAGAAAGGAGACTTTCGACCGGCCATACTCTCCAGTTTAGCCGGAGCGGCTAACCTATCCGTTATGACCAAATGGGAGTACGCCACATTGCCGCTGATCATCCACGCCACGAAGCAGATTCTGGACCAATGGGGAGAGGACGGCTGGGAACTCGTCACCGTCATCACGGGCCCCGACGGGAACGCCCCCGTGGCCTACCTCAAGCGTCCCAAGCAGTAGCGCGGAAGGGCACCAAGAGCCGTGGAACAACAGCCAACCTCCGCCGTCGAACGCCGCCTCGCAGAGCTCGGGCTGGAGCTTCCGCCCGTGGCCGCCCCGGTGGCCGCGTACGTCCCCGCCGTCGTGTCGGGATCCCACGTCTACACCTCCGGGCAGTTGCCGTTCGTCGACGGGAAGCTCCCGGCCACGGGCAAGGTCGGCGCGGAGGTCGACGCGGAAACGGCGCGCCGCCTCGCGGCGACCTGCGCCGTGAACGCGCTCGCGGCCGTCAAGAGCGTGATCGGCGACCTGGACCGGATCACGCGCATCGTCAAGGTGGTGGGCTTCGTGTCCTCCGACCCCTCCTTCACGGGCCAGCCCGGCGTCGTGAACGGGGCCTCCGAACTCCTCGGCGAGGTCCTCGGCGACGCGGGCGTCCACGCGCGGTCGGCCGTCGGCGTCGCGGTCCTGCCGCTTGACTCGCCCGTGGAGGTCGAGCTGGTTGCCGAATTCAGCTGACGCTGAGGGGATTGCCAGGCCGCCGTCCGACGGCGACGGCCACCGGCCGACAGCCGGCCGGGCGGCGGCCGGGCGACCCGCGGCGGCCGGGCAACCGGCGGCCGAGCGACCCGCGACCGGCCTGTTGCGCAGGCTCTTCCCGCTGCCTCCGTCCCAGCTCGGCGCGGCGGAGAGCTGGGTGGCCTACGGAGTGCGGACCCCGCGGGCTGCGCGGCGGGCGTCGTCGGTCGTCCTGGTCCGCGACAGTCCCCGCGGCGTGGAGACGTACCTGGGCTACCGGCCCGGCGGTTCCCCGCTGGGAACGGTGGCCTTCCCCGGCGGCAGCTTCGAGCCCGGCGACGAGGACAACCTCGCCTGGTTCGGCCCCGAACCCGGCGCCTGGGCGGCCCGCATGGGCATCCTGGACCACCGGGTCGCCCGCAGCCACATCGTCTGCGCGATCCGCGAACTGTTCGAGGAGACCGGGGTGCTTCTCGCCGGCGCCGACGAGCTCTCGATCGTCGAGAACTGCTCGACGTCGGAGTGGATGGATGTCCGCGAGGCGGTCGCGGGGCAGGACAAGTCGTTCACGTCCGTCTTGGCCAAGCGGGGGCTGGGCCTGCGCACCGACCTGCTCCGCCCGCTGTCCCACTGGATCAGCCCCGACTTCGCCCACCGGCGCTTCGACACGCGGTACTTCGCCGCGGCCGTCCCGGTCAACCAGGCGGCGACGCTCCTGCGCGGGAAGGGCGTCTGGGCCGCGTGGAAACCGGCGGCCGAGGTCCTCGAGACCCGCGCCGAGCCGACACTCGGCGACGAGGTGGGTCAGCCGGACACGCGCGGCCTGCCCCTGAGCCAGATCACGACGCCGGCGGTCGAGTTCATCCTCGAGAAGATCGCCACCACGCGGGGCACCGTCGCGTATCTCTCGCACCGGCGGGAACTGAAGTCCTACCATCCCGAACTCCTGGCCGGCGACGGCGGTTTCCTGCTCGACGTGACGATCAGCACCGCGGCCGAGGGCGGCGCCACGGCCCGGGGCCGCTGACGGCAGGCGGTTCCCCGCTGTGCCGCGGTCGGGACGGCGCACCGGGAGGACAGCGAAACGGCGCCGCACCCCGAGGGGTGCGGCGCCGTCGTCGTACCGGCGTTCGCCGACGAGGCCGTCGGCCGGGGCGCGTCGGCTAGCGCGAACGCTGGCGCAGGCGCTGGATGTCCAGGATCACGACGGCGCGCGCCTCGAGGCGCAGCCAGCCGCGCTGCACGAACTCGGCCAGGGCCTTGTTCACGGTTTCGCGGGACGCGCCGACGAGCTGGGCCAGCTCCTCCTGCGTGAGCTCGTGGGCCACCAGGATCCCGTCCGTCGCCGGGCGCCCGAAGCGGTCCGCGAGGTCCAGCAGCGCCTTGGCCACGCGGCCGGGGACGTCGGAAAAGACCAGGTCGGCCAGCGACTCGTTGGTCCGGCGCAGGCGGCGGGCCAGCGCCTGGAGCAGCTGCACCGAGACCTCCGGGCTGGTCTGGATGACCTTCCGCAGGTTCTCGTGGCGCAGGCCGGCCAGGCGCGTCTCGGAGACGGCCGTCGCCGTCGCGTTGCGCGGGCTCGGGTCGAAGAGGGCCATCTCGCCAAAGAGCTCGCCCGGGCCGAGGACGGCCAGCAGGTTCTCGCGTCCATCGGGTGCCGTGCGGCCGAGCTTGATCTTTCCCGAAACGATGAAGTAGAGCTGGTCGCCCTGGTCGCCCTCGCGGAAGACCGACGCGCCGCGCGAGAGGTCGACCTCGGTCAGCTCCTCGGTCAGCGCCGCGAACACGTCATCGCCCAGAGTCGTGAAGAGTGGGGCTCGGCGAAGTACCTCGATGTCCATGAATTCTCCTGTCAAGTGTTGTTGCCGCTGGTTTCATTGTGCCGTAGTCGATGCCCATGTGACACCTTCCACAGCGCCGGCCGCTCCTTTTGTGTTCCCGCGGGCGGACCGCTGGCCCCCGCCCCCGTAGAATGGGACTGCGGCCGCGTCGGTGAGTGACCGGTCAGGTCGCGTGCGCGGACGCTAGGGTTTGGAGTCTCTTCGGTGGCATTCGGTGTGAGTTGGCTGGACATCCTCCTGGTCGTTCTGTTCGTGGGGTTTCTGGTGTCCGGCCTGCGCAAGGGGCTCTTCGTGACCCTCGGCGGCATCGCCGGTTTCGTCGCCGGAGGGGTGGCGACCTTCTTCGCCATCCCGCTGGTTTCCAGCTGGGTCCAGGACGCCGGCTGGCGCCTCTTCTGGGTCGTGGCCACCGCCGTCGTCCTCATGCTGCTCGGCCACGGCATCGGCGTGGCGATCGGCGCGCGGATCCGCCTGGGCCTGAACTTCCCGGTGCTCCGCAGCTTCGACCGCCTCCTCGGCGGCGTCGCCAACGTCGCCGTCGCCGGGCTCGTGATCTCCGCGATCGCCTTCTCCGTCGCCACGATGGGCGTGCCCCTGCTCTCGCAGCAGATCGCGGGCTCGCAGGTCATCAGGACCATCCGCGACGTGACCCCGGATCCCGTCGCCGCCGTCATGGCCCAGGCGCGCGCCACCGTCATGGGGCAGACGATCCCCGAGTTGCTGGAGCCCTTCGCCCCCGTCGACGACGCCGAGGCCCCCTCCCCGGCGCCCTCGACCGAGGCCCTGAAGCGCGCCGGGGAGTCGGTCGTCAAGATCACCGGCACCGCCTTCGCCTGCGGCGTCAACCAGACGGGCTCGGGGTTCGCCGCGGCCCCCGACCGGGTCATCACCAACGCGCACGTCGTCTCCGGCATCACCGAGCCCGTCGTTAACACGCGCGACGGGAGGGCGCTGCCGGCCAGCGTCGTCCACTTCGACACCGCCACGGACCTGGCCGTCCTGGCGGTCGAGGGCCTGGGACTCGAACCGATCCCGGTCGGCGAGGACCTGGCCAAGGGCGACTCGGGCGCCTTCCTGGGCTACCCCGCGGGAGGGCCGTTCAGCAGCGAGGGCGCCACGGTCCAGTCGCTGCGCACCGTCATGGTCCAGAACATCTACGGCGCCGACCCGTCCCCGCTGGAGATCTACCAGCTCGGCGCCGAGGTCGAGCAGGGCAACTCGGGCGGGCCGCTGCTGGGTCGCGACGGGGAGCTCGCCGGCGTCGTCTTCGCCAAGGCCAAGGGCGACCTCGCCGTGGGCTACGCCCTGTCGCTCGACGAGGTCGAACCCGTGGTCGATGCGGCCCCCGGCTACGTCGACGCCGTGTCCACTGGCGCCTGCTCTGCCACCTGAGCCGCGTCGATTGCCCTAGTTCCGCCGGCCACGAGGACCCCGCCGGCAAGGAGTCCTCCGGGGCACCTCTACGCGACGCCGGCCCCGGTCCCGCCGGCCCCGGCCTCGCTGGCCCCTGCCCCGCCGGCACCCGGCAGCCAGTGGAGCTCCGCGCCGTGCTGTCCCGCGTGCGCGAGCGGCACGCCGTCCAGCGCCAGCGTGAAGTAGCCCTCGCGCGCCGCGGGGACGGTGCCGCGCTCCTCGTCCATGAAGAAGTTCTCGTTCGAGATCCAGCTGCAGTCCAAGCCGCGGACGGTGTCCGCGAACCGGTCGCGATCGGCCGGGTCGAGATAGGCCAGGACGGCCGAGTGGAACACGACGGCGCGGGCGGTCGGGGGCACCCGGCCGACCAGTTCCGCGACGCGCTCGTTCAGGTCTCCGCGGACCAGTTGCGGCCGGTCGGCCTCGGGGGTGGCCCGGAGCGTGGACAGGGCCTCCCGCAGCTGGGCCAACCGGTGGTCCTGGCCTGGCCACACCAGGCACTCCAGCCACCGACGCGTGTCCGGGTCCGTCCCGTCCAGCGGATTCAGGTCCACGCCCGCGCGCCAGGCAACCCGCGGCAGCGCCCGGGGCAGGGGCGGCGCCCCGGAGGTGCGGCACCGCAACACCGGACGGCCCGCGCCCAGCAGCGGACCGTCGTCGTACCGGTACGCGTAGAGATCCGGCAGGAGGCACAGCCCCGCCGACGGGCCGACCTCGATGAGCGCCAGCGGCCTCCCGTCGCGCTCGGCCACGCGCGCGAGGGCGGGAAGCAACGTGGCGCAGCGACCGGGTTCGTTGGTCTGGGTGCGGCGCCGGAGGGCTGTCGAGCGTACGTCGTCCCACCGTTCCCGCAGGAATGCGGCGAACTCGGGGAACGGGGCGTCGCCGGAGCCCCGGAACCGGGCGGACGCGAACACCAGGTTCGGCTGCCGCTTGGGTTCCGGCAGCGTGGCGATCAGGGAGGTCAGACCCGGATCCGCGGCCACCCCGGCGGCCCATTGCGCATAGAGCGGCGAGTGGCCCGGGAACCAGACCCGCGCGTAGTGCGCGTACTGGCGGGCCACGCCGGCCGCGGCGCCCGGTTCCATCGCGGTCCGGCCGTCAGACCAGGCTGGCCAGATGGTGGATGGCCAGCCGATAGCCGTTGGTACCCGCGCCCACGATGACCGCCGCCGCGACGGGCGACACGTACGAATGGTGGCGGAAGGGTTCACGCCGGTGCACGTTGGAGATGTGCACCTCCACCACCGGGAGCCCGATGCCGGAGATCGCGTCCGCGATGGCGACCGAGGTGTGGGTGAAGGCCCCGGGATTCAACACGATGCCCGCCGCCTCGCCGCGCGCGG
Source organism: Arthrobacter halodurans (assembly GCF_041877255.1). Lineage (NCBI taxonomy): Bacteria > Bacillati > Actinomycetota > Actinomycetes > Micrococcales > Micrococcaceae > Arthrobacter > Arthrobacter halodurans. Next base: position 136,323 of record NZ_JBHDLJ010000006.1, read on the forward strand.
CGTGGAGGGCGTCGATGAGGGCGCCCTCGTGGTTGGACTGCAGGAAGCCGAGCCCGAAGCCCGCTCCGGCCGCGGCTTCCCGGCAGAGCGCCTCGACGTCGGCGAGCGTCTGGTGCCCGTAGATGGCGGGCTCGCGGGTGCCGAGCAGATTCAGGTTGGGTCCGTTGAGGACGAGGATCTTCCGCGGCGTCGCGGTGGCGTCTGTCATGCCCCCATTAAACCCCCGATGCCGCGGCGGCGGCCTCCGCGGGTGCGGAGGCCGCCGCCGTCGTCCGCCCTACTTCCTCAGGGATTCGGCGATCTGCGCCATGACGGTGTTGTCCGCCAGCGTCGTCGCGTCGCCGACCTCCCGGCCCTCCGCGACGTCCTTAAGCAGGCGCCGCATGATCTTGCCCGAACGCGTCTTCGGCAGCTCGGGGACGACCAGGATGGTGCGGGGCTTGGCGATGGGCCCGATCTCCTTGGCGACGTGGTTGCGCAGGACCTGGACGACGTCGATCCCCTCGCCGGGCTCGGTGCGCAGGATGACGAACGCGACGATCGCCTCGCCCGTGGTCTCGTCGCTGGCTCCCACGACGGCGGACTCGGCCACCAGCGGGTGGGAGACGAGCGCCGATTCGATCTCCGTGGTGGAGAGCCGGTGGCCGGAGATGTTCATGACGTCGTCGACGCGGCCCAGCAGCCAGATGTCGCCGTCCTCGTCCTTCTTGGCGCCGTCGCCGGCGAAGTACATGTTCTCGAAGCGGGACCAGTAGGTCTGGCGGTAGCGCTCCATGTCCCCCCAGATGCCGCGCAGCATGGAGGGCCAGGGCTCGCGGATGACCAGGTAGCCGCCCTCGCCATTCCCCACGGACTCGCCCATCTCGTCGACGACGTCCACGGTGATGCCGGGAACCGGCACCTGGGCCGAGCCCGGCTTGGTCGCCGTGACGCCGGGCAGGGGCGCGATCATGTGTGCGCCGGTCTCCGTCTGCCACCAGGTGTCGACGATCGGGGTGGGGTGCTCCTTGCGCTCCCCGTTCTTTCCGCCGTTCGTGCCGATGACCTCGCGGTACCACATCCACGCCTCGGGGTTGATGGGCTCGCCGACCGAGCCGAGCACGCGCAGCGACGAGAGGTCGTAGCCGTCCGGGATGTCGCGGCCCCACTTCATCATGGTGCGGATGGCCGTCGGGGCGGTGTAGAGGATGGTGACGCCGTACTTCTCGACGATCTCCCACCAACGGCCCTGGTGCGGGGAGTCGGGGGTGCCCTCGAAGATGACCTGCGTGGCTCCGTTCACCAGCGGCGCATAGGTGACGTAGGAGTGCCCGGTCACCCAGCCGATGTCCGCCGTGCACCAGTAGACGTCGGTCTCCGGGTGCAGGTCGAAGGTGTCCTTGTGCGTCGCGGCCGTCTGCACCAGGAAGCCGCCCGTGGTGTGGACGATGCCCTTGGGCTTGCCGGTCGTGCCGGAGGTGTAGAGGACGAAGAGCGGGTGCTCCGAATCGTGGGCGACGGGGGCGTGGTCGGCGGAGGCGGATCCGACGACGTCGTCCCACCACCGGTCCAGCGAGTCGTTCCAGACGACGTCTTCGCCGTTGCGCTTCACGACCACGACGTTCTCCACGGTGTGGGCGCCTTCGGCCAGGGCCTCGTCGACGGCCGGCTTGAGCGAACTCGGCTTGCCGCGGCGCCACGTGCCGTCCGCGGTCACGACGAGCTTCGCCTCGGCGTCGTCGATCCGCGAGCGCAGGGCCTCCGCGGAGAAGCCGCCGAAGACCACGGAGTGGATCGCGCCGATCCGCGCGCAGGCCAGCATGGTGATGACCGCCTCCGGGATCATGGGCAGGTACACGGCCACGCGGTCGCCCTTGGCGACGCCGAGGGCCTCGAAGGCGTTCGCGGCCCTCTTCACCTCGTCGGTCAGCTCGGCGTAGGTGTAGGTGCGGGTGTCGCCCATCGCCCCCTCGAAGTGGATGGCGACGCGCTCGCCGAGCCCGGCCTCCACGTGCCGGTCCAGCGCGTTGTAGGCGGCGTTCACCGTTCCGCCGACGAACCACTTGGCTACGGGCGCCTCGGACCAGTCCAGGGTCTCCGTGAAGTCGGTGTCCCAGGTCAGCGTCTCCCGGGCGCGGTCCGCCCAGTAGCCGAGCCGGTCCGCGGCCGCACGCTCGTAGAGCGACGCGTCGGCCACGGAGTTGGCGGCGAACTCCGTGCTCGGGGCGAATTTGCGTCCCTCGCGGATGAGGTTGTCCAGGGTGGAGATGTTGATGTCCGACACGTTGGGTCCTTTCGGAACGGTAGGGGGTGCTGTGAGCCAGATTACAGCCGGAGCGCGGGTGTGGTGGCTTCCGTCACACCACGAGACGTGGAGGGCCCCAAATGTGCGGTGAACGGTCGGAGTGCGCGACGAAGACCCGTTCCGGGTGCGCGGCGCTATGGCGCCCGGCACCGTGCACGACGTTAAACTAAGGCCAGTAGCCGCATGCGGCCCGCCGTCCGGCGGTGGGGGGAGAAGGAGTCACCATGGTGTACCAAACTGCGCAGGATTCGACGGAGGCCCGCACGATCGCGGGCCCGTTCACATTGCGGGAGGCCGTGGTCATCGGCGGGGGCCTGCTGCTCCTTCTCGGTTCCGTCCTTCCGTTCCAGTTCGGCGGTCTGCCGGTCAACATCTGGGTGTTCAATGGCCTGGTCTTCAACCAGCTGGTCTCGCTGGCACTCCCGGTCCTGGTCGCGGGGGCCTTCGCATGGCGCCGCCTGACCGGCCGGACCCGGGTGGTGGTGGGTTCGTTGACCCTCGACCAGCTGGCGTCCGTGGTGGCGGTGCTGACCGTGCTGTATTTCTTCCTCGGTGTCGTGCTGACCCTGAACGCCTCCTTCCTGCTGGGGCTGCTCGGTGCCTTGGCGCTTCTGGCCGGCACCACGGCGGCCTCGGTCATTCCCGGCTTCGCCCAGGACTTCCAGAACGGCGAGGGCCACGTCCTGACGCGCCCGATCCGCCCGGCGGGGCCGCGCGCCGAGCGTGCGCCCTCCCGGGACTCGGAGGAGACCGGCGCCGCCGCCCCGACGTCCGCCGCGGTGGCCGCCGGTTCCGGCGGCCCCGGTGAGGCCGATGCCGCCCGGAAGGCGGAACCGGCGGCGCTGTCGTCGGCATCCGAGGGTTCGCCGATGCCGGCGCAGGACGCGTCCGCCTGGCAGAGTGCCGCCGCGGCCCCCGCAGCCCCGGGGCCGACGGGCGACCAGCCGGCCCGTGGCCAGGCCGAACCCGCGCGGACGGTCTCCGACGCCCGCGCCACGCCGCATGAGGAGGCGCCTCCGCTGGACGCCGCTTCGTGGAACGACTCCGATGCGGTGGACAAGGCCGCTCCGCGGGACGGCTCCGATTCGCTGCACAAGGCGGCCATGCCGGACGACGCCACCGCGCTGGGAGACGTCGTGCCGCGGGACGAGGCCACGCCGTCGTCCGGCGCGGTGGAAGCTCCGCGCGACGCGCACACCGCCGCCGCGCGCACTGTCGACACCGGCACCCCGGCCGCCGAGGCCCGCGCCGATGGAGCCCCCGCGTACGGGGCCACGTCCGGTAACGGCGCGACCCCGGCGGACCGCGACGGGCAGGACACCGACGACGAACCCTTCGAGGCGACCCGGTCCGGCGACGAGCCGCCCGCCTACCAGGCGTTCTGGTTCGCGGTGCCGCGGCCGCGCGAGGTGGTGGACGAGCGTTCGGGACGCCAGGTTTTCACGGCGGAGCCCGGGGCCTGGATCCTGGCCCTCGAGGACCGCGGCGACGAGTTCCTGGTCCAGGACACCGACGGCCGCGTCGGGGTCCTGCGCGACCTGACGAACGTCGAACGTGCCTAGCGCGGAGACGCCCCTGGCCCGGAAGCGGCGGGCGCGCAAGATCCACCGCGTGCTCGCCGAGGCGTACCCGTACGCGGTTCCCGAACTGGATTTCGAGAACCCCTTCCAGCTGCTCGTCGCGACGGTCCTGTCCGCGCAGACCACGGACGTCCGGGTCAACGCGACGACCCCGGCCCTGTTCGCGCGCTACCCGGACGCGCGGGCGCTGGCCGAAGCGGCGCCGCCCGAGCTCCAGGAGCTGGTTCGGCCCACGGGGTTCTTCCGCGCCAAGGCCGACAACCTCATCGCGCTGTCGCGCCGGATCGTCGACGAATACGACGGCGAGGTGCCCCGGACCATCGAGGACCTCGTGACGCTCCCCGGCGTGGGCCGCAAGACGGCGAACGTGGTGCTCGGCAACGCCTTCGGGACGCCGGGGATCACGGTGGACACGCACTTCGGCCGCCTGGCGCGGCGTTTCGGCTGGACCGACGAGCAGGATCCCGTGAAGATCGAGCACGAGGTCGGCGCCCTCTTCGAGCCGCGGGACTGGACGATGCTGTCCCACCGCGTTGTCTTCCACGGCCGGCGCGTCTGCCACGCCCGCAAGCCGGCCTGCGGCGCCTGCCCCGTGGCCACGCTGTGCCCCTCCTACGGCGAGGGGGAGACGGACCCGGCCAAGGCCGCCAAGCTCCTCAAGTACGAGCTGGCACCGCACCGCTCCGAGCTCCTGGAACTCATGCGCCAGGGCCGGACCCGCCGCGAGCTCCGGGAACTCGGCCACGGGCTCGACGCGTGAGCCCCGGCGACGGGCCGGTCCCGTGAGCGCGCACGACGAGCTGGCCGCGCTCGTCGAACGGCACCGTCCCGGCACCGCATCGGGGGAGGGGGGCATCACCCCGATGCCGGACACGTGGGTCTTCCGCGACATGGACCGCTCGGCCGCCCGGCGCGCCGCGGTCCTGATCCTGTTCGGGCGCCTCGACGACGTTCCGGCGCACCACCCCTCCAGCGCCGTGCCTGCGGATCTCGACGTCCTGTTCGTCCAGCGGGCCGACACGCTCCGCCAGCACCCCGGACAGATCGCCTTCCCGGGCGGCGCCATCGACGAGACCGACGCGTCCACCGCCGACGCCGCGCTGCGCGAGGCCGTGGAGGAGACCGGCCTGGACCCGGCGGGCGTGCAGATCATCGGCAGCCTCCCGGACGCCGAGCTGCCGATCACCAACTTCCTGGTGACCCCCGTCATCGGATGGTGGGCGCGGCCCAGCGACGTCTTCGTGGTGGATCCGGGCGAGTCGGCCAAGGTGTTCCGGGTTCCGGTCGCAGACCTTCTCGATCCCGCCAACCGCGTCTCGGCCGTCATCGAGCGCGGGGGTCTGCGCCACACGTCGCCCGCGTTCACCGTGGACGGCGAAACCATCTGGGGCTTCACGGGTATCGTCCTCTCGCGGCTCTTCGACGATCTGGGCTGGACACAGGAATGGGACGCGGCAGCGGAACTCGTCGTTCCGTTCGGCTAGCGATGTCGGGCCGGCGGGGATCGGCGCTCCGGCCCGGGATGTCGGCTCGCCGAGAGGCGGCCGGTCGCCCCGGGGACGGCGGGCGCAGCGTGCCGGCGCCCTCGGCCCGCTCCCGCGCGGCGGAGAGCTTGCGCGTCACCGAGACCGACACCCGCGCGCCCCGCGCGGCCCGTCCGTCGGCATAGGCGCGTCCCGGGATGAGGGCGTCCGCCGTGGCCACGCCAGCATCCACCGCGGCCTTGGCGCCGACGAGGGCCGCGGCGTAGCGTCCGGCGGCCGGGGCCAGCAGCTGGCCGCGCGCCGCGGCACGCCGGATGCCCGGGTCCCGCAGCGCCCGCGCCCACAGGGCCTCGGCCCGCCGCGACCCGGCCGCCGCCGCCACCGTCCTCGCTGCCCCGGTGCGCGCGACGCCGGCCGCGCCTTCTCCGAGCCGGCCCGCGAGCGCCGCCGGGGCCCCGCCGCCGACAACGTCGCGGCCGAGGGCCAGCGCGCGGCCGAGACGGGTCCCCGACAGCGCCGACAGCGAGCGCGCCGTCTCCCGGCCGACGGCGAAACCGCGGCGCCCGATCGGGCCTCCGACCCGTCCGGCGGTCCGCGCCAAACCGCGCGCACCCAGGCCCAGGGAGGCGAGGGTCGATCCGCACGCCGCGGCGAGCGCCGCGAGCCGGGACGCCACGGCGCTGCCGAGCGCGGCCAGCCGGTCGACGACGGCGCCCAGGCGCAACGCGACGGCGGCCGCCCGGCCGGACGAGGCCAGCGCCCCGGCGGCGACGGAGCCGCCGAACGTGAGCGGGGCCGCCGCCAAGGTCAGGCCGGTGAGGAGGGCGGCCTCCGCCCCCGCCTGCCAGGCCTCGCGGGCGACCTCGGAGTGCGCCCATTCGACGTGGCCCGCGAACTCGGCGCAGGCGTCGCCGACCGCGCCGCACGCCTCCGCCAGGGCCGACACGTCTTCCGCGCCGCGTTCGAGCGCCCCCACGATCAGCGCGGTGTCCTCGGACACGCATCCGGACAGGAGCCGGGCTGCGTCGCGGGGGTGCGCGTGCGCCAGCCCTCCGAGCCGACGCGACGCCCGCGCCCAGGCGTCCCCGGCCAGCCGCAGGGCCGGCGGGTCCGCGCCCGGCCAGACGAGGCCGCAGGCGTCCAGCACCCACTGGTGCGGTCCGGGACCGCCGCCGGAGGAGGGCCCCGCGGCGCGCGGCGGCTGCGGCGGGCACCATGCAGGGCGGGCGGCCACCGCGCCGAAGGGGCCCGGTGCCGCCGTGCCCGCGTTCACGGCCTCGGCGGCCGCGTGGGCGTCCGCGCACGCGAACTGGACGTCGGCAAGGTCCGCGAATCCGGTCGCCGTCGCCGCGAGCCCCCCGAGCAGCGCGTCCACCGCGCCGTCGTACGCCACGGCGAAGTCGCGGCCGGAGGCGTCCGGACCCGCCATGCCGCCGCTTCCCCCGAGCTCGCCCCCGAGCGAAGCCAGGGACGCGTCGAGATCGCCGGCGAGCCGCGCCGTCGTCCGCGCCGCGGCGGCCATCGCCTCCGGATCCACCACCAGCAGTGCCATGTCCCCCGCCTCGCCAGCAGGGCCCCTCCGCCCCGTCGTGCTGGCGAGCCTACGGTCTGGGGCGGCGCGCGTCGTCGGGCGTGCCGCCATTGTGGATAACGCCGCGGCGCCGCTACTTGGCGTCGGCGTAGGAGTCGACGGTGGCCACGCTCACCGGGAACTCGACGGGGATGCTCCCGAACATGAGCTCCGCGGCGGCGGCCGCCGCCTGCTCGACGATCGCCGAGGCGTCCGCGGCGAAGGCGGCGGGCACGTGGAGCACGACCTCGTCGTGCAGGAAGAACACGACCTCGCCGACCTCGCGGCCGGCGGCGCGCTCGGCCCGCAGCCGCCGACGCAGCTCGCCGAGCCAGCACAGCGCCCACTCCGCGGCGGTGCCCTGGACCACGAAGTTGCGCGTGAAGCGGCCGCGGGTGCGGGCCGCCTGGTCCGCGCGGCGCTGCTCCTCGGCGCTGGAGGTGCGCTGTGCAGCGAGCCACTGCGGGGAAGCCGGAGGGGAACAGCGTCCCAGGAACGTGCAGACCTCGCCGCCTCCCTCCCCGTGCCGGGCGGCCTGTTCGACCAGGCCGACCGCGCGCGGGAACGTGCGGGCGAGCTGCGGCAACAGGCGCCCCGACTCGCCCGTCGTCGCCCCGTACATGGCGCCGAGCATGGCGATCTTCGCGCTGGCGCGGTCCCCGCCGAACCCGCGGTCCGCGATCCCCTGGTAGAGGTCGCGGCCGCGAGCGGCGTCGGCCAGGGCGCGGTCGCCGGCCAGCGCCGCCAGCACGCGGGGCTCCAGCTGGGCCGCGTCGGCCACCACGAACACGCGGCCGGGATCCGCGCGCACCGCATCGCGGATGCCGTGCGGGATCTGCAGGGCGCCGCCGCCGCGCGAGGCCCACCGCCCGGTCACCACGCCGCCGACAACGTACTCCGGCCGGAAGCGGCCGTCGGCGACCCAGGCGTCCAGCCAGGCCCACCCGTTGGCGCTGAGCAGCCGGGAGAGCTTCTTGTAGCGCAGGAGAGGCTTCAGGGCCGGGTGGGTGTACTCCTGCAGCTCCCACTGGCTGGTGCTCTTGGCGGGGACGCCTGCGCGGTTTAAGGCGCGCAGCAGATCCTGGTGCGAGTCCGGGTTGAGCGCAGGGTCGCCCAGCAGGGACCGCAGGAGGTGCGCCAGCTCCTCGAGGCGCGCCGGCCGCACGCCGTGCGCGGTGCGTGGACCCAGCTCGTCCCGGAGCAGGGCCGCGTGGATGTCGCTGCGCCACGGGATGCCGTGGTGGCGCATCTCGGCGGCGATGACGGCCCCCGCGGATTCCGCGGCGAGCAGCAGCTGAAGCCGCCGGCCGCGCGGGGTCCGGGGAACGGCCTCCAGCTGCCTTCTGAACTCCTCGGCGAGGGTCTCCGCCGCGGCCGTGGCCGGCTTGGCCTCCTCGAAGAGGGCCCCCTGGTTCTCGGGCGGGCGAGGCGGCGCCAGCGCCTGCGGCGGGCCGTCGGCCGCGTCCGGGTCCTGCCGGCGCAGGGAATCGACGTAGGCGGTCTCGTCGGCGGACGTGGAGAAGCGCAGGATGTTCCGGCACAGGGACAGGTCGTGCGCGCGCTCGACCGACACTCCCGCCGCCAGCAGCGACGGGTACCAGTCGCCGGTACGGTCCCACACCCACCGCAGGCCACGCGCCTCGATGGCGGCCACGACGGCGGGAATCCGGTCCCGCGTCACGGGCTCCAGCGCCCCCTCGGGCTCGCCGTCGGTTCCCAGCAACTGGACGACGGCGGCGACGTCCTCTCCGGCGTCGGACGCGGGCTGGCCCAGGGAGTGGGTTGCCAACAGGGCGTATCGGGGCACCCGACCATTGTGCCAGCCGCGCCGCGCCGTCGATCCCGCGGTGCGGGCGGCGCGGTTGAAACCTGAGCGCGGCGGCTCCGCCCTGCCCTCGTCTGCCGCGCCGGCGCCCGGGACGCGCCAGGCGGTGGCGAGTTGTCCACAATCGACGCCCTCCGCGGCCGCCGGGGCCCCGGATGCGGGACGCTGGTGGCATGAGCGACACCGAGCGGTTCGTGGCGACCCCGGAACCCGGACGCGGGACGGGGCGCGGACCCGCGGGTGGGCGGCGCGGCACGCGGGGCACCGACGCGGTTCCCCCGCGCGCGGGGACCGCCCGCTGGCCGCCCGGCCTCCCCCGAGGGGACGCCCCAGAGGCGCCTGGTCCGCGCGAAGGTGCGGACGAAGGTCTCGCCGCGGACCCGGACCCGGCTCCGGCCCCGGGCCAGACCCCGGACACCTCTCCCGCACCCGCGCCGCCGACCGATCCGCCGCGCGCCGCCGACTGCCTGCTCATCACCGGCGACGGCGTGCTCGCGGACCAGGTGGCACTGGTGGCAGCGGCGGCCGGCGCCGTCTTGAGCGTCCGGCGCGACGCCGCCGCGGCGCGCCCGGAACCTGCGTCCGTTCTGCTGCTCGGACCGGACGCGGCCGTCGCCGACGCGGCCCACCGGGCGGGAACGGCGGCCGTCCTGGTCGGGCACGCCGCCGACGAAGACGTCCTGTGGCGGGTCGCCGCGCGCCATCCGGGGGCCCGGGTCGCCGTCCTGCCCCGCGCGTCGGCGTGGTTGGGGGAATTCCTGGGCGAGCTGGGCCTGCGCGGCGGCCCGGGCCGCGTCCTGCTGGTCGCCGGGGCGTCGGGCGGGGCGGGCACCACCACACTCGCCGTGCTGGCCGCGGCGGCCGCCACCCTCCAGGGAGCCCGCACCCTGCTGATCGACGCCGATCCGCACAGCCGGGGCCTGTGGCCGATCCTCAAGCCCCGGGTCCCGGAGGGCGTCGGCTGGGAGGACCTCGCCCGCTCGCGGGGGCAGGTCGCGCCCGCGCACCTCGCGGAGATCCTCCCGCTCGCCCAGGGGACCGCGGTGCTCACGTGGGGCTCGCGCTCCCGGGGGGACGTGACGCCGATGCCCGTGCTGGGCGAGGTCGTGGCCGCCTCGCGCAGGATCTACGACACGGTCGTCGTCGACGCCGGCCGGTCGGCGGGAGTCGATCCTTCGCTGTGTGCCCTCGCCGACGAGGGCCTCGAGGTCTGGTCCGCCGGCACGCCCGCGCATCCCAGCCTGATGGACCACGGGGCGGGGGCCGCGTTGCCGTGGGGCGTGGCCGTGACGGGGCGCCTGCCCTCGGGAGAGGACGCCGCGCGGATCGCGGCGCGGACCGGACTGCGGCTGGCGTGCTACCTCCCGCCGCTGCGCGCCGTGCCTCGGGCGGCGGCCGACGGAATGCTCGTGTCCGTTATGGGCCGGCGCGGCGTGCGGCGGCTGCTCGAGCCGCTGGGGGCGCTCGCGCGCGGTCTGTCCGGCGCCCGGCCGCGAGACCGGGGCCCCGGGTGAGCGCCGGGCCGCGTCCCGAGGCCGGAGCCGACGGCCACGGCGGTGCGCCGCGCCACGGCAGGCGCAGGTGGGGCTCCGGCGACGAGCCGGCCGGCGGGCCGGTGGACCGGAGGATCCTCGAGGAGGTCCGGAGCCGTGCGGGCGACGGGCCGGGGGCGCTTTCGGGTGCCGACCTCGCGGGAGCCGTGCGGGCGTCCGGGATCGTCGTCGGCAGCGGAAGCGCCGAGCGCGCCATCCGGCTGCTGCAGGAGGACCTCCGGGGCCTCGGCCCGTTGCAGGCCGTCGCCGACGTTCCCGGGACCACCGACGTGTTGGTGGACGGCCGGGGGCAGGTCTGGGCGGACGGCCCCGACGGTCTCGCGCCCACGGGGCTGCGCTTCGCGGAACCGGACGACGTGCGGCGGCTCGCGGTGCGCCTCGCCGCGGCCGGGGGACGCAGGCTCGACGACGCCCAACCCTTCGCCGACGTCGTGCTGGGCGCCTACCGGGTGCATGCGGTGCTGCCCCCCGTGTCCACCGGCGGGCCGCTCCTCTCCGTGCGGATCCGCGAGTCGGCGGCACCGGCGCTGCGGGAGATCCTCGGCCAAGGAGACCGCGACCCCTGGCTGCCCGTGCTCGGGGCGATCGTCCGCGGGCGGTTGAACTTCCTCGTCAGCGGCGGCACGGGATCCGGCAAGACCACCCTGCTCGGCGCGATGCTCGGCGAGGCGCCGGAGGCGGAGCGCCTGCTGATCGTGGAGGACGCGCAGGAACTCGCGCCCCGGCATCCGCACGTCGTGGGACTGCAGTGCCGCACCGGCAACGTGGAGGGAGCCGGCTCGGTGACGATGGTCGACCTGATCCGCCAGGCGCTGCGCATGCGCCCGGACCGGCTCGTCGTCGGCGAGTGCCGCGGTGCCGAGGTCCGCGAGTTCCTCGCCGCGATGAACACCGGCCATGACGGCGCGGGCGGGACCATCCACGCGAGCTCCGCGTCCGCCGTTCCCGCCCGGCTCGCCGCGATGGGCGCGCTCGCCGAGCTGACGCCGGAGGCGGTGGCCGTTCAGGCCGCGAGCGCGCTGGACCTCGTCGTGCACATGTCGCGCGAGGGGGGCCGCCGCGGTCCCGTGCAGCTGAGCCGGATCGTCGCCGCCCCGGGGCCCGCGCTGTCCATGCTGGAGGTCGTGGGGCGCGGTCGCGGGGACGCGTTGCGCACCGGGCCCGCCGCCCGGTGGTTCGCAGACCTGTTGGCGGATCGGTCCGTCGCATGTCCGTGGTGATCGTGGCGGCGGCGGCGGCGTGCGCCGCGGCGGCGGCCTGGCTGGCCCTGCCGGTGGGGCGAGGCGCGGTGCCGGTCGCCGAACGCGGGCCGGGCGGGGAGGCCACCCGTGTCCTCGGGAGGTTGGCGGCGCGGTGGCGGGAGGCGCAGCGGCGCCGCCAAGGACCACCGGAGCTCGAGACGCACGTGCGCGCGATCCGCCAGCTTTCCGCCCTGTTGCGCTCCGGCCGCCCCCCGGCCGAGGCGTGGGCCCTGCTTGAGTCCACCTGGAAGGGCAAGGCCGCGCCGGCGCGGGGCCGGCGGGCCGGCCAGGGAGTGGGGCGGGGAGCGCGGGCGGCGGCCGGCGGGGCCGCCACGGGCGCGACGGCGGACGGGTCCGCGGGGGCGCGCGATGTCACGGAAGCCTGCCGGGCGGCCCGCATGGCGCACACCGTGGGCGCGCCGCCGTCGGCCGGACTGGAACGCCACCTGCGCTCCTGCGGCCCAGAATACGCCGGCGCGTGGTCGAGACTGGTGTGGTGCGTGCGGCTTTCGGAGTCGACCGGAGCGGCGCTGTCGGACCTGCTGGACCGGCTCGCGGGACAGCTGGAGGCCGGCGAGGACCGGCGGCGCGCACTGGATGCGGCGCTCGCCGGTCCCCGAGCGACGCAGAGGATCCTCGCGTGGCTGCCGGCGGTCGGGCTGGCCCTGGCCCAACTCATCGGCGCAGACCCGCTGGCGGTGCTGCTGTGGCATCCGGTCGGCCGCCTTTCCCTGGTCGCCGGCGCCGCGCTGTGGTGGGCCAACCGGGTCTGGGGAGCCAGGATGCTGGCGGGCGCCGCAACGGGCGGACCGGGCCCGTGAGCCTCCTCGTCTCGGTGCTGGCCGCCGCGATCGCCGCATGGCTCTTGGCCGGCGCGGCCGCACGAACACGCCCGTCGCCCTCGGTTCCGTCGGCGGCAGCCGCCGGTCCCGTGGCCCGGCGCGTCCGCGAACGCACCGGCCGCCGGACCGGGCGCGGCCCCGTGCCCTCGGCACTGTCGGCCGACGACGAGCCGCTGCTGCTCGACCTCTGCGGGACCCTGCTGCGCGCCGGGCTTCCCCTGACCGCCATCCTCCGCGCGCTCGCGCGGGACGTGCCGGGATGCGAGCCGCTGGGCGCCGTCGTGCACTCGCTGGAGCTCTCCCTCCCCTGGGAGCGCGCCTGGGCCGAGACGCCGCCGACGCTGGCCGCCGTGGGCGAGTCACTGGCCTTTGCCCACCTGACCGGTGCCGCGACGGCCGACCTCCTGCGGGCTGCCGCGGATGAGCGGCGGCGCCGGGACGCCCGCGATGCCGAACGCAGGGCCGCGGAGCTCGGCGTGAAACTGGTCATTCCCCTGGGCACGTGCGCACTGCCCGCGTTCATCTGCCTCGGGGTCGTGCCCGTGGTGGTCTCCCTCCTCCCGCGCCTGGGCTGACCGCGACCGCCGGTGGCCGCGCCGACCGCCACTGCCCCTCCACAGGCCCGGCCCGCGCTGGCCCATCCAGATCCCGGGCTTCTCCCCGGCGGACGCGCGCCGGGCGCGCGAGGGTGGAACCGACCCCGAAACGGGATCGAGAAACCTCGAGGAAGGCGCAATCTCATGGAACACGCGGAAGATTCATCGGACCGGTCCGCAGCCCCGGGACCAGGCGGCGCGGAGGACGGCATCGCCACGGCCGAGTTCGCGATCGTCACCCTGGCGGCCGTCGGTTTCGCCGGCCTGCTGGTGACCATCCTCACCAGCGGAGACGTTCGCGAGCTGTTGCTGGGCCTGGTTCGCCAGGCGCTGTCCTACTAGGGTCGCGCGGTGTCACGGTCACGTTTCCGACCCCCGGCGGAGCCCGGGCGCGGCCGGCGGGGGAGCAGCACGGCGGAGTTCGCCGTCCTGCTGCCGGCCGTGGCGGGACTGCTCGCGGTCGCCCTCTGCGCCGGGGCCATCGGCTCCACCCAGATCCGGCTGGAGCAGGCGGCCCGCGCCGCGGCACGCGAGCTGGCGCGCGGCGAGAGCGCCGCCACGGCGGCCGACACCGCGCGGAGGCTGGCGGGGGACGGGATCGGCATCGAGATCGGCGGGCGGGCGGGCTACCGCAGCGTGCGTCTGACCACCGGGTCCGCCCTCCCGGACCTGGGCCGCGGAACGCCCCTGGCCGGACTGATCGTGCTCTCCGCAGAGGCGGAGGCGCGGTCCGAGGTCGACGACGGCGGGGGCGGCTCCCTTGGGCCGTGAGGCGGCGGCGCGGCCGCGGACCGAGGCCGGCGGAGCGGGTGCGCTGGTCCTCGGCATCGTGGCCGCGGCGCTGCTGGGCATCGGCCTCGTGCTGGCCCTGACTGCGGCCGCGAGCGCGGCGGGCAGGGCCGCCACCGCGTCCGACCTCGCGGCGCTGGCCGCGGCGGACGCCGCGCGCGGGTTGCTGACCGGGGAGCCGTGCGCCGTCGCCGCCGAAACGGCCCGGGTGAACGGCGGGGACCTCCTCGACTGCCGCCGCAGCGGACCGTCGGGCGAGATCGTCGATATTCGGACGTCGGCGCCCTTCGGCGCCGGGTGGACGTGGCTCGGATCGGTGGGCGCGACGGCAGAGGGGAGATCCCGGGCAGGGCCCCCGCCCCGGCCGTGGACCGGCCCTCCGACGGGCCCCGCGCGGGGCCCGTCGCCCTAACCCGCGGGCGGCGCGTCCCGCAGCAGCGAGCCGATCAGCGCGATCGCGCCGGCCTTGTCCAGGGGGTTGTTCTTGTTTCCGCACTTTGGCGACTGGACGCAGGACGGGCAGCCGGACTCGCACTCGCAGGCGGAAATCGCGTCGCGCGTCGCCGCGAGCCAGGTCCGCGCCCGTTCGAAGCCGCGTTCCACGAAACCCGCGCCCCCCGCGTGCCCGTCATAGACGAAGATCGTCGGCATCTCGGTGTCCGCATGGAGGGCCGTCGACACCCCGCCGATGTCCCAGCGGTCGCTCGAGGCGACCAGCGGCAGCAGGCCGATGGCGGCGTGCTCGGCCGCGTGGAGGGCGCCGGGAATGGACCCGGGCACGATCCCCGCGGAGACGAGGCGCGGCTCGGGGACCGTGAACCAGACGGCCTTGGTGAAGAGGTCGCGGGCTCCCAGCTCCAGTGGCTCCTCGCCGAGGATCTCGTTGCTGACCAGGGCCTTGCGCTGGAAGGACACGACCTGCGTGGTGACCCGCACATCGCCGAAATGCGCCGTCACGTTGCCCCACTCCTCGCTGCGCAGGGACTCGAGCACCTCGATGGTCGTGATGTCGCGGGCCTGGGTGTAGAAGTCCGGCGTCGCGCGGTGGACCAGCACGCAGTGGTCGGTCTCGTTCAGCTCGTCCACGACGTAGGTGGATCCCTGATGGACGTACACGGCGCCGGTGTGCGCCTGGTAGTGGGTCTGCGGGGAGTCCATGGTGCCCAGCAGCGAGCCGGTCTCCGAGTCGATGATGCTCATCGGACCGCCGCCGTCCCCGCGGAGGCTGACCAGCGACGCGGCACGTTCCGGATGCGTCCAGAACCAACCCGACGGCCGCCTGCGCAGGTAGCCGCGTTCGACCAGGGACTCCAGCAACCCGGTCGCCGTCGGACCGAACAGCTCGACCTCCTCGGGCCGCAGCGGCTGCTCGGCGGCGGCGGCGCAGAGGTGCGGACCGAGGACGTAGGGGTTGCCGGGGTCGAAGACGGTGGCCTCCAACGCGGCGTCGAAGATGGCCTCCGGATGGTTGACCAGGTAGGTGTCCAGCGGATCGTCGCTGGCGACAAAGGCGGCCAGGGCGTTCTGCCCCGCGCGTCCCGCCCGGCCGATCTGCTGGTAGAACGACGCGCGGGTGCCCGGCCACCCGGCGACCAACACGGCGTCGAGCCCGGCGACGTCGATGCCCAGCTCCAGCGCCGAGGTCGAGGCGATGCCCAGCAGCTCGCCGCTGCGCAGGCGCCGCTCCAACTCGCGCCGTTCCTCGGGCAGGTAGCCGGACCGGTAGGCGGCGATCCGTCCCGGGAGCCCCGGATGCACCTCGTCGACCAGGCGGCGCGCCATGGTGGCGATGGTCTCCGCCCCGCGCCTCGACTTGATGAACGCGATGGTCCGCACCTGGGAGCAGACCAGGTGCGCCAGCAGGTCGGACGTCTCGGCCACCGCGGTGCGCCGCCGCGGCGCCCCGTTCTCGCCGCGGAACTCCGTCAGCGGAGGCTCCCACAGGGCCACCGCCGTCTCCCCGTGGGGGGAGAAGTCCGTGGTCACCGCGACCACCGGCGCTCCGACCAGCCGGCCGAACGACTCCTCGGGCTCCGCGCTCGTCGCCGAGGCGCCGATGAACACGGGATCGGAGCCGTAGTGGGCGCAGATGCGGCGCAGGCGGCGCAACAGGTTCGCCACGTGCGATCCGAAGACGCCTCGGTAGCTGTGGGCCTCGTCGATGACCACGAAGGACAGCCGTCGGAAGAACCGGGCCCACCACGGGTGGTTCGGCAGGATGCCGAAGTGCAGCATGTCGGGGTTCGCCAGGACGAAGTTCGCGTGGTCGCGGATCCACCGGCGCTCCCCGGCCTCCGTGTCGCCGTCGTAGGTGGCCGCCTTCACGCTCGCCAGGCCAAGGGAGAGGACGGCGGACAGCTGGTCGGCGGCCAGCGCCTTCGTAGGGGACAGGTAGAGGACGACTGCGCCGCTGGCCTCCAGCGTGACGGCGTCCTCGAGCGCGGAGCGGTGGATGGCGTCGACCGCCGGGAGCTGGTACGCGAGGGACTTGCCGGAGGCGGTCCCGGTGGAGATGATCGTGTGTCGCCCCTCGTGGGCGTGGGTCGCCGCCTGCACCTGGTGCAGCCACGGCTCGTGGACCCCCAGGCGGGCGTAGGCCCCGGTGACGTCGGGGTGGACCCACGCGGGCCACGGGCCATGCACGGCGTCCCGGGCCGGGAGGATCCGCAGGTGGCGCAGCGCTTCGGGGTCGGAGCCGTGGCCCAAGAGCGGAACCATCGTGCGGAAGTCTGTCACCGCATCATTGTGGCACCCCGCGCCGACGCCTAGGTGTGCTGGCCGGCCAGGGTGACGACCGTGCCCAGCGGTGTCCAGCCCAGGTAGCGGTACAGCGCCTGGCCGTCGAGGGAGGCGATCAACAGGCCCTCGTCGACCTGGTGCTCCAACGCCAACGCCACGAGGGCGCGCATGACCAGGCTGCCGAGGCCGCGGCGGCGGAAGTCCGGCGCCGTGATGATCCGGTCGAAAACGGCGTAGTCGCCGACGACGGACACGTGGCCGCTGGCCGCGACGACGTCGGGGTCGTCGGCCACGTGGATGGAGACGTACGAGTGCCGGCCGTCCCGCTTCGTCGCGATGGTGAAGCCCTCGGGCGGCCGGGGGTCCTCCACGTCCTGCCCGTCCATGTCGGCCACCATCAGGGCCTCGTCGGCCTCGACGACCGAGAGGCCGGCCGCGACCGCCGCCTCGCCGAGCGACATCGTGTCGTTGGAGAAGGCGGTCAGGCGGCGAGCGGGATGCTTGCCCAGGGTCTCACCCACGGCGACGAGTTCCTCGGCGGTCGGCTCGTAGATGACGTATTCCCAGTCGCCGGTGGTGTCGTGGCGGAGGGCCGCATGGACCCGTCCCTCGTGGCGGCACTCGTACCCACGCGCCCCGGCCCAGCCGGTGACCCAGGTGCCGATCAATTCATCGCTCGCTGTGGATCCCATGGCACGACACTACTCCGAGTCCACGGGCGTGTGGAGTGGCGATGCCTAACCGTTGCGTGACCGCCGGATGAACGGCCGTGGGCGCGCCGACACGGCCCCGGCGGCGCCCGAACCCCGCCGGGGATCGGCGGGACGGGCGGCCCGGCCTTACGCTTAAAGGCGTGTCCCAGAACCGCATCGTCCTCTTTTACGCCTTCACGCCCCTGCCAGATCCCGAGGCCGTGCGCCTCTGGCAGCGCTCGCTGCTGGAGCAATGGGGCCTACGCGGCCGCATCCTGCTGTCCAAGGACGGGATCAACGGCACCGCGGGCGGCGAGATCCGTGCGGTGAAGGCCTACGTGAAGGCCACCCGCGAATATCCGGCGTTCAGGAAGATGGACGTCAAGTGGAGCGACGGGGGCGCCGAGGACTTTCCCCGCGTCTCGGTGAGGGTGCGCGACGAGATCGTCTCCTTCGGCGCGCCGGGCGAACTGCTCGTCGACGCCGGGGGCGTGGTCGGCGGCGGAACCCATCTGCGCCCCGAGGAGCTCCACCGGCTGGTCGACGCCAAACGCGACGCGGGCGAGGACGTGGTCTTCTTCGACGGCCGCAACGCCTTCGAGGCTCAGATCGGCAGATTCAAGGACGCGGTGGTCCCCGACGTCGACACGACCCACGACTTCATCCGCGAGTTGGATTCCGGGAAGTACGACGATCTCAAGGACAAACCGGTCGTCACGTACTGCACGGGGGGAATACGCTGCGAGGTCCTGTCCTCGCTGATGGTGAACCGCGGCTTCACGGAGGTCTACCAGCTCCAGGGCGGGATCGCGCGCTACGGCGAGCAGTTCGGTGATCGCGGTTTGTGGGAGGGGTCGCTCTACGTCTTCGACAAGCGGATGCACCTCGAGTTCACTCCGGAGGCGAAAACCATCGGGCGGTGCGTCGCCTGTTCCGCTCCCACCAGCAAGTTCGAGAACTGCGCCGAGCTGACGTGCCGCAATCTCCGGCTGTTCTGCGGCGACTGCGCGGCCGACGACGGGCTGCGGCTCTGCCCGGACTGCGGCGGTGGACAGGCTAGTGTCGCGGCCACAGTCCGACCGACGCGTCCTGCGGATCCTGGTCGGCCTCCTTGGTCCTGAAGACCTCGAGTCCGCGGGCGCGGTAGTTGCCCAGGGCGGCCGGGCCGTCCAGCGAACACGTGTGGACCCAGACGCGCCGCACCGGTGCGAGGCCGGGCCACCGTTCATGCAGGTTCCAGGCCCGGCGCAGGCCCTCCTCGAGGAGCGCGCCGCCCAGCCCGGCCCCGATGCGCTCGGGGAAAAGACCGAAGTACACGATCTCCACCTCCGTACCGTCCGGGCCTCCCGCCCCGGCGAGTTCCACGTACCCGCCGGGCGAGCCCGCGGCGTACAGAACCCATGTTTCCGTGCCGGGCCTCCGGACGGCGGCCTCCCACTCGGCGCGGGAGAGCGGCAGCCGGTCGGTCCAGTGCCACGCGCTGCCCACCGACCGGTAGAGGAACTTGCTGAACTCCGGGCTGATGTCCTCCGCGCGCTCGATGCGGCAACCATCGGGCAGCCGCCGGGCCGCCGGGATGAGGGCGTCGGGGGAGAGCTGTTGGAGGTGGGTCGTCACGATGCGGGGCATCCCGCCATCGTATCCGCGGGTCCACCCGCGCCGCGGCGCCGGAACCCGGCCGTGCCTAGCCCGCGGTGGAGTCGACGCGGCCGGCCAGGGCTATCCCCGGGCGGGAGGTATCCAGGAGGATCTCCACCCCCTTGGTCTGCACCAGGAAGTCGACCGTGTGCTCGCTGGACTTCGGGTCCGTGGCGCATTCGCCCTCGGCCACGGCCAGCACGTTCAGCTCCGGATCGCGGACCAGACCGGTGACGACGGCGGGGCCGTTCGGCGAGGAGCAGGCGAAGGTCAGCGTGTACTGGCCGGGTTGCAGCTCCGGACCCGACATGGCCAGGGAGGTGGATTTCGAGGTCGGTTCGACCAGCCGGTTGGCGGCCGCCAGCAGCGGGCCGCCCTCGGAGAAGGCCGCGACGTCGATGGGCCGCGCGGGCTCGACCGGCTCGACGGGCTCCCGGGAGAAGGTCGGCACCGGCACGGTGGACTCCGCGGCGCCGGCGGGCGCGGGGGCGGTCCCCGAGCCGCAGGCGGAGAGCGCGGCGGCGGAGCACACGCCGGCGGCCGCGGCCAGGATCCGCTGTCGCGTTGGGCGGGAAGTCCGGCATGCGGGGCTGTCGTCAGGCATTGACCCATCCTAGGCGGCGGATCCCGGACCCCGGTTGCCGCCCGGCCCCGCAGCCGAGTCGATAGACTCGACCAGTGCACTCCACCGACGACTTTTCGCGCATTCCGGACGCCCCGCAGAGCCACGATCCGCAGCTCCTCGCGGATCTCGCGGCGGATCTCGAGGGGGCCGGTTTCCGGCACGACGCCGTCACGGGGTTTCTCGGCGAGGAAGCGCACGCGGCGCTGATCCGCGATCAGCCGGTGCCCGCCCTGATTGTCGTGGACCGTGTTCTGGGGGCCGCGTCGCCGCCCCCGCTGGCCCTGGCGATCGCCTTCTGGCTGCTGGGGATGGAGGTGGAGGCCGCGGACCTCGACGCGGCCCTGCCGCGCACGGGGGCCGCCGGGGTGCTCGCGCTCGGCCTGGCCGCGCCGGCGCCGGACCCCGCCCGGCTGCGCGCCGCCGTCGACCTGCGGCCGCACGCGTCGGACGCCGACGCCGAACTCTGGGTCGCGAGCGACCTGGGCGCGCACCAGCGGCCCGGGGTCCTGCGCCACGACCACGTGCTGGGCATCGGCCGCGCCTCGCTGACGCTGGCCCAGACCACGATGCGCCGCGACGTCGCCCGGGCCCTCGACCTGGGCACCGGCTGCGGAATCCAGGCCTTTCATCTGCTCTCGCACGCGGAGCAGGTGGTGGCCACCGACGTGTCCGAGCGCGCGCTCGCCTTCACCCGCTTCAACGTGCTGCTCAACCACCGGGCGCTCGCCGTCGATCCAGCGGATCCCGAGGCCCGCATCCAGCTCCGGAGGGGCAGCCTGCTCGAGCCGGTGCGGGGCGAGCTGTTCGACCTGGTGGTCTCGAACCCGCCGTTCGTCATCACCCCGCGCACCGCCGGGGAAACCGCGCGCGATGTCTTCACCTACCGCGACGGCGGCCTCGCCGGCGACCGCCTGGTCGCCGAGCTGATCGCCGGCCTGCCCGCCGTGCTGGCCCCGGGCGGCACCGCGCAGATGCTGGCCAACTGGGAGATCTGGGGCGGGGACGACGGCGGCGCGTCCGGCGATCCCACGGCGGGGGACGACGCCGGCGCCGACTGGGCACGGCGGCCGCGCTCATGGGTCGCCGAGGGCACGGAAGCCTGGTTCATCCAACGCGAGTCGGCCACGCCGCACGAGTACGCGGAGACGTGGCTCCAGGACGCCTCGGAGGTCCGCGACGCCGCGCGCTACCGGCGGCGCTACGCCGAATACCTGCAGGACTTCGCCGCGCGGGGCGTCGAGGCGGTCGGCTTCGGTATGGTCTGGCTGCGCCGTCCGCCGACGCCGGGCGAGCTCCCCTTCGGCCTCCGGTTCGAGGAGATCGGCCACCCGATCGAGCAGCCGGTCGGGCCCTACCTCGCCGAGGAGATCCGGGCGGCGGACGACCTGTGCGGCGTGGGGCTCGAGGACCTGCATCTGGTGGTGCGCGACGACGTGACCGAGGAGCGCCACCAGCGCCCCGGCGCCGAGCACCCCGGCGTGATCCTTCTGCGGCAGGGGGCGGGCCTGCGGCGGACGACGCTGCTGAGCACCCAGGAGGCCGGGTTCGTCTCGGCCTGCGACGGCGAGCTGACCGCGGGACAGATCGCCGGCGCCATCGCCTCGCTGCTGGGCATGGACCGCGACGAGACCGTCGGAGATCTCATGGCCGGTGTTGTCCGACTTGTTACGCGCGGTTTCCTGTGCCAGATGCGAAACGAAGGCTAAAGTTTTTCCACATGACGCAGAACACATCCGCGAAGGACGCGGCCCCCAGCAGGGAAGTGCGCCGGCAGACGGCGAACCCGGTCGTGATCAGCGACCCGCAGGCCATCCGCGCCCTCGCCCACGAGGCGCGGCTGGAGGTCCTCGAGGAGCTGTTCGCCTCCCAGTCGACGCGGACCGCGACCGAGCTGGCCTCCCGCTGCAACCTCACCCCCAGCGCGATGAGCTACCACCTCCGGGCCCTGGAGAAGTACGGGTACGTCGAGCGCGCGGCGAACGAGGGCGACGGGCGCGAGCGCCGGTGGAAGGCGGCCGGGGACCAGCTGGTCGTGGGCACGCTGAGCGACTCCACCGCCGCGAAGAACGCGTTCCTGAACGTGCAGCTGAACGCGTTCCGCGAACGGCTCAGCGCCGAAATCGCCCGGCGCGACGCCGACCGGAAGGCCGGGATCGAGCCGTCCCCCGGACGCGCGCCGGTCCTCACCACCGGCATGGTGTTCCTCAGGGAGGAGCAGCGGGACGAGTTCGTCAAGCGCGTCTACGCACTGGTCGACGAATACGAGGCCCTCGCGGACCCGGAGGAGCGCGGCATCGACGGGGAGCGCCTCTACTACATGCTTTCCTTCCTCCCGGAGATCAGGAGCTCCGCGCCGTAGGCCGCGGTCGGCCCGCCGGCCCCGCGGACGCGCCGTTGCGCACACTCGGGGACTCCGCTTGCCCGGTACGGCGTCGATGCGGCTACCCTAGAGCAGGTATGAGCAGGCTCGTCGTGCCGACGTGCCACCGGCTGCAATAGGAGTGTTGTGCCCCCCAAGGCCAAGGAAAAGACCGGCAAGAAACTCGTGATCGTCGAGTCTCCCGCCAAGAGCAAGTCGATCGCCAAGTACCTTGGCGAGGGATTCGTCGTCGACGCGTCCGTCGGCCACATCCGGGACCTTCCGCAGCCCTCGGAGCTGCCGGCGGAACTCAAGAAGACGTCCGTGGGCAAGTTCGCCGTGGACATCGACAACGACTTCGAGCCGTACTACGTCGTCTATCCGGACAAGAAGAAGCGGGTGGCGGACCTCAAGGCGCAACTCAAGGACGCCGACGCGCTCTACCTCGCAACCGATGCGGACCGCGAAGGCGAAGCCATCGCGTGGCACCTGCTGCAGGTCCTGAAGCCGAAGGTCCCGGTGTACCGCATGGCGTTCACCGAGATCACGAAGGAGGGCATCGCCCGCGCCCTCGAGAACATCCGCGAGCTCGACACCGACCTGGTCGACGCCCAGGAGACCCGCCGGGTCCTGGACCGGCTCTACGGCTACGAGATCTCCCCGGTGCTGTGGCGCAAGGTCGCCCGCGGGTTGTCCGCGGGCCGCGTGCAGTCCGTCGCGACCCGGCTCGTCGTCGAGCGCGAGCGCGAACGCATGGCGTTCCGCTCCGCGTCCTACTGGGACCTCTCGGGCGAGTTCGCCACCGCCGCCGACGAGTCCTTCCGCGCCAAGCTGGTCGCCGTCGACGGCGCCCGCGTCGCCACGGGACGCGACTTCGACGACCGCGGCGAGCTGAAGACGCCAAAGTCCGGGACCGGCGTCGTGCCCCTGGACCGCGACGCGGCGACGTCCCTGGCCGAGGGGCTGGAGGGGGCCGCCTTCGCCGTCCAGAGCGTCGACACCAAGCCCTACACGCGCCGCCCCGCGGCCCCGTTCACGACGTCGACGCTGCAGCAGGAGGCCTCGCGCAAGCTGCGCTGGTCCTCCAAGTCGACCATGCAGGTGGCGCAGCGCCTGTACGAGAACGGCTACATCACGTACATGCGTACGGACTCCGTGTTCCTGTCCAACGAGGCCGTCAATGCGGCCCGGAAGCAGGCCGCGGAGCTATACGGGGCGGACGCGGTCCCCGCCAAGCCGCGCTTGTACAAGGGCAAGTCCGACACCGCGCAGGAGGCGCACGAGGCCATCCGCCCCGCGGGCGACTCCTTCCGCCGTCCCGTCGACGTCCGCAGCCAGCTCGGCGCCGACGAGTTCAAGCTCTACGAGCTCATCTGGAAGCGGACCGTCGCCTCGCAGATGGCCGACGCCAAGGGCTCCACCGCCTCCGTCCGGCTCTCCGGACAGGCGCGGGATGGCCGCACGGCGGAATTCTCCGCGTCGGGCACGGTCATCACCTTCCGCGGCTTCATGGCCGCCTACGAGGAGGGGCGGGACATCTCCCCCGCCGAGGAGGCCGAGAACGAGGCCGAGCGCCGGCTTCCGGTGCTCAAGGTCGCGGACCCGCTCACGGGCAAGGCGATCGAGGCCTCCGGCCACGAGACCTCGCCCCCACCGCGCTACACCGAGGCCTCGATCGTCGCGGAGCTCGAGGCGCGCGAGATCGGCCGCCCGTCAACCTACGCGCCGACGATCTCCACGATCATGGACCGCGGCTACGTCACCAAGCGCGGCGGCGCGCTCGTGCCGAGCTGGATCGCGTTCTCCGTGATCCGGCTGCTGGAGGAGCACTTCGCCCGCTACGTGGACTACGACTTCACGGCCCGGCTCGAGGACGACCTCGACGAGATCGCCAAGGGCCACCTGGCGCGCTCGGCGTGGCTGAGGAAGTTCTACTTCGGCGAGGGCCAAGAGGCCGCCGGCCTGCAAGCCGTCGTCGAGAACCTCGGCGACATCGACGCGCGCGCCATCAACTCGGTCGAGATCGCCCCGGGCATCGTCCTGCGCGTGGGCAAGTACGGGCCGTACCTGGAGAAGCCACTGCCGGCCGACGCGCCCGAGGGCACCGAGCCGCAGCGCGCCAACGTGCCCGAGGACCTCGCGCCGGACGAACTCACGGCCGAGAAGGCGCGCGAGCTCATGGAGGCCGCGGGACCCGAGGAGCGCGAACTCGGCGTCGACCCGGAGACGGGCCGGGCGATCGTCGCGAAGGACGGACGGTACGGCGCGTACGTCACCGAGGTCATCCACGAGCCCACGCCGGAGGAACTCGCCGCGCTGCCCGTCGAGTACTACAAGAACGGCAAGCCCAAGCCGCCGAAGAAGCCCGTGAAGGAGCGCCCGCGCACGGGTTCGCTCTTCAAGTCGATGTCCGTGGAGACGGTCACCCTCGAGGAGGCGCTGCGCCTCATCCGGCTGCCGCGCGTCCTGGGCACGGACGCGGAGGGCACCGAGATCACCGTCCAGAACGGCCGCTTCGGCCCGTATCTGAAGAAGGGTTCCGACTCGCGGTCCATCGGATCCGAGGAGGAGATCTTCACGATCACGCTCGAGCAGGCGCTGGAAATCTACTCGCAGCCCAAGCAGCGCGGCGGACGCACGGCCGCGCCGCCGCTTGCGGAGTTCGGAGACGACCCGGTGACGGAGAAGCCGATCGTGGTGAAGGAGGGGCGCTTCGGCCCGTACATCACGGATGGCGTCACCAACATCACCGTCCCGCGGGACACGGCCATCGAGGAACTGACCCGGGAGCGCGCCGTCGAGCTGCTGGCGGAGAAGCGGGCCAAGGGACCGGTCAAGCGCGGGGCGAAGAAGCCGGCGGCCCGGCGGCCCGCCGCGAAAAAGAAGTAGCGGCGGGGCGGCACCGGCGGTGAGGCTCGGCGTCCTGGACATCGGCTCGAACACCGTCCACCTCCTGTTGGTGGACGCGTACCCGGGCGCGCGTCCGGCGGCGTTCGCCTCGCACAAGCGCCCGCTCGCGCTGGTGAGCTTCCTCGACGACGCCGGGGCCATCAACGAGCAGGGCCAGCGCGAGCTGGTGGACTTCGTCCAGGAGGCCTCCCGCTTCGCGAAGCGCCACCGGGCCGCGGACCTGCTGGCCTTCTGCACCTCGGCGATCCGCGAGGCCGCCAACGGGCAGGCCGTGCTGGACCGCGTCGTCGAACAGACCGGCGTGACGCTGACCGAACTGACGGGCGAGCAGGAGGCCGGCATGACGTACCACGCCGTCCGGCGCTGGTTCGGCTGGGGGGCCGAGACCATCCTCGACCTCGACATCGGCGGCGGCTCGTTCGAGATGGCGATCGGAACGGACGACTTCCCGGCGGCGGCACGTTCGGTCCCCCTCGGTGCCGGCCGCCTCACGCGCGAGCGGCTCCCGGGGGATCCGCCCGGCACGCGTGACCTGAAGGCGCTGCGCGCGTACGTCCGGGAGACGCTGAGCGCGCCCGTCGGCGAGCTGGCGGCGTTCGGCGCCCCCACGCTCGTCGCCGGCACCTCCAAGACCTTCCGCTCGCTGGCGCGGATCACCGGCGCCGCGCCCAGCGCCGAGGGGCCCTACGTCAAGCGGGTCCTGCGGCACGCCGACCTCAAGCTGTGGACGCACCGGCTCGCGGCCATGACCGCCGGGCAGCGCGCGGAGCTGCCGGGGGTGTCCGAGGTCCGCGCCCCGCAGCTCCTCGCCGGGGCCGTGGTGGCGGAGGCCGCCATGGCCGCGTTCGGAATCAAGTCCCTGCGCATCTGCCCCTGGGCCCTCCGGGAGGGGCTCATCCTGCGGCGATTCGACCACCTGATGTTCGACGGCCCCCTGCCGCTGGGTAGTAGCGTGGGTGTGGGGCAGGTGGAACTCGGGCAACGGCCCGGGGTTCCCGCAGTCGATGTGAACGAATGAGACGGGAAGCCGCGCAATGACGAAGGACCTCATCCCGGTGGCGCTGTCGAGCGCCTCGGTCTATCCGCTGAATGTCCACGACGCCTTCTCGGTGGCCCGCGACCTCGGCTACGACGGCGTCGAGGTTCTGGTCACCGGAAACCAGATCTCCCAGAGCCCGGCCCGCCTCGCGGAGCTCAGCTCGCGCTACGACCAGCCCATCATGGCGATCCACGCGCCCACCCTCCTGCTGACCCAGCAGGTGTGGGGCAGCGCGTGGAACAAGATCGAGATGTCCGCGGCCATGGCGCGGGACGTGGGGTGCGACGTCGTGGTCGCGCACCCGCCGTTCCGCTGGCAGGGCACCTACGCGACGGGGTTCGCCGACGGCGTCGCGCGGATCATGGAGCAGTACGGCGTGAAGATCGCCGTGGAGAACATGTACCCGTGGCGCGCCCGCGGCCGCGAGGCGAAGATGTACCTCCCGCACTGGAACCCGGTGCCGCAGCCCTACGAGTTCGTGACCTGGGACTTCTCCCACGCGGCGATCTCCAACATGGACTCCCACGAGGCCATGGTGTCGCTGGGGGACAGGCTCTCCCACGTGCACCTCTGCGACGGGCAGGACAACGGCAAGGACGAGCACCTCGTGCCCGGTCGCGGGACGCAACCCGTGGCGGAGGCGATGGGGCACCTGCGCGATTCGGGCTGGGGCGGCGTCGTGGCGGTCGAGGTCTCCACGCGCAAAGCGAAAGGTGCCGGCGAGCGGGAGGAGTGGTTGGGGGAAACACTCGCGTTCGCTCGCCGACACCTGGACCGGAACGGTGTCGAAGCCGTGTCCGATCCTTCATCACTCGCACCTAAATGAGGTACGCCTCACTCTAAGCATCGAGGTTGTGCGCCAGCCCCCAGGAAGCTGGGAGAACCCTGTTAATCAGGGGCCCGGCATTGGGCTCCCGCCCCGTGGAACAATGGCGGCATGGAGAAACCGCACACCGACTACCCCGTCGACACGTCCCCGCACCGCCTGGCCTTCCTGGGCGCCGGATCCATGAACGGCGCCATCCTGCGCGGGATCCTGGGCTCCGGCGTCGAGCCGTCGCGGATCACCGCCACGGTCCGCGGCACCGAGAAGGCGCGGGACCTGGCCGCGGACACGGGCGTGGTGGCGCTGGCGACGTCGGTCGACGCGGACGCCAACATCGACGCCGCCATGGGCGCCGACATCGTCTTCCTCGGCGTCAAGCCCGTGGGAATCCAGGAGCTCTGCCGTGAGATCGCCGGCGCCCTCCGCCCGGGAACCGTCGTGGTCAGCGTGGCGGCGGCCGTCACCATCGACATGATCGAGCGATCGCTGGCCCCGGGACAGCCCGTGGTGCGCAGCATGCCGAACACGCCGCTGACGGTGGGCCGCGGCGCCGTCGGGCTGAGCGGCGGGACCCATGCGACCGACGCCCAGGTCGACGCCGTGGCCGCGCTGTTCGCCGGCTCCGGCCTGGTCCGCGTGGTGCCCGAGGCACAGCTGGACGCCGTGTCGGCGGTCAGCGGCTCCGGCCCCGCGTACGCCTTCTACCTCGCCGAGGCGATGGCGCGGGCGGGGGAGGAGCTGGGGCTCGAGCCCACGCTGGCCCGGGACCTGGCGCGTGCGACCGTGGCGGGCGCGGGCCGCATGCTGGAGGAGCCGGGCGCGGAACCGTCGGCGCTGCGCCGCGCCGTGACCAGCCCGAACGGCACCACGGAGCGGGCCATCGCGACCTTCGACGCCGAGGGCGTCCCGGACATCATCGCCCGCGCGGCCCGCGCCGCGGCCGACCGCGCGGCCGAGATCAGCCGGGAGCTCGCGGGTTAGGGCCGGGAGGCGAAGCGTTCGAGGAGATCGACGTGGCCCGAGACGATCAGGACGTCGCGCCGCGTGACCTTGGTGTCCGGCTGCGCGTAGGTGAAGTCCTCGCCGGGAGACTTCACGCCGACGATCGTCACGCCGTACTTGGACCGCACTTGCGACTCGGCGAGCGTGAAGCCCTGCGTCTCCCTCGGCGGATACATCTTGACGATCGCGAAGCCGTCGTCGAACTCGATGAAGTCCAGCATGCGACCGCCGACCAGGTGCGCCGCGCGGACCCCGGCGTCGGCCTCCGGATAGACGACGTGGTTCGCGCCGATGCGGCTGAGGATCTTGCCGTGGGACGGCGTGATCGCCTTGACCCACAGGTGCTCGATGCCGAGGTCGACCAGGTTGACGGTGATCAGCACGGAGGACTCGATGGATGTCCCCACTCCGACGACGGCGGACGAGAAGTCCTGCGCGCCGAGCTGGCGCAGCGCGTCCACGTTCGTGGCGTCGGCCTCGACGACGTGCGTCAGCGCGCCGGCCCACTTCCGGACCAGCTCGGCGTTGCGCTCGATCGCCAGCACCTCGCGCCCCTGCCGGACCAGCTGCTCGGCCACGGCCGCGCCGAAGCGGCCGAGGCCAACGACCAGGACCGGGGCGTTGTGGTCCGTCTTGTTCTCAGCCAATGATTGGCCTCTCTTCCGGGAAGTGGTACAGCTGGTCACGCTGGCGCAGCGTCAGCGCCGCGGCCAGTGTAATGGTGCCGACGCGCCCGGCGAACATCAGGGCCGCGAGCACGTACTTGCCCTCCGGGGGCAGCTCTGCGCTGAGGTTGGTGCTCAGGCCCACCGTGGCGAAGGCCGAGATGGACTCGAACAGCACCCGGTCCAGCGCCTCGCCGCTGATGCCCAGCAGCAGCGCCGTCGCGAGGCTGACCAGCGTGGCGCCGAGGACGACGACGGAGATCGCGACGCGCAGCGCGCCCTCCGGGATGCGCCGGCCGAAGGCCTTGACGTCGGAGTCGCCGCGGGCCTCCGCGGCGATCGCGAGGAACAGGACGGCGATCGTGGTGACCTTGATGCCGCCGGCCGTCGACGCGGAGCCCCCGCCGGCGAACATCAGCGCGTCGGTCAGCAGCATGGTCGAGGATTCGAGCTCGTTCTGGTCGACCAGGTTGAATCCGCCCGAACGGGTCATGACGGAGGCGAAGAGTGAGTGCACCAGCTTGTCGCCGACGCCCATCCCCCCGATGGTCGCGGCGTTGTTCCATTCCAGGACCAGCCAGACGAACGCGCCGGCGACCATGAGGATCGACGTCACGGCGAGCGTGAGCTTGGCGTGCAGCGTCCACTGGCGCATCTGGAACCGGAACGTGATGAGGACCATCACCACCGGGAAGCCGAGGCTGCCGATGAACACGCCGAGCATGAGCGGGACGAGGATCCACAGGTCGGTCTCGTAGGGGACGAGCCCATCGGAGTGCGGGGTGAACCCGGCGTTGTTGAAGGCCGAGATTGCGTAGAAGATCCCGTGCCACAGCGCCTGGCCGAACGGCTCGCCGAGCACCAGGAAGCGCGGCGTCAGCATGAGGGCCAGCAGCACCTCGATCGCCACCGAGGTGGTGATGACGATCCGCAGCAGCGTGCCGACCTCGCCCAGCCGTCCGACGTTCTGCGTGTTCATCGACTGCTGGGCCAGCAGCTTCCCGCGCACGCCGAGGCGCTTGCTGACCGCCAGCGACAGCAGGGACGCGAGCGTGAGGATGCCGAGACCGCCGACGAAGATGCCCACGAGGATCACCACCTGCCCGAAGAAGGACCAGTGGGTGGCCGTGGACACGACCGTCAGTCCGGTGACGCACACCGCCGAGACGGCGGTGAACAGCGCGTCGTGCAGCGGCGTGAACCCGCCGGCGCTGGACGACGCGGGCAGCGACAGCAGCGCCGTGAAGAGGGTGATGACCAGCCCGAACACCGTGAGGGCGAGGCGGGCGGGTGAGCTGGCGGCGAGGCGGTCGACGAGATCGCGGGCGCCGAAGAAGACGCGTCCCAGGGGCCCCAGGCGCGTGGGGCGTGGCACTTGCTGTGATGTGGGCATGTTTTCCGGCGGATCCGTGGACTGCTGCTGCCGCGCAGGACCCTCCTGGCGACAGTTCACAGTAAACCACTTCGCGCGGGCCCGGGGGCGGGCGCGGACCCCGGCGCGCGCACCACGGGCGGAAGCCCGCCGGTTCGCGTAGCCTGTGGAGGTGATGAGCAAGAGCGCAGCCCCGTCGCCGCCGACGCAGGTTATCTGGAGCGGTGACCTGATGGCCTATCGATTCAGCGACAGCCATCCCATGCACCCCGCGCGGCTGGATCTGACCATGCGGCTGACTGCGGAGCTCGGAACGCTCGCGCGCCCCAACTACACGGTTGTCGAGCCCCCGGTCGCCACCGACGCCGAGCTGGAGACGGTCCACGACCCCGAATACGTCGCGGCTGTCCGGCGTGCCAGCGAGTCCCCCGGCGAGCCCAACGAAGCCGCCGGCCTCGGCACCGAGGACAACCCGCTCTTCCCCGGCATCCACGAAGCCAGCGCCCGCCTGGCCGGCGGATCGCTCGTGGCGGCCGAAGGCATACTGAGCGGGGCCGCGCTGCACGCGGTCAACATCGCCGGGGGGATGCACCACGCCGCCCGCGGCCACGCCAGCGGTTTCTGCGTCTACAACGACGCCGCGCTGGCCATCCAGCGGCTGCTCGACGGAGGGGTCGCCCGGGTCCTGTACATCGACGTCGACGCCCACCACGGCGACGGCACCGAGCGCATCTTCTGGAACGAGCCGCGGGTCATGACCATCTCGCTCCACGAGTCGGGAATGTCGCTCTTCCCGGGCACGGGATTCGCCAACGACATCGGCGGGCCCGACGCCGTGGGCACGGCCGTGAACGTCGCCGTCCCCGCGGGGACCGGCGACGCCGGCTGGTTGCGTGCCTTCCATGCCGTGGTCCCGCAGATCGCGACGGCTTTCGACCCGGGGGTCATCGTGAGCCAGCACGGCTGCGACGGCCACGCGCTGGACATGCTGAGCAACCTGCGCCTGAGCGTCGACGGGCAGCGGCAAAACATGCTCGACGTCTCGGACCTGGCCGACCGACTGTGCGAGGGGCGCTGGATCGCCACCGGCGGTGGCGGCTACAACGTCGCGAACGTCGTCCCGCGCGCCTGGAGCCACCTGATCGCCATCGCCGGCGGCCGCCCCGTGCCGGCGCGCACGCCGGTGCCGCAGCCCTGGCGGGACCATGTCGCCGAACTCTACGGGACCGAGGCGCCGGCCATGATGGGAGACGACGCCGACATCTGGTGGCGCTCCTGGGAGGTCGGCTACGACCCGGCGGATCCGGTGGACCGGACGATCATGGCCACGCGCAAGGAGGTCTTCCCGCTCTACGGGCTGGACCCCTGGTTCGATTGAGCCCCCCGGGCGCTTCGGGATCCGGTGACACTCCGGCGCGGGGCATGCCCGCAGGAGTATATGCAGTTAGGGTGATGGCATGCCCCACGACGACGTCTTTCCTGTCATCGCCGAACGCAACCGGCGCCGGATTCTCGAGGCGCTGCGGCCCGGAGACCAGTCGGTGGGGGAGTTGGTCGACACCCTCGGCGTCAGCCAGCCCACCGTGTCCAAGCACCTCAAGGTCCTCCGCGAGGCCGGTCTGGTCACCACGCGGGCGGACGGCCAGCGCCGCTACTATTCCGTGGATCCGGTGCCGCTGGCCGAGGCGGCCGCGTGGCTGACCGACTTCGCGACGGCGGCGGACCCGGGCGCCGCGGCGCCGCGTCGACCTGCCGGCCCGGCCGCAGACAGCCGACCGCAGGGACCGGCGAATGCCGCGCCGCCGCGCGCGGCACTCGCCCAGGAGTCGGTTCCCGAGGCCTCCGTGAGGCCGGTGCCGCGACCCGCGCCGGCCGCCGTCGCCGGGCAGCCCGTCCCCGGGCAACACGCTCCCGCTCAGCACTCCGCCCCGACGCCCCAGGCCGGTCGGCACGCGCCCGCGCGGCAGGCCACGGCCACGTCGTCGCCCGGCGCGCCACCCACAACGGCGGCCGGGTCGGAGCTTGCCCCGGCGGCGCGCCACCCCGTCCCCCCCGCGTCGGTCCTTCCCACCGCGCAGTCGGCCCAGCAGTCGGCCCAGCAGTTGGGGCGGACGGTCGGCCGCACCGTGGAGCAGGTCACCGGACGCGCGCAGGACCTCCTGGACAGGCTGCCCAAGCCGAAGTTCGGCCGCCGCCGGTAGCGGGACGGTCGGGGATCGCCCGCGAACGGGCCCGGCGCCGCGACTTGCGGCGGTAGCGGGACGGTCGGGGATCGCCCGCGGACGGGCCCGGCGCCGCGACCCGCGGCGGTAGCGGGACGGTCGGGGATCGCCCGCGAACGGGCCCGGCGCCGCTACCCGCGGCGGTAGCGGGACGGTCGGGGATCGCCCGCGAACGGGCCCGGCGCCGCTACCCGCGGCGGGGACGGTAGCCCGCGTCTCGCGGGACGCGCCGATCGTTACGCGAATCCCGCCCCATGTTTCCGCGCCGTTGGCGGAGCCCGGCGGCTCCGTGGCAGGGTCGAGGCGGGCTTTCGGCCCCCGGGATGCGACGCGGCATCCTCGGCGCAGCGCAAGGAGCAACCCACATGGACCGGCACCTGGAGAACATCCGCGAGGACGTCTTCCGTCGCAACCAGGGCGAGGCGGAGTTCCACCAGGCCGTCACCGAGGTCTTCGAGAGCCTCGAACCGGTGGTGTCGCGCCATCCCGAGTACGCGGAAGCCGCGATCCTGCAGCGCATGTGCGAGCCCGAGCGGCAGATCATCTTCCGCGTCCCGTGGGTCGACGACTCCGGGCGGGTGCAGATCAACCGCGGCTTCCGGGTGGAGTTCAACTCGGCGCTCGGGCCGTACAAGGGCGGGCTGCGCTTCCACCCGTCGGTGTACCTGGGCATCGTCAAGTTCCTCGGCTTCGAGCAGGTGTTCAAGAACGCGCTGACCGGCATGCCGATCGGCGGCGGCAAGGGCGGATCGGACTTCGACCCGCGCGGCAAATCCAACGGCGAGGTCATGCGCTTCTGCCAGTCGTTCATGACGGAGCTGTACCGGCACATCGGCGAGCACACGGACGTGCCGGCCGGAGACATCGGCGTCGGAGCGCGCGAGATCGGTTACCTGTTCGGGCAGTACAAGCGGATCACCAACCGCTACGAGTCGGGTGTCCTGACGGGCAAGGGAACCGGTTGGGGCGGGTCCCTGGTGCGGCCGGAGGCCACGGGTTTCGGCGCGGTGCTCTTCGCGCAGGAGATGCTGAGGACCCGGGGAGCGGGCTTGGACGGGCAGCGGGTGGTGGTCTCGGGTTCCGGCAACGTGGCCATCAACGCCATCGCCAAGGCCCAGTCGCTCGGCGCGACCGTCGTCGCGGCCTCCGATTCCTCCGGCTACGTCGTCGACGAGTCAGGCATCGACGTCGGGCTGCTCCGCACCATCAAGGAGACCGAGCGCGGACGCATCAGCGAGTACGCCGAGCGCCGCGGCCGGGGCGTCGCCTACGTCGCGGGCGGCAACGTGTGGGACGTGGACGCGACCGTCGCGCTCCCGTCGGCCACCCAGAACGAACTCGACGCGAAGTCGGCTGGGCGCCTCGTCGAGCGCGGCGTTGTGGCCGTGGCCGAGGGCGCGAACATGCCATGCACCGCCGAGGCGACGGCCATCTTCCAGGAGGCGGGCGTGCTGTTCGGCCCGGGGAAGGCGGCCAACGCCGGCGGCGTGGCGACCTCCGCCCTCGAGATGCAGCAGAACGCCAGCCGCGACTCCTGGAGTTTCGAGCACACCGAACGCCGGCTGGGCGAAATCATGGTGGGCATCCACGACACCTGCGCGCGGACGGCGGAGGAGTACGGCCAGCCCGGCAACTACGTTGCCGGGGCCAACATCGCGGGCTTCGTCAAGGTCGCCGATGCGATGCTCGCCCTCGGCGTCATCTAGCGGCACACGCCGCGCGCGACCGCGGCCTCTGCGAGCATGGGGTCATGGAGATCCCCGATGCGCCGCATGCCCACCTCGTGGGGTCCGACGGTCCCGGCGAGGCCGACCGCGAGGTGTACCGCGGCCTCGCCGCGGACATCGCCTCCGGCGTCGCGGTGGTCGCTGCCCGCCACCGCGGGCACGACGTTGCGGCCACCGTGACGGGGTACCTGGACGTGTCCCACGATCCGCCCACCCTGCTCGTCAGCCTGTACGAGGAGGGGAGGGCCTGCGAGGCCGTGGAGGCGGCCGGCGCGTGGACGCTGTCGCTCCTGGCCCGGGATCAGCGGGGGATTGCGAGTTGGCTCGCCAGTCCCGGCAACCCCGTGGTCGGTCTGCTCAACCAGGTGCCGTTCCGCCGCGCGCCCGTCTCCGGCTCCGCCGTCGTCGAGGGCGCCCTGGCCTGGTTCGAGGTGCGCACCGTGCGGGCGGTGACCGTTGCGACGCACCGTCTCGTGGTGGGGGAGGTCGTGGCCATGGGGCGCGGCGCGGGCGCCGGGGACGATCCGCTGGTGCACTTCGCCCGTGACTACACCGGGCTGCGCCGGCAGGGGTAGGGCCGGCATGCCCGGGGAGAGAGGGGGATGCGCCCGCGCGGCGAGAGAGGGGCGGTGCGGGCGGCGTCACAGGGCGTCGCGGACGTGCGTTGCGGACGGCGGGACGGTAGCGTCGGGGCCATGACACACCGTTGGTATGCGTATTTTTCGTCGGCTCTGGAGGGGCCCGCGTCTAGCTGATAGCGCCTACCCACCTTCAGAGCCGACACAAGGACCGGAGCACACGCTCCCGGTCCTTTGCCATTTCCAGGCGGCGCTGAAGGCGGCCGGGGTACCCGGTGACGGTCCTCCCGGCCACGGCCCGCCGGAGCACCGAACCCCGAAAGGCCCACCGTGAGCATCGAAACCAACCGCCGCCCCGTCCCCAACAGCAACGAGCGGGTGTCCGGGTTCTCCGAACTCCCCAGCCCCGCCGACGTCGTGTCCGAGCTCCCGGCCGGGGACGAGTTGCAGTACCGCGTCGGGCGGGCGCGGCAGGAGATCCGCGCCGTGCTCGACGGCGTCGATCCCCGCCTCCTGGTGGTGGTGGGGCCGTGCTCCATCCACGACCCCGCCGCCGGGCTCGACTACGCCCGCCGGCTCGCGGACGCCGCGGCGCGCCACCGGGGCGAACTGCTCGTGGTGATGCGCACCTACTTCGAGAAGCCCAGGACGACCGTCGGCTGGAAGGGCCTCGTCAACGATCCGGGCCTGGACGGGGGACACGATATCGCCGCCGGCCTGCGCGCCGCCCGGGGGTTCCTCCGCGACGTCGGAAAGCTGGGTCTGCCCGCGGCCACGGAGTTCCTGGAGCCGATCAGCCCGCAGTACCTCGCGGACCTCGTGTCGTGGGGCGCCATCGGGGCCCGCACCACGGAGAGCCAAATCCACCGCCAGCTTGCGTCGGGCCTGTCGATGCCCGTGGGATTCAAGAACGGGACGGACGGCGGCCTGCGGGTGGCGGTGGACGCATGCCTGGCGGCCGCGGCGCCGCAGGCCTTCCTCGGGATCGACGAGGACGGGCGCGCGAGCCTCGTCGCCACGTCCGGAAACCCCGACGCGCACCTGATCCTCCGCGGCGGGGCGGGGGGACCCAACTACTCGGCGGCCGACGTCGCGGCCGCCGGCTCCGCCCTCGCGGCCAGCGGCGTCAACCCGCGGGTCGTCGTGGATGCCAGCCACGCCAATTCGGGCAAGTCGCACGTCCGCCAGGCCGAGGTGCTCACCGAGCTGGCGTCCCGGATCGCGGGCGGCGAACGCGCCATCGCGGGAGTGATGGTGGAGAGCTTCCTGGTCCCCGGCGCGCAGCGGCTCGATCCGGGCACCACGGACCCGAGCCGGGACCTCGTGTACGGACAATCCGTGACGGACGCGTGCCTGGGCTGGGAGGCCACGGAGGTCGCCCTCGCCGCGCTCGCGGCGGCGGTGCGGGCGGACCGCGGCTGAGCCCGACGCCGGGGATGGCCCGACACCGGGGACGGCCCGGCGCCGCCGTCACAGCGGGTCCGGGCGTCTTTCACATTCGTATCACCAGCAACTAGACTTGAAAGCGGACGGCACGGACCCGCATCGCGGGCGCCGGGCCGCTTGGGGATTATCCGCGTTGGGGGAGTACAGGAGAATATTGGGGATGAACGACGCAGCAAACTTCGCGAGCGCGCACTTCATGACGGTGGCGGAAGTCGCCGATGTCATGCGCGTATCGAAGATGACGGTTTACAGGCTGGTGCACTCTGGGGAGCTGCCGGCCGTCCGTTTCGGCCGCTCCTACCGGGTGCCGGAGGGCGCCGTCGAGGATTACCTGCGGACGGCGCGGGTCGAGGGTGCCTCGGAGACCGCCTAGGGGCGGTGGTGCGAGCACGTCCGATGAACAGGTAATCTGTTAGGGAACGTTTTAACGTCCGCGTGGGCTGTCGCCGGTCGATCGCGGCCGGAATCAAGTCACCAACCACCAGTCTGTGAGGAACCAATGGGCTCTGTTATCAAGAAGCGCCGCAAGCGTATGGCGAAGAAGAAGCACCGCAAACTGCTTCGCAAGACCCGCCACCAGCGCCGCAACAAGAAGTAGCGCGCGCTCGTCTTCTGGCGAGCCGCACGACGGCGGGGCCGCACCTCTGGGTGCGGCCCCGCCGTCGTTGTGCGTGGCCCCTGGCCATCCCAGCGCGTCCGCGCCGGTGGTCGAGGGGCGGCGCGGGACGGAATGCCCGGTGGTGCCGCGGCGCGGCGGGCCCCGTGGTGTTCGGGGCGCGCGGGTCAGCGGCGCCGCAGGGTCGCCAGCGTCCGCCAGAGTCCGTAGGCAGCCCCGGAGACCGTCGCCGCCTTCAGTCCCAAGGTCGCGGCGCGGCGGCCGGTGCGGAAGTCGTAGACCGGCCAGGCGTTCCGCACCGCGTGGGCGCGGAGCCGGGCGTCCGGGTTGATGGCGACGGGGTGGCCGACTGCCTCCAGCAGCGGGACGTCGTTGAAGGAATCGCTGTAGGCCCAGCAGCGCCGCAGGTCCAACCCCTCGCGCAACGCCAGTTCGCGGACGGCCACCGCCTTCGCCGGCCCGTGCAGGATCTCGCCGACCAGCCGTCCCGTGTACACGCCGGCGTCCTGCTCGACGACGGTCCCGAGCGCCCCCGTGAGGCCCAGCCTGCTCGAGATGACGGACGCGACCTCCAGCGGGGTTGCCGTCACGAGCCAGACGCGGCGTCCGGCGCGCAGGTGCTGTTCCCCCAGCGCCCGCGTGCCGGGATAGATCTTCGAGGCGATGAACTCGTCGTAGACCTCGTCCCCCAACGCCGTCATGTCGTCGACCAGGAAGCCGGCCGCCAGGGCCAGCGCCTCGTCACGGGCCTTGTGGATATCGCCGAGGTTCTCCCCCCGCAGGATGAACCGCGCCTGCTTCAGGGCGATGGACGCGCCCTGGCGGAAGCTGAACGCCCCCCGTGCGTGCAGCTTGCGGGCCACGGCAAAGAGACTGGCCCCGCGCATCATGGTGTTGTCGACGTCGAAGAACGCGGCCTCGGCGACGGGTGCGGGGCGCGGGGCGGCGCGGCCTGTGGTCGGCTGGGGCATGGCCACAGTCTAGGGCAACTCCGGGGGTGACCCAGCTCACCGTTCGCGCGCCGTCGCGCGGGGCGGGCGCGCGCGCTTCGCGGCGGTAGATTAATGCCATGGACCCCGACGCAGAGACTCACCACCCGGGGCCGCCGCGCGTCGAACTGCTGACCCGCGAGGGCTGCCACCTCTGCGCCACGGCCCGCCAGACGGTGTCCGAAGTCGCCGGGAGGCTCGGCGTGGCGTGGGCGGAGCGGCGCATCGACGAGGACCCCGCCCTGCTGGCGCGCCACGCCGAGGAGATCCCCGTCCTGCTGGTCGATGGCGTGCCGCGGGACTTCTGGGTCGTCGATCCCGTCCGCCTCGAAAGACTGCTCACGTCGTGAGGGCCGCCGACAAGGTCCTGCCCGAGGCGACGCTGGGACGGCTCACGCTCTACCTGCGGGTGCTGGACTCGCTGGCGGCGGAGGGCACGGAAACGGTGTCCTCGGAGGTGCTGGCGGAGGCCTCCGGCGTGAACTCCGCGATCCTCCGCAAGGACCTGTCGCTGCTCGGCACGTTCGGGCGGCGCGGTGTCGGCTACGAGGTGGGCGTACTTGCCGGATTCATCTCCGGGACCCTGGGCCTGGACCGCGACTGGCGCGTCGCCATCGTCGGCGCCGGTAATCTCGGCCGCGCGCTCGCGGGCTATGGCGGCTTCCGGGGCAACGGGTTCCGCCTCGTGGCGCTTCTGGACCAATCGCCGGAACTGATTGGCCGGAGGTTCGCCGACCTGGACGTGCGGGACGCCGGCGAGCTCGAGACGCTGCTGCCGGCCGATGCCGTCAACATGGCGGTGCTCGCGGTGCCGGGAGCGGCGGCTCAAGCCCTGTGCGAGAGGGTGGTGGCCGCCGGGGTGAGGAACATCCTGAACTTCGCCCCCGTGGTGCTGCAGGTACCGCCCGGGGTCCAGGTGCGCAAGGTCGACATGGCCCGCGAACTCCAGATCCTGGCCTACCACGCCGGCCATGCCGGTCAGGGCGGACCGCCGGGGCCCTAGCGACCGGCGTGTCGTCCCGTCCACGCCCGCTGGGTGGCAGACGACGGCGGCCGCGCGGACCTGGGTCCGCGCGGCCGCCGTCGTGACATGTCGTCGTGCCGTGCCGTGCGTCTTGCCGCGCGGGATGACGCGAGCTTGGGCCCGAGTGCGGCTACCTGGCGTAGCCGCCGGCCTTCTGCGCCTTGCGCGCGGCGATATAGGCGCTGGAGGGCTTCAGCCATGCGAACACGATGCCGGCCACGCCGAGGAGGATCGTCACGGCGCCCAGGCCGCCCGCAAGCAGTCCCAGCAGGGAAATCGCGGCGAAGATCGTTCCGGTAATGCGCGCCCCGTTGCTGCCCTTGCGGATGAAGAACGCGATCAGCGCGTAGATGGCCGCCGAGACCACCGAGAACGCGACGGTCAGGGTGGCGATCGTGGAGACCAGCCCGGCCGAATCGATCCCGGATTGCTGCAGCGCGTCCCGCGTGGCTGGATCCTGCATGGCGTCGTTGATCATCGACTCGACCGCGTCGGGGAAGAGCAGGACACTCAACCCGCTCACCAGTGTCAGCGCGCCGGCGGCCATGATCAGCCAGAACGAGATGTTCAGCTCCTTCGGGCGAGCGGGCTGGCCTTGGGGGCCCCCGAAACCGGTGTCACCGGACATCTGCTGCGGGTAGCCGTACGGCGCCTGTCCGGGCTGGCCGTAGGGGGACTGGCCCTGCTGCGGAGGCTGGCCGTACTGCCCGTAGCCCTGCTGCTGCGGGGGCTGGCCGTAGGGGGACTGGCCCTGCTGCGGAGGCTGGCCGTACTGCCCGTAGCCCTGCTGTTGCGGGGGCTGGCCGTAGGGGGCCTGGCCTTGCTGCGGGGGCTGGCCGTAGGGGGACTGGCCCTGCTGCCCCCCGGCGTCAGGCTGGCCGGTTTGCCCCTCGGGCAGGCGCTCGCCGTACTTCGGCGGCTCGGGGACCTGCGGGGTGTCGTCGGGGGTGCTCATGGTTCCTCCTGGCTCGTCGGATGGCTTGGTTCTCACGATAACGGCACCGCCCCCGCCCGGGGCATCATCAGGAAGGCTGATTTCGCGCGCCTCCGCAGGGAGCCGGCGCAGGGCCCAGCCGTTCGACCCGCCCCCCAACCCGCACGCGAAAGCCGCGCCGCCGGGGAGTCGCGGGACTCACCGGCGGCGCGGCCGCGGTTGACGAGTTCCGTCGGTCCCGCCTCGGAGGCGGAGCCGACGGGTCGGGCTAGGAGGCCTTCACGAAGGCGACGTCGAGGGTGATGGTCACCTTGTCGCCCACCAGCACGCCGCCAGCCTCGAGTGCGGCGTTCCAGGTGAGGCCGAACTCCTTGCGGGAGATGACGGTCTTGCCGGAGAAGCCGGAGCGGGTGGCGCCGAAGGGGTCGACGACGGTGCCCGCGTACTCCACCTCGAAGTCGACGGTCTTCGTGATGCCGCGGATCGTCAGATCGCCCGTGAGGACGTAGTCCCCGTCGTCGGCCTTGACGCCGGTTGCCGCGAAGGTCAGCGTCGGGAACTGCTCGACGTCGAAGAAGTCCGGCCCCTTCACGTGGGCGTCGCGGTTGGCGTCGCGGGAGTCGAAGGACGCGGCCTGGATGGTCGCCTTCAGGCTGGAGGCCTCGAGGGAATCGCCGATGTGGAGGGTGGACTCGACCTCGGTGAAGTGCCCGCGGACCTTGCTGATGCCCGCGTGGCGGACGGAGAAGCCGACCTCGGAGTGGGACGGGTCCAGGGTCCAGACGCCGGCGGTCATGCCCTCGGGGACGACGGTGGTGGTGGTGCCTGCGGTGTTGTTCACGGTTGCTCCTGATGCGCTGGGTTTCGGTGGTGCGTGGCCGGGGTTCGATCCCGTTAACTCAACGGTAAAGCATGCAAAAGCATATATCTACCCTTTTCTTGAACTTTTAACCAAAAGTTCAGGTGAGGGGTGTCACCCGGCAGTTTTAGGTGCCCGCCGCTTCGTTTGAGACACTGGAATCATGCCTACTGCGACGGTCCACCTACTCCGCCACGGGGAAGTGCACAACCCGGACAGGGTGCTCTACGGCCGCCTGCCCGAGTTCCACCTGTCGGAGCTGGGGCGCGCCATGGCCGATCGCGTCGCCGATCACTTCGCCGCGCGCCGGGCAGCCGGTGCGCGGATCGTGCACCTTGCGGCGTCCCCGCTGACGCGTGCGCAGGAGACCGCCGCTCCGACGGCCGCCGCGCTGGACCTCGAGATCGTCACGGAACCGCGCATCATCGAGGCCGCCAACCACTTCGAGGGTCTGTCCGACATCAAGAGCCGGCTCCGCGAGCCCAAGCACTGGCCCTATCTGCTGAACCCCCTCAGGCCGTCGTGGGGCGAGCCCTACGCCGAGCAGGTCGCGCGCGTCATGGCCGCCGTGCGCGAGCACCGCGACGCCGCCGTCGAGATCGGTGGCCGCGGGGCCGAGGCCATCCTCGTGGCGCACCAGCTGCCCATCTGGGTGACCCGCCGCGCGGCCGAGAACAAGCCGCTCTGGCACGACCCGC
Source organism: Arthrobacter halodurans (assembly GCF_041877255.1). NCBI lineage: Bacteria > Bacillati > Actinomycetota > Actinomycetes > Micrococcales > Micrococcaceae > Arthrobacter > Arthrobacter halodurans. The sequence continues at coordinate 177,047 of NZ_JBHDLJ010000006.1, forward strand.
GACACCGCGAATGCACCCTGGCCTCGGTGACCAGCCTCGACTTCGAGGGGGAGCGACTGGTCGCCGTGCGCTACACCGAACCCTGCGCCGACCTCCTGGCCAACGCAGCGAACACCCCCGGAGCCTGATCCCATGCCCCTGCCGTCCCCCGTTCCCCGCCCGGACCGCCGCGCCCTGCTGCGCTACGCCGTCGTGCTGGCCGCGGCCGTGCCGCTGGCCGCCTGCTCCGCCGCCGAGGATCCCCTGGCGGCGCAGGCGAGGGCGGGCAACAACAAGAACTACATCGCCGGCGACGGCTCGGTCGAGGAGTACGCCCAGGACTCCCGCGGCGAGGCGGTCCGCGTGTCCGGGACGACGTACGACGGCGACGCGGTGGATTCCGCGGATTGGGTCGGTCAGGTGACCGTCCTGAACTTCTGGTACGCCGCCTGCGCGCCCTGCCGCGTCGAGGCACCGCACCTCGCGGAGCTCAACGCGGAGTTCGCGGACGAGGTCCGGTTCGTCGGCGTCAACGTGCGCGACGAGCAGGCGACCGCGGCCGCCTTCGAGCGCACCTTCGGGATCGACTACCCGTCGATGCCGGACCGCGACGGGGCCATCCTCCTGGCAATGACCGACTTCGTGCCGCCGCAGGCCGTCCCGACGACCCTGGTGATCGACAAGCGGGGCCGGGTCGCCGCCAGGATCCTCGGCGTCGCCGAGAAGAGCACGCTCAAGACGCTCATCGCCGACCGGGTCGCCGAGACGGCGTGAGTGCCGTCCTTCCCACAGCTCTGCTGGGCGTCGCCGCACAGGCCAATCCCTTCGCGGAGGTGGTCCAGGACGGCTCGATGCTCCTCGCCGTCCCCGTGGCGGTCCTCGCGGGACTCGTCTCCTTCCTCTCCCCGTGCGTTCTCCCCCTGGTGCCCGGCTACCTCGGGTACGTCACCGGCCTGACCGGCGCGGACCTCGCCGAGCAGCGGCGGGGCAGGATGGTGGCCGGAATCGGACTCTTCGTCCTCGGATTCACCGCGGTCTTCATGCTGGCCGGCGTGCTCTTCGCACAGCTCTCGATCTGGATGCGCTTCCAGGGCGCGTGGGTGACCCAGGCGCTCGGCGCGGTCGTGATCCTCATGGGATTCGTCTTCATGGGGGGATTCGGCTGGTTCCAGAGCGACCGGAAGATCCACGCCCGCCCCCCCGCCGGCCTCTGGGGAGCGCCCGTCCTCGGCGTCACGTTCGGACTCGGCTGGGCACCATGCATCGGCCCGACCCTCGCCGCCGTCCTGGCCCTGAGCAGCGGAGCGAACCCCGACCCCGCGAAGGCGGGGGCGCTGACGTTCGCCTACTGCCTCGGGCTGGGGCTCCCGTTCCTGCTCATCGCCGTCGCGCTCCGCCGGGGCATGGGGACGCTCGCCTTCTTCCGCCGCCACCAGCGCACCGTCATGCGCGCCGGCGGCATCATGCTCATCCTGCTGGGCGTCCTGATGGCCACGGGCCTCTGGGGCGCGTGGGTGACGCAACTGCAGGACTGGTTCGCCAACGAGGTGAGGTTGCCCATTTGATCGACACGACAAAGACCCCCGAGAAGCCCGGCCCCGCGCGGGGCGGGTCCGACGACGTCGTGCTGCCGGCGCTCGGCCCGCTCGGCATGGTCCGCTGGGCCTGGACGCAGCTGACCAGCATGAAGACCGCGCTGTTCCTCCTGCTGCTCCTGGCGGTCGCGGCGGTCCCCGGCTCGCTGTTCCCGCAGCGCCCGGTCAACCCGGCCCTGGTCAGCCAGTACCTGGACAGCAACCCCACGGTGGGTCCCTGGCTCGACCGCTTCCAGCTCTTCGACGTCTACTCGTCCGTCTGGTTCTCGGCGATCTACCTGCTGCTCTTCGCGTCGCTGATCGGCTGCGTCATCCCGCGGGCCAAGAAGCATTGGCAGGCGGTCCGCACGCCGCCGCCGCGCACGCCCGCCCGGCTGTCCCGCATGCCCGAGCACGGCACGATCGCCCTGGCCGACGAGTCCGACGGCGGGCCGACGTCGGACGCCGTCGTCTCCCGCTCGGCCGCCCTGCTGAAGAAGCGCGGCTACCGCGTCCAGGAGCGGCCCGGGGGCGGATCGCCGTCCGTCGGCGCGGAGCGCGGCTACGTCCGCGAGGTCGGGAACCTGGTCTTCCACACCTCGCTGATCGGGCTGCTCGCGTCGGTCGCCATCGGCGGGGCGTTCGGCTACAACGGGCAGCGGCTGGTCGTGGAGGGCGAGTCCTTCGTCAACACCCTGGTCTCCTACGATTCGTTCTCACCCGGGACCGCGTTCGACGAGGACGGCCTGACGCCGTTCTCGGTGGTCCTGGACAAGTTCGAGGTCGAGTTCGACCGCGAGTCGACGACCCACTTCGGGCAGCCCATCGACTTCACCGCGAGCGTCACCACGAAGGATTCCCCGGGGGCGGAGCCCGTCCAGCAGGAGCTCAAGGTCAACCACCCCCTGCGCATCGGCGGCTCCGACGTCTACCTCGTGGGCAACGGCTACGCGCCCGTCGTGACGGTCAAGGACGGGAATGGCGACATCGCGTTCCAGGGTCCCGTGGTCGGCGTGCCGCAGGACGCCGTCTACACGTCCCTCGTGGTCCTGAAGGCCCCCGACGCGCGGCCGGACCAGCTCGGATTCGTCGGCCTGTTCCTGCCCACCGCGGGCGTGGCCAACGGGATCGGCATCTCGATGGACCCCAGCCCGGCCGAGCCGCAGCTCCAGCTGAACTCCTACGTCGGCGACCTCGGCCTGGACGAGGGCGAGCCCCAGAACGTCTACGTGCTGGACACCGAGGGCCTGACCGAGTTGAACAGCCGCACGCTCGACGCCGGCGGCCTGGTGCTGAACGCGGGGCAGACCCTGGAGTTGCCGCAGGGCAAGGGCTCGATCTCGTTCGACGGGCTCAAGCGCTACGTGGCACTGGACGTGCACCACGACCCGGGCAAGGTCCCGGTCGCCATCTTCGCCGCGCTCGCGTTGCTGGGGCTGGGGGTCTCCCTGTTCACCCCGCGCCGCCGGGTGTGGGTGAAGGTCGCCCCCGCGACCACCGGCTCCACAGGTGGCGGCCGTATCATCGAGTACGGGCTTCTGGCCCGCGGCGAGGATCCGCGGGTCTCGGTGGAAGCCCGGGAGCTGCGCACGCTCCTTGAGCGGGAATGGCCAGGCACCGACCGGCCGGAAGTCTAGGAGACCGAGGAATCATGCCGTCCATCAACGAAGACCTGGGTGCCTACAGCGACCTGTTCATGCTGCTGGCCGCGATGGCCTACGCCGTGGCGTTCATCGCGTTCGCCTGGGACCTGGCCAAGTCCAGCAGGACGATCCGCGAGATCGAGTCGTCCGTGCTGGCTGCCGAGGCCGAGCAGCTCGCGCACGTCGGGGCTTTGCCGCACGCCGCGGGCGGGTCCGTTCCGGCCCCGACCGCAGGCCACCGCGCCGCCGCCGGCCCCGGCGACGGATCCCCGCTCGTCAACGAGTCCATGGACTACGCGCCGGGCTCCGGCAAGCGGTCCGCCGCGCGCATCGCGGTCTCCCTGACGTGGCTCGCCGCGGCCATCCACGCCGTCGCCGTCGTCACGCGCGGTATCGCCGCCGCCCGCGTCCCGTGGGGCAACATGTACGAGTTCCTGAGCACCGGGGCGCTCGTCGTCGCCGTCGTCTTCCTGCTGGTGCTGCTGCGCAAGGACCTGCGCTTCATGGGCACGTTCGTGATCGGCCTCGTGACGCTGATGCTCTGCGCGGCGACCATGGGCTTCCCGACGCCGGTGGCCCACCTGGTGCCGGCGCTCCAGAGCCCATGGCTGGTCATCCACGTGTCCATTGCCGTGCTGGCGTCGGCCCTGTTCACGATCACGTTCGCGATGAGCGCCCTGCAGCTGGTCCAGCACGAGCGCCAAACGCGCCTCGCGGCGGGGAAGCCGGACAAGCTCCCGTTCCTCCGGCTGGTCCCCAGCGCGGGCGCGCTGGAGAACTTCGCGTACCGGATCAACGCCGTCGCCTTCGTCATGTGGACGTTCACCGTCATGGCCGGCGCCGTGTGGGCCGAAGCCGCGTGGGGACGCTACTGGGGCTGGGACACCAAGGAGGTCTGGAGCTTCGTCATCTGGGTGGTCTACGCCGGGTACCTGCACGCGCGGGCCACGCGCGGCTGGACGGGCACGCGCTCGGCCTGGCTGAGCATCATCGGCTATCTGTGCATCGTCTTCAACTTCACGGTCGTGAACATCTACTTCAACGGCCTGCACTCCTACGCCGGGGTCTAGGAGCCTCTTTCCGCGGCCAGCGCCCGGTGCGGCAGCCGGAAGGGTGCCGTCGCCGTGCGTGGTGGGGCTGCGGCGCCGCGGCCGCTTCCTCGGGCGCCCGGCCTACTTCTCGGGAGCCCTGGTCTCCGGCGGTGCCGGCGGGTCGTTGGGCTCGTCGCGATCGTCGCGGAGCCGGTCCTCGAGGTCCTTGAGCGTCTGGGCGTCGTCGTCCGCGCCGTCGACCGCATCCCGGGTCCCCGCGGGCTCGCCGGACGCCTCGGGCTCCTCGGCCGGTGTGGACTTGCCCTCCAGTTGGTCCTCCAGCGCGCGGAGTTCGCGTTCGCGGCGGCGCTCCTCGTCCTCGCGGGCCTTCTTCCGCCGCTGGCGCTCGAGCTCGCGCAGGAAGTCGGCGTCGTCGTCGGGCGATGACGGACGCGACGGGCGCGATCCGGGACGCGCGGGGCCGGCCGGGCGGGCCGAACGCGGCCGCCCCAGCCAGAACCACAGGACCGCGCCGACCAGCGGCACCAGGACGATGGCCAGGATCCAGGCCGGCTTGGAGATGCTGCGCACGTCGGACGACGGCGTGCGGATGCACTCGATGAGCGCGTAGATCGTGACGGCGAGCGCCACGAGGGCCGCCACGATGAAGTTCTTGACCATGCACACAGTCTAGTGAAGATCGGTTGCGGCGTTCCGCCGCCGTAGAATGAAGGGGTGCAGTTTTTCAAGTACACCGTTCTGCGGCTCGCCCTGTTCTTCGTCGTCTTCGTTCCGCTCGTCTGGGGGCTTGGCTGGAACTACTGGCTGGCCGCCGTGGTCGCCGCCGTCGTGGCCTTCTGCGTGACGTACCTCTTCTTCAACCGCCTGCGTCTCGGCGCCGGGGAGGACCTGAAGGAGAAGGTGTCCGGCCGGGGACCCCGGCGCAAGGGAGCGGTCGAGCTCGACGACGAGGCGGCCGAGGACCGGCTGCCGTAGCCGCCGGACCTACTGGCGCATCATGACGGTGACCCCGAGGCCCGCCGCGAACAGCGCGCTGTAGATCAGGTTCACGATGCCGGTCTGCTTGAGCACGGGGATGAGGGCCTGGCGTTCCCGCCCCTTCAGCATGGTCCACGACGGCATGACGCACAGCGGCGCGACGAGCAGCACCAGCATCAGCCACGGATAGTCCTCCACGAGCACCAGCGGCAGCACCAGGGCCAGGGTCAGCATCAGTACGTAGCTGGCCCGCGCCGCGTCGTCGCCGATCCGCACGGCCAGGGTGAGCTTGCCCGCCTCGCGGTCCGTCGGGATGTCGCGCACGTTGTTGGCCATCAGCAGGGCCGTGGCAATCAGTCCCGTGCCGCAGGCGCCGACCCAGGCGGGGCCGCTGAGCTGCAGCACCTGCGTGAACGTCGTGCCGAGCGTCGCCACCAGCCCGAAGAACAGGAACACGAACAGCTCCCCGAGTCCCAGGTAGCCGTAGGGGCGCCGGCCGCCGGTGTAGCCCCACGCCGCGGCGACGGCGGCGATGCCGACGAGGATCAGCGGCCAGGCGCCGGAGACGAGGATCAGGACGCCGCCCGCGACGACGGCCGCGCCGAAGCACCCCAGGGCCGCGGCGCGCACGTGCCCCGGCTTCGCGGCGCCGGATCCGGTGAGCCGCAGCGGGCCCACGCGTTCGTCGTCGGTCCCGCGCACGCCGTCGGAGTAGTCGTTGGCGTAGTTGACGCCGACCTGCAGCAGCAGCGCCACGGCGGCGGCGAGCAGTGCGCGTCCCCAGCGGAGCGTGCCGTCCACCTCGAAGGCCGCGGCGGTGCCGATGATCACGGGGGCCACGGCCATGGGCAGCGTGCGCAGGCGGGCTCCTGCGAGCCATTGGGCGGCGGTGGCCACGGTTGTTCCTCTCGGTCGGGACGGTCTCGGCGTCCCATTCTCCCCCTGCCGCCGCCCGCGGGGAAATCCGCGGCTACCCGGCCAGGAGTGCCGCCACGGCCATGCGGTCCGGCTTGCCGTTGGGCAGCAGCGGCATCGCGGCGAGCCGCGCGATCCGCCGCGGCACGGCGGCGGGGCCGAGCTCGGCGCGCACGGCCGCGGCGACGGCGTCCTCCGCGGCGCCTCCGACGATCGCCGCGGCGACGACGGCGCCCCACTCGGCATCGGGCACCCCCACCACGAGCGCGGCCTCGACGCCGGGCACGGATTCGACGCAGAGTTGGACGGCGCCCGCGGAGACCTTGACCCCTCCCGTGATCACGACGTCGTCCGCGCGGCCCCGCACCGTCACGAGGCCGCCGGCCACGCCGCCGAGGTCGTCCGTGCGGAACCAGCGCGTTCCCGCCGCGTCGGTGCGGAAGCGCTCGGCCGTCAGCTCGGGGTCGCCGAGGTAGCCCGAGGCCACGACGTCGCCGCCGAGCCACAGGCGCCCGCCCTCCTCGCGCGCGCTGACGCCGGGCAGGGGCCGGCCGTCGTAGACGCAGCCGCCGCAGGTCTCGCTCATGCCGTACGTGAGGGTGACGCGCAGGCCGTGCGCGCGCGCCTGCGCGAGCAGGGCATCCGGCGCCCTCCCGCCGCCCAGCAGGATCGCGTCGAACCGCCGCAACGCGGAGAGGGTCTCGCCGGTGGGCGCCGTGAGCAGCCGCTGCAGCTGGGTCGGCACCAGGGACGTCAGCCGGACGCGGTCGGTGAGTTCGGCCGCGGCGTCCGTGAACGCCTCGGCCGTGAAAGAGCGGGCCGGGTCCATGGCCCACGGCCGCGTCCCGGCGTAGAGACTGCGGCTGAGCACGGACAGCCCGGCGACGTAGTGCAGCGGGAGCGCCAGCAGCCACTGGCCCTCCATCTTCAGTTCCAGCGCCGTGGCCATCGCGCTCGCGGCGAGCGCCTCGACGGGCAGCGCGGTGCGCTTCGGCGTGCCGGTGGACCCGGAGGTCCGCACGACGGCGGCCGTGCCGTCCGGAGCGTCTTGCGGCACGACGACGCGATGGCCCGCGGGGCCGTCGTCGTGCAGGATCTCGACGGCGGGGCCCTCCTCGTTCAGGGCCGCGGCCAGCGCCCCCAGGGTGGTGTCGATGCTCACGGCGGCGCCTTCCCGCGCCCTGCCGGGACCGCGGGTCCGCGGCCGGGCGGGCTAGAAGTAGTAGGGGTGGTTGGACCAGTCCGGATCGCGCTTCTGGAGGAACGCGTCCCGGCCCTCGACGGCCTCGTCGGTCATGTACGCCAGCCGGGTGGCCTCCCCGGCGAAGACCTGCTGGCCGGCCAGGCCGTCGTCGGCCAGGTTGAACGCGAACTTCAGCATCCTGATCGCCTGCGGCGACTGCCGCGCGATGTCCGCCGCGTACTCCAGCGCGACCTCCTCCAGGCGGGAGTGCTCCACGGCCTCGTTCACGGCGCCCTTGCGGACCATGTCCTCTGCCGAGTACTCGCGGGCCAGGAAGAAGATCTCGCGCGCGGTCTTCTGCCCGACCTGCCGCGCCAGCAGCGCGGACCCGTACCCGGCGTCGAAGGACCCCACCGTGGCGTCGGTCTGCTTGAACCTGCCGTGTTCGCGCGAGGCGATGGTCAGGTCCGAGACGACGTGCAGGGAGTGCCCGCCCCCCGCGGCCCAGCCGTTGACGACGGCGACGACGACCTTGGGCATGGTGCGCATGAGGCGCTGCACCTCGAGGATGTGCAGCCTTCCGGCGCGGGCCGGGTCGATGGTCTCGGCCGTGTCGCCGCCGGCGTAGCGGTAGCCGTCGCGCCCGCGGATGCGCTGGTCCCCGCCGGAGCAGAAGCTGTGTCCGCCGTCCTTGGGGGAGGGGCCGTTCCCGGTCAGCAGCACGGTGGCCACGTCGGGGGTCATGCGGGCATGGTCCAGGGCCCGGTAGAGCTCGTCGACGGTCCCGGGCCGGAACGCGTTGCGCACCTCCGGGCGGTCGAAGGCGATCCGGACGGTCGGCAGGTCCCGGACGATCGCTCCGCCGGCGTCGCGCTCCACCTGGCGGTGGTAGGTCATGTCCTCGAAGCCGAACCCCTCGACCACGCGCCAGCGGGTCGGGTCGAAGATGTCGGATACCTGTGCGGGAAGGGTGTCTGCGTCGCTCACCTGTCGATGATAGCCGCGGCGTCGGCTAGCCGAAGCAGAATTCGTTGCCCTCGGGGTCGGCCATGGTGTACCAGGCGAACGGGCCCTCGCTGGCCTGGTACAGGAACGTGGCGCCGCGGGACTCGAGTGCCGCGCGCAGCGCGTCCTTGTCGCCGCCCTCCAGATTCAGGTCCCAGTGCACGCGGTTCTTGACCGTCTTCGCCTCCGGCACCGCCTGGAACAGGACGCGCTGGCGCGGGGTGAGGCCCAGCTGCTCCGTGGGGCAGATGGCCGCGCCCTTCCGCCAGACCAGCCGCCCGTGGTGCTCCGTGGTGTCCGACGCGGACGCGTGCCCCTCGGCCACCATCCTGCGGACGAACGCCTCGTCCGTCGGCTCCACGCTCCAGCCCAGGGTTTCGGCCCACCAGTCCGCCTGGGCGTGGGGGTCCTTCGCGTCGACGGCGATCTGCAGAGTGTGTCCCATGCGCACACGGTACTCCGCGACGACCGGGCGTCCCACCCCTCGCTGAGCTGGGGGATTCGCCACCCGGGGGGTGCGCGGGCGTACACTGTCTCGTCCCCACGAACCCCCGGCTGTACACCCACGCGCCCGGAACCCAGAAGGAGCCCGCGTGACCGACCCCCACCACGCCACGGCCACCGATGCCCAGCGCACCGCGCGCGACGGCGACGGCGTGCACGAACGGCAGCACCACCACCCCACGACGGCGGAGGCCGAGGTCACCGCCGAGGGCTACAAGAAGACCCTGACGCGGCGCCACGTGCAGATGATCGCCATGGGCGGGGCGATCGGCGTCGGGCTCTTCATGGGCGCCGGCGGCCGGCTGGCCTCCACCGGCCCCGCGCTGATCTTCTCCTACGCCATCGCGGGCGTCATCGCGTACTTCCTGATGCGCGCCCTCGGCGAGCTGATCATGTACCGGCAGAGCTCCGGATCCTTCGTCAGCTACGCGGGCGAGCTGTTCGGCCCCAAGGGCGCGTTCCTCTCCGGCTGGATGTACGTGCTCAACTGGGTCATGACGGGCATCGCGGAGCTCATCGCGATCGGCCTGTACTTCCAGTTCTTCTTCCCCGGGGTGCCGGTCGAGGTGTCGGCCGTGTGCGCGCTGGCGCTCCTGGTCGCCGTGAACCTGTTCAGTGCCAAGGCGTTCGGCGAGTTCGAGTTCTGGGCCTCGGCCCTCAAGGTCGCGGCGATCGTGCTGTTCCTCATCACTGGCATTGTCATGGTGGTGATGAACACCCGCATCGGGGACTCCACGGCCTCCGTTGCCAACCTGTTCGCCAGCGACGGCGGCATGTTCCCGCGCGGATTCTTCATCAGCATCCTGGTCCTGAACGCGGTGATCTTCGCGTACAACGCCATCGAGCTCGTGGGCATCACCGCGGGCGAGATGGAGGATCCGGCCCGTGAGGTCCCGCGGGCCATCCGCGCCGTCGTGGTCCGGATCGTCGTGTTCTACGTCGGCTCCGTCTCGCTGCTGGCGATGCTGCTGCCCTGGGACCAGTTCAAGGCCGGGGAGAGCCCGTTCGTCACCGTGTTCGACCAGCTCGGCTGGGCGTGGATCGGCGACGTCATGAATTTCGTGGTCATCACCGCGGCGCTGAGCTCCTGCAACTCCGGGCTGTACTCGATCGGGCGCGTGTTCCGCGCCATGGCGAACAACGGCCACGCGCCGCGCTGGCTCGCGAAGATGAACTCGCGCTACGTCCCCTACGCGGCGATCCTGGCCGTCGGCGCCGTGTATCTCGCGGGCATCCTGCTGAACATCGGGCTCGGCGGAACCTACGCGTTCGACCTGGCGCTGAACACCGCCTCGATTGGCGTGATCTTCACCTGGGGATCGATCTTCGCCTGCCAGCTGATGCTGCGCCGGAGGAAGGGCAAGGTCTCCTCGCTGCCGATGCCGGGAGCCCCGTGGACCAGCCTGGCCGGACTGGCGGCGCTGGCGATCATCACGGTGCTGATCGCGTTCGACAGCATGAGCGACCCGGAGACCGGCGAGGTCTTCCCGCTGGGGCTCTACACGGTGGCGTCGATTCCGGTGATCGCGCTCGCGCTGTGGATCGGCTGGCGGAGGGTGCGCGGCAACAAGCCCGCCAACTCCTTCTACGCCTAACCAGACCGCGGAGCGCAGGACCAGACCGCGGAGCGCAGGACCCCGGCTGCCCCGCGGTCGTGCCGGTGCCGCGGCCGCCGGCGCGCTTTGCGGGCTCAGGCGGGGGGTTGCCGCAGCGCGAAGAGCGACGCCGTGGCGGTCGCGAGCACCCGGCCCTCACCGTCACACACCTCTCCGCTGCACACCGACGTCGAGCGTCCGTGATGGTCCACGCGGCCGACGGCCGTGACGGTTCCGGAGTCCGCCGTCATCGGGCGGCGGAAGCGCACGTGCAGGTCGGTCGTGGTCCACACGGTGCCGGCGGGGGTCAGCGTGTCCACGGCCAGGCCGAGCGCAGTGTCGAGCAGGGTCGCGAGGAAACCGCCGTGGCCGGTGCCGATGGTGTTGAAGTGCTGCGGCTGCGGGACCGTGCTCAGCGTCACCTCGCCCTCGGCGGCCGCGACGGTGCGCACGCCCAGCGACGCGATCAGCGGGGATTCGGGCAGGTCTCCCGCGATGACGGCCCGCAGGAAGTCCATGCCGTGCATGGATTCGACCCTCCCCCGCAGGGCGGTCGAGGCGGCGGCGACGTCGGCTGTGGCGCTGGTTTGCATGCCCAGCATCTTAGCTGCCGGTAGGCTCCCGGCATGGAATCCTTCGAAACGCGGCAGGACATCGACGCCACCGCGGACACGGTCTGGGGCGTGCTGGTCGACGGCGCGAGGTATCCGTCGTGGGTCACCGGCGTCCGGGACGTCGAGGGCGACGTCTCCGACGGTCAGGGGATCCGGATGGTCGCCGACGACGGCGGTCGCGACGAGAACCTGCGGATCACCGCCGCGGCCAACCGCCGGCTGCTGCGCTGGGAATCGGGGGCCCCGCTGGGGATGTACACGGAGGTGCTGACCTTCACCCTCGCCGAGACGGGGTTCGGCTGCACGGCGGTGCTCACCCGGGAGTTCAGCGGCCCGCTGGAGGGACTCCTCGGCCGCGCGACCGAGGACCCCCAGGGGGAACTGGACCGGCTGGCCCGGTCCCTGAAGAGCGAGGCCGAGTCCCGTGTGGGCGGTTCGCCGGCGCCGCTGCACACCGTCGATGAGCGGCGGGTCACCGGGGAGCCTCCGACCGGCGGGCCCGACGCGACGCCGTAGCCACCCTCGCGTCGTGCGCGACGGCGTGGGTGCCGCCGCGCACCACGCGACGGGACCCGCGCGACGCAACCCCGCGGCGCCGGCGTCGTGCGGGCGATGGCTAGACCCGCGTGCGTGCCCCGTTGCCGTGCCGGCCCGCGACGGCAGGCGACGCGGGCCCAGCGAGGATGCCGGTGGCGGCCGCGTCGGGGATCTCCGTCCCGCGCAGCGACGCGCCGGCCGTCTCGGGGAGGAAGCGCACCGCAACGAAGCCGATCACGCAGGCCGCCATCATGTACACGGCGGGGAACAGCAGGAAGCCGGTGTCGGCGATGACCGCCTCGTTGACCAGCGCCGCGGTCCCGCCGAACAGCGCGGTGGCCACGTTGTAGGTGATCGCGAACCCCGCGAAGCGCACCTGCGACGGGAACATGGCCGGGAAGGTCGCCGTGATCGTCGCTAGTTGCGGGATGTAAAGCAGCCCGAGCACCGCGAAGCCGACGATCGCCAACGCGAAGCTCTGTCCCATGAGCCAGAACATGGGCAGCGCGAGCACGAACAGCCCGACGACGGAGGCGTACCAGAGCGGCTTGCGCCCGACCCGGTCGGACAGGCCGCCCGCGAAGGGGATGACCGCCATCATGGCCAGTTCGCCGATGAGGATCACGGCTAGCGAGGCCTCGGAGGGCAGGCCCAGCTGCGTCTCGAGGTAGGTGGGCATGTAGCTCAGGAGCGTGTAGTTCACGACGTTCAGGGCGATGACGAGCCCGGACATGACGAGCATGGGCCGCCAGTACCCGCGCAGCAGCGACCCGAGATTGCCGCCCTGCGCCACCTCCCCGCGTTCCTCGAGTTCCTGGAACACGGGCGTGTCCTCCAGCCGGGACCGCAGGTACAGGCCGATCAGACCCATGGGCAGCGCGAGCATGAACGGCACGCGCCAGCCCCAAGACATCATTGCCTCGTCGGAGAGCGCGACCTGGAACCCGAGCATGACGGCGGTGCCGAGGGCGAAGCCGCCCAGGGTTCCGAACTCCAGGAACGAGCCGAAGAAGCCGCGCCGCTTGTCGGGCGAGTACTCGGCCATGAAGGTCGCGGCGCCGCCGTACTCGCCGCCGGTGGAGAACCCCTGCACCATGCGCAGGAGCACCAGCAGGACCGGAGCCCAGAGGCCGATCTGGTCGAAGGTCGGCAGGATGCCGATGGCGAAGGTGGCAGCCGACATCAGCAGGATCGTCGCGGCGAGGATCGTCTTGCGCCCCAGCCGGTCACCGAGCGGGCCCCAGACCAGGCCGCCGAGCGGGCGGACCAGGAAGGAGATCGCGAACGTGGCGAGCGCGTAGAGGGTGCCGCCTTCGGAGGGGAAGAAGTGGGCGGTGATGTAGGTGATGGCCACGGCGTAGACGCCGTAGTCGAACCACTCGGTCGCGTTGCCCATGGCCGAGGCGGCGGTCGCCCTGCGGACCTCGCTGCGCCCGGACGGCGTCGCCATGTCGGGTCCGATGTCCTCGCGGTGGTCGATGCCCGCGGAGGTGCCTCCGTCGCGCGGCGTGGTGGAGTGTTTGCTGTTTTCCGGTGGCAAGGGTGCCTTCCCTGAACTGTTCAGCGTGCGTCGGCCCGGTGCCCGCGGATTCGGGGAATCCCGCGGTGACGGCCCACGATCCGGCGGCATGGCCCCGGAATCGGTCAGCCCACGACGGTACGGAGGCGCCGCCCGGCCTGTCAAACGGGCCCCGGGAGGGTCCGCGTGTTAACCGGACCCGCCGCCTCGTGTCGGGCAGGGTTGACCGGGCGGCCCCGCGGTGGGAATCTCTTAGTGAACGATTGGTCGGTAAATGGGCGCGTCCGCGCGCCCGGCCCACCGCGTCCCGAGCATCAAACGAAGGAGTTTCCATGGCCGAGGCATTCCTGGTGGGCGGAGCCCGCACCCCCGTCGGACGCTACGGGGGTGCCCTGAGCACGGTCCGCCCGGACGACCTCGCCGCGCTGACCATCCGCGCCGCCGTCGAGCGCGCGGGCATCGACCCGTCCCTGGTCGAGGAGGTCATCTTCGGCAACGCGAACGGCGCCGGGGAGGAGAACCGCAACGTCGCCCGGATGGCCTGGCTGCTGGCCGGGTTCCCCGACACCGTCCCGGGCATCACCGTGAACCGGCTCTGCGCCTCGGGCATGAGCGCGATCACGATGGCCTCCCACATGATCAAGGCCGGCGCGGCGGAGATCGTGGTCGCCGGCGGCGTGGAGTCGATGTCCCGCGCGCCGTGGGTGATGGAGAAGCCGTCCACGGCCTTCGCGAAGCCCGGCGCCGTGCACGACACCTCGATCGGCTGGCGCTTCCCGAATCCCGCGTTCCTCTCCGGGGAGCTCTCCCGGGACGGCAAGGCCACGTTCTCGATGCCCGAGACCGCCGAGGAGGTCGCGCGCGTCTACAACGTCTCGCGGCAGGACTGCGACGCGTTCGCCGTGCGCTCCCACGAGCGCGCGCTGGCCGCGATCGCGGCTGGCCGCTTCGCCGGGGAGATCGTCCCGGTCACCGTGCGCGGGCGCAAGGGCGACACCGTCGTGGACACCGACGAGGGCCCGCGCCCGGGCACGACCCTGGAGGTCCTGGCCGGGCTGCGCCCGGTCGTGGCCGGCGGGTCCGTGGTCACCGCGGGCAACGCCTCGACCCTGAACGACGGCGCCTCGGCGATCGTCGTCGCCTCCGAGGCGGCCATCGAGCGGTACGGGCTCGTCCCGCGCGCGCGGATCCTGGACGGCGCGTCCGCCGGCGTCGCGCAGGAGATCATGGGCATCGGACCCGTGCCCGCGTCCCGGAAGGTCCTCGAGCGGACCGGCGTGGGCGTGGACGAGCTCGCCGCGGTCGAGCTGAACGAGGCCTTCGCCTCGCAGTCCCTGGCCTCGATGCGCGAGCTCGGCCTGGACCCGGAGATCGTGAACCGCGACGGCGGCGCGATCAGCCTGGGGCACCCGCTGGGCTCCTCGGGCTCGCGCCTGGTCATCACCCTGCTCGGGCGCTTGGAGCGCGAGACCGCTCCCGGGGTCCGCAGGCTCGGGCTCGCGACGATGTGCGTGGGCGTGGGCCAGGGCTCGGCCCTGCTGATCGAGGGCGTCTAGATGGCCGCGGACCACGTCGCCGGCACCGGCGACGGCGACGGGATCCCCTCCGGCGCGGCGTCCCCCGGTGGCGGGGGCCCGCGCCTGGACCCGGCGGGCTTCGCCACGCTGCTGCTCGAGGAGTCCGCGGACCGGATCGCGGTCCGGCTGCACCGGCCCGAGGTGCGCAACGCGATCGACCAGGAGATGGTCGACGAGCTCCACCGGGTGTGCGCGCACCTGGAGCGGACCCCGAAGATCCTCATCCTCGCCGGCACCGCCTCGGACCCGGGCGCCGGGGCCGCCCGGACGGGGATCAAGGGCGTCTTCGCGTCCGGCGCGGACATCGCCCAGCTGCGCGAGCGCCGCCGCGACGACGCCCTCGCCGGGATCAACTCGCGC
Organism: Arthrobacter halodurans; assembly: GCF_041877255.1. Classification (NCBI taxonomy): domain Bacteria; kingdom Bacillati; phylum Actinomycetota; class Actinomycetes; order Micrococcales; family Micrococcaceae; genus Arthrobacter; species Arthrobacter halodurans. The sequence continues at coordinate 192,082 of NZ_JBHDLJ010000006.1, forward strand.
GTCTTCGACCGCGTCGCGAAGCTGCCGATGCCGGTCATCGCCGCGCTGGACGGCTACGCCCTGGGCGGCGGTGCGGAGCTCGCGTACGCGGCGGACTTCCGGATCGGGACCCCCGGGCTGCGGATGGGCAACCCGGAGACCGGGCTCGGGATCCTCGCCGCGGCCGGGGCGACCTGGCGGCTGCGCGAGCTGGTCGGCGAGCCGCTGGCCAAGGAGATCCTGCTCGCCGGGAAGGTCCTCACCGGCGCGGACTGCCTCGCCGCGGGGCTCGTGACCGAGCTCGTCGAGCCCCCGGAGCTGCTGGGCGCCGCGCACGCGCTCGCGGACCGGATCGCCGCGCAGGACCCGCTGGCGGTGCGGATCACCAAGACCGTGTTCCACACCCCCCGCGAGGCCCACCCCGTCATCGACACCCTGGCCCAGGGCATGCTTTTCGAGTCCGACGCCAAGTTCGAGCGCATGCAGGCCTTCCTCGACCGAAAGAAGAAGTAAATGACCGACTCCACCCTTCCCGCGGGTCTTCCCGCCCGCGTCGGCGTGCTCGGCGGCGGGCGGATGGGCGCCGGCATCGCGCACGCGTTCCTGCTCAACGGCTCCCACGTCGTCGTCGTCGAGCGCGACGAGGCCTCCGCCGAGGCCGCCCGCGAACGCGTCGAGTCCGCGGCCGCGAAATCGATCGAACGGGGGGCCTCGGACGCGAACCTCGACGAGATGGCCTCGCGCCTCCAGGTTGGCGTGGACCACGCCGCCTTCGCGGACCGCCAGCTGGTCATCGAGGCCGTCCCGGAGGACTGGGACCTGAAGGTCGCGGCCCTGCGCGGGGTCGAGGAGCGCCTGGCCGCGGACGCGTTCCTGGCCTCGAACACGTCCTCGCTGTCCGTGGACGGGCTCGCGGCCGAGCTCGCGCGGCCCGCGAACTTCCTGGGCCTGCACTTCTTCAACCCGGTCCCGGCGTCCACGCTCATCGAGGTCGTCCTCGGGAAGCGGACAGGCCCCGAGCTCGCCGACGCCGCCCGCGGCTGGGTCGCGGCGCTGGGCAAGACCGCCGTCGTGGTCAACGACGCGCCCGGCTTCGCGTCCTCCCGGCTCGGGGTCGCGATCGCGCTCGAGGCGATGCGCATGGTCGAAGAGGGCGTCGCGTCCGCCGAGGACATCGACAACGCGATGGTCCTGGGCTACAAGCACCCGACCGGCCCGCTGCGGACCACGGACATCGTGGGCCTGGACGTGCGCCTGGGCATCGCGGAGTACCTGCACTCCACGCTCGGGGACCGCTTCGCGCCCCCGCGGATCCTCAGGGACAAGGTCGCCCGCGGCGAGCTCGGCCGCAAGACCGGCCAGGGCTTCTTCGACTGGAGTTAGGACCACACACGGACGCCCGGCCGCCGGACGCTTCCCGGGTTGTGGGTCCTCCCGGCGGCCGGAAAGCCCCGCAACCCGGGGCGCGTTCCGCGGGGCGGCGGGAGGCCCCCGCCACGCGGGACACGCGGCGGCCGCGCGTGGCACAGTGGTGTCATGCGACAGGTGGAGTGGGAGGGCGCGGTCAACGCGCGGCACGTGCTCGGCGGCCTCTACCGCATGGGCCGCAGCGAGTGGCTCACGGAGCGCGGGTGGCGGCAGGCGTACGACGACGGCGTGCGCACCGTGATCGACCTGCGCAATGCCGACGAGCGGTCCCGGCGCCCCACCGACCCGGCGGTGCCCGACGCGGCCCTCGCCGGCATCACGGTGGTGCACCGACCCACCGAGGACCAGAACCATGCGGAGTTCATGGAGCTGGCCGCCCCCTACCTGAGCCATCCTCGGTTCTACCCCCACAACCTGCGCTTCTTCCCGGACAAGGTGGCGGCGGTGGTCCGGGCGTTGGCCGCCGCGGAGGGGAAGGTGATCATGCACTGTTCGGCGGGCCGGGACCGCACGGGGCTGATGGTCACGCTCCTGCTGCTGCTGGCGGACCGGCGCGACCTGGTGGAAGCCCAGTACGACGCCGGGGCTCGCGGGATCAACGACTGGCACCGGGTCAGCCCCGTCAAGCACCCCTACGAGCGGTACCTGCCCGCGCCGGAGTTCGAGCCGGTGCTCAGGGAACGCGTCGCGGCCCTCGCCGAGTTCGCCGACGGCCTCGCCGTCGAGGAGTTCCTGCTGGGGCAGGGCTGCACGAGCGCGCAACTCGCCGCGGTGCGCCGCCTCCTGGCCGACGGGGCGGAACGCTAGGCTGACCTCACCGAACGCCGGCCTTCGGGCCAATCCCCAGGAGAGACCATGACGTCGACCGCGCCCCCGCAGATCCACCGCACCGAAGTGGACGGCGTGCCCGTCTACTGGGCCGACACCCCGGGCAGGCTCGAGGCGCACCTGTACTTTCGCGTGGGCGTCCGGGACGAGTCTTTCGCGACGACGGGCATCACGCACCTGATCGAGCACCTCGCGTACTCCAGGCTGCCCGCGATCAAACACGAGCACAACGGGCAGGTCGAGCTCGGGCTCACCACCTTCTCCGCGACGGGGCGTCCCGAGGCCGTGGCGGCGACCCTCGAGGATCTCTGCGGATCGCTGGGCGCCATCGCCGCGGGCGACGTCGCCCCGGAACTGCTGGCCACCGAACTCAGGGTGTTGGAGGCGGAGGGCTCGCTGGCGGTGCCGCCGCACCTCGCCGAGGCGCTCGGCACACGCTACGGGCTCCGGGGTCTGGGGCTGGCCGCGGCAGAGCCGGTGTTCGCGGAGCGCCTGACGCGCGGGGAGGTGGCGGAGTTCGCCGCGCGCTTCTTCACGCGGGGCAACTCCGCACTGGTCCTCTCCGGGCCGCCGCCCGAGGGGCTGCGGCTACCCCTGCCCGAGGGAACGCGCGACGGATGGGAGACGACGCCGACCGCGCCGCAGGCCCTTCCCGCGGAGTACGTCTCCGGCGGGGACGGGCTGGTGCTCTCCTTCTCGCTGCCGGGCGACGGGTCGCCGCTCGTCGGCGCCGTCGCGGTGCTCGGCACGGTGTTGGGGGACCGGGTGCGGGCGACGCTGCGGCGCGGGCGGGGCCTGGTCTACGATCTTGATTTCGGATGTGTCGCGGTCACGCCGGAGCGGGCGCTGGCAGTGGTCACCTGCGAGCTCAAGCCGGCCAACGCCGTCGTGGTCGCGCGCGAGATCCTGTCCACGCTCCGCGACCTCCGCGACCGCGGTGTCACCGCCGACGAGCTGGCCGACGTCCTGGCCGCGTTCGAGGAGGCCGGCGACGACCCCCAGCTTCCGCTGTGGGAGGCCCGCGACGAGGCCCTGCGACGGATCGGCGTGGCGTTCCAGCCTCCCCACGACCGCCTCCTGGCCGCCATCGGTTCCGTCACTGCCCGGGATATGGAGCTGGTCCTGGCGGACCTGGAATGGTCGCTCCTGGTGGGCCTGCCGGAGGAGTCGCTCCCCGAGGGAGACGATGCCGACGGCGTGCTCTATCCGCGCCCGGCCCACCGCCCGGCCGACGTCGGACCGGGGACGGAGTACCGCCGGGGCATCGCGGGGGCGGTGGCGATGGGGGTCCCGCGGGACGCGCGCCTGAGCATCGGGGAGGGCGGCCTGTGCATGGCGGGCGGCGGCACGGTGCACGCCTTCGGCTGGGAGGACATCGCCGGGGTCGCCTGGGAGGCGCCCGCGAAGGAGGGGGCCGCCCGCCGGGCCTGCACCGTGATAGGGCGGGACGGTTTCGTGGTCAGCCTCGTGTCCGGCTGGTTCCGCGGGGGCGACCGGGCCCTGGCGGCGATCGCGGACCGCGTGCCCGCGCGGCTGCAGTACACCGAAACCGTCGACGCCCGGCGGGAGTCCTAGGCCATGGCGGGCATCGGGCCCGTGACCCTCGCCGGCCGCCTGGTCCGGCTGGAGCCGCTGGACGCGGAGCACCACGACGGGCTCGTGGACGCGGTCCGCGACGGCGAGCTGTGGAACCTCTGGTACACCGCGGTCCCCGCGCCGGCCGACATGGCCGCGGAGATCGCGCGGCGCCTGGCCCTGCGCGACTCCGGCTCCATGGCGCCGTTCGCGTTGCGCAGGCTCTCCGACGGCGTCCTCCTGGGCATGACGACGTACATGAACATCGACGCGGAGCTGCCGCGCGTGGAGATCGGCTCCACGTGGAACCGCGCGTCGGCGAGCGGGACGGGCACCAACGCCGAGGCGAAGCTCCTGCTCCTCGGCCATGCCTTCGACGTGCTCGGCTGTCCCGCGGTCGAGTTCCGCACGCACTGGATGAACCACCAGTCGCGCGCGGCGATCGAACGGCTGGGCGCCAAACTCGACGGCGTCCTGCGCTCGCACACGCGCACGGCCGACGGCAGCCTGCGCGACACCTGCGTCTACTCGATCCTCGCCGCGGAGTGGCCGCAGGTCCGCGCCGGGCTGAACCACCGGCTGCGCCAGCGCTGAACCGCCGGCCGCGCCAGCGCTGGGCCCTCGGCCGTGCGAGCGCTGGGTCCTCGGCCGCGCCTTCCGCGGACGCGACTTGCCAGAACGAGGGCCGGGGGAGTTGGCTGGACAGCATGGCGAAAATCCTCATCCTCGGCGGGACACAGTGGCTCGGCGGGACCCTGGCGCGGCAGGCCCTCGACGGCGGCCACGCGGTGACCTGCCTGGCGCGCGGCGCGTCGGGCGCGTTTCCCGAGGGTGCGCGGTCCGTCGTCGCCGACCGGGACGCGGCCGACGCGTACGCCGGGGTGGCCGGGGAACGGTGGGACCTGGTCGTGGAGCTGACGCGCTTCCCCGCCCACGCGCGCGCGGCCGTCGAGGCGCTCTCGCCCGCGGCGGAACACTGGGTCTTCGTCTCCTCGTGCTCCGTCTACGCCAGCCACGCCCGGCCGGGAGCCGCCGAGAGCGACCTCCTGCTGCCCGCCCTGGAGTCCGACGCCCCGTATAGCGACGAGAAGTACGGAGAGGCGAAGGTCGGGTGCGAGTGGCTGACGGTCGCCAGCCGCGGCAACGCCGTGCTGCTCGTCCGGCCGGGGCTCATCGGCGGCCCCGGAGACCCGTCCGGGCGCAGCACCTACTGGCCGCTGCGGTTCGCCGCCGGGCGCGGACCCGTGCTCGTGCCCAGCGACACCGGCGACCAGCGCTACGTCCAGATCGTCGACGTCCGGGACCTGGCCGCGTTCATCCTGGAGGCCGGGCTCGCCGGCCGCAGCGGCCCGGTGAACGCCGTCGGCGCGGAGATGCCGCTGGGCGACGTGCTCGCCAGCGCCGCCAGCGCCGCCGGGTACGACGGCGCGACGGTCCCCTACCCGCTCGCCGCCATGGCCGACGACGGCGTCGCGCCCTGGGCCGGTCCGCGGTCCCTGCCGCTGGTTCTCCCGGCGGGGGAGGAGTACGCGGGGTTCGCCCGGCGCTCCGATCAGCGGGCCGTCCGTTGGGGCCTGGTCCGCCGGCCGCTGGCGGCGACCTTCGCGGACATCGTCGGGCACGAGGCCGCGCTCGACGACGGCGCCCCGCGCGCCGGGCTGACGGCCGCGGAGGAGCGGGAGCTCCTGGCGAAGCGGGGCTAGGCGGGCCCGGCCGGGCGCCACCCCGCCGGTCCGGCTACCAGGCGGAGGCCACGAGCCGGGCGAACAACTCATCCGCGTCCACCGGCATGCCCCGCGAGGAGAACCAGCCGCACATGTTCCGGCAGTCGCGGGCGAGCAGCTCCATGCCCCGCGAATTGCCGGCCAGGTCCACGAACTGCGGCAGGTCGATGACCACGATCCGGTCGCCGGCGCCGAGCACGTTGTACGGCGACAGGTCGCCGTGGGCGAAGCCCAGGCGGGCGAAGGCGTCCATGGCGTCGACGACCTGCTCCCAGTACGCCGACAGCCGCTCCGGCCCCGGATGCAGCTGGTGCAGCCGCGGCGCCGCCGCGCCCGGGACCGCGGGGTCGGCGATGAACTCCATGAGGATCTCCGTGCCGCAGAGCTGGACGGGGTACGGGACGGGCGCCCCGGCGTCGAACGCCATCCGCAGGTAGGCCCACTCGGAGGCGGCCCAGCGGGAGGCCTCCACGGCGCGGCCGTAGGTCGTGCCGCCCTTGAGCGCGCGGGCGTCGCGGGAGCGGCGGACCGAGCGGCCCTCCGTGTAGGCGGACGAGCGGTGGAAAAGCCGCTGCTCCGGGGAGCGGTAGCGCTTCGCCGCCAGCACCGCCCCGTGCTCGGCGGTGGCGCGCTCGATCAGGAAGACGTCGGCCTCCTTGCCGGTCTTCAGGACGCCGAGGTCGGTGTCGATCGCCCCGGCGTCCTCGATGACGAACTCCGGGTACGGCGCAGGCCCGCGCAGCAGCTTCTCCACCGACGGCCAGGTGGACCAGCGCTGGTTCTCGGCCAGGCCGTCGTCGAGGACGTTCCAGTCGGCGGGGCGGTCCGCCACTCGCCGGTTACCCGGGCCAGCCGGTGGATCGGGGAAGCGGCCGGGGAGCCGGGCGTCGTCGTTCGAGGTGCTGCCGGCCCAAGCGGCATCGTCGTCCGCGGTGCGATCCGGGAGCCGCGCGTCGTCGTCGTTTAAGGCGCGGCCGGCCCCGCCGGATCTGCCGCGGCGCGGGCGGGCGGCGGGGTCGGGGAAATCGGGGTCGTGGGTGTCAGGCGGTGTTTTCATGCGGGGATGGACTCCTGGGGAGGGTGGTGCTGATGGCGCGGGCGCGGGTGGCGGTCGTGGCACTCATCGGGTCCTCCTCGGGTCGATCCTGCGGACGGGGACCATTTCACCATGACTGATTGAGGAATGTCAATGACTTTCGCCGCCGTGGTGCCCCGCGGTTCCCTGGGGGTGTCCTGCGGCGCCCGCCCCTGTTAGGGTGGGATGATTACTGACCGATCGTTCAGGAAGGACTTGTCGACGATGACAACGCAGACCGCGGAGCTTGTTCCCAGCTACGTCCAGGGGGGCTGGTGGACCCCCGCGAGCGGCGACGGCTCCACGCTGGTCCTCGACGCGAACACCGGCGAGGAGCTGGCCAGCGTCAGTACGGAGGGCCTCGATCTCGCGGCCGTCGTCGAGTACGGCCGCACGGTGGGCCAAGCCGCGCTCGGAGGGTCCACCATCCACGAGCGCGCCCTGATGCTTAAGGAGCTCGCGCAGTTCCTGAACGGCCGCCGCGAGGAGCTCTACCAGCTCTCGTTCAGGACCGGCGCCACCAAGATCGATTCGATGGTGGACATCGACGGCGGTATCGGCGTGCTCTTCACGTTCTCCTCGAAGGGGCGCCGCGAGCTGCCGAACTCCAACGTCATCGTGGACGGCGCCATGGAGGTCCTCTCCAAGGACGGGTCCTTCGCCGGCGAGCACATCTACACGCGCATCCCCGGCGTCGCCGCGCAGATCAACGCCTTCAACTTCCCCGTCTGGGGCATGCTGGAGAAGTTCGCCCCCGCCTTCATCGCCGGCGTCCCGACGATCGTCAAGCCCGCGACCCCCACCGGCTACGTGACCGAGGCCGTCGTGCGGCTGATGGCGGAGTCGGGCATCCTCCCGGAGGGCTCGCTGCAGCTGATCTCCGGCTCCGCGCGGACCCTGCTCGACGTGCTCGACTACCGCGACATGGTCTCCTTCACTGGCTCCGCCTCCACGGCCCGCGCGCTGAAGTCCCACCGCAACGTCCTCGAGGGCGGCGTGCGCTTCACCGCGGAGACCGATTCGCTCAACGCCGCCATCCTGGGCCCCGACGCAGTTCCCGGCACGCCCGAGTTCGACGCCTTCGTCAAGGCCGTCACCACGGAGATCACCGTCAAGGCCGGCCAGAAGTGCACCGCCATTCGCCGCACCATCGTGCCCCGGGCCCTGGTGGACGACGTCGTCCGGGCGGTCGGCGAGCGGATCGACCAGCGGGTCGTCCTTGGAGACCCGCGCGGCGAGGGCGTCACCATGGGCGCGCTGGCGTCGCTGGAGCAGCTGCGCGACGTGCGCGGCGCCGTCGAGGAGATGCTGGCCGCCGGCGGCGAGCTTGCCTACGGCACGCTCGACGCCCCCGTCGTCCGGACGGCGTCCGGCGAGGAGAAGGTCGTCGAAGCGGGCGCCTTCATGTCGCCGTTGTTGCTGACCTGGGACGACGTCGAAAACGAGTCGGTCCATAGCCGCGAGGCTTTCGGCCCCGTCGCATCCGTCATCGGCTACACCGACCTGGACGACGCCATTCGGCTGGCCGCCAAGGGCTCCGGCTCGCTGGTGGCGACGGTCTGCACGAACGACGGCGAGACCGCACGCGTCCTGACCACCGGGATCGCCGGCCACCACGGCCGCGTGCACATCCTCAACCGCGAGACGGCGCGCAGCTCGACCGGGCACGGCTCCCCGGTGCCGCACCTCGTCCACGGTGGCCCGGGCCGCGCCGGCGGCGGCGAGGAGCTCGGCGGCATCCGCTCCGTCAAGCACCACATGCAGCGCACCGCCGTCCAGGGCTCCCCGAACATGCTGACGGCCGTGACCGGCGTCTGGCACACCGGGGCGGACCGCAACCTGGCGGGCGACGCGGAGTTCGGTGGCGTCGAGGGCGCCGTCCACCCGTTCCGCAAGTCCCTGGCCGAGCTGCGGATCGGCGACGGCTTCGCCTCGCCGCTGCGCCGGGTGACGCAGGAGGACATCGCCGCCTTCGCGCGCGAGACCGGCGACACGTTCTACGCGCACGTCGACCCGGCAGCCGCCGAGGCCAACCCCTTCTTCCCCGGAACGGTCGCCCACGGCTACCTGCTGGTGGCGTGGGGCGCCGGACTGTTCGTCGAGCCCGCGCCGGGGCCCGTGCTGGCCAACTACGGCCTGGAGAACCTCCGCTTCATCACCCCGGTCCCCGCCGGCGACTCGGTGCGCATCACGCTAACCGCCAAGCGGATCACGCCGCGCGTGACGGACGAGTACGGCGAGGTGTGCTGGGACGCCGTCATCAACAACCAGGACGGCGAGATCGTCGCGACGTACGACGTCCTGACGCTGGTCGAGAAGGAAGACACCATCTACCGGAACTGGCCCGCCACGGCCTAGCAGCGGCCGGCCGGCGCCACAACGGCGCCGGCCAACGGCCGAACGGGCCCGGACCACGTCGCCTGCGACGCGTTCCGGGCCCGTTGTGCGTGGCCGCGTGGCGCGGACCGGCGGTCCGACGCCAGATGGGCGGGCCGCCGGCCGACGTGAGGTGGCGCCGTCGGCCCGTCAGTAGGCGCGGACGCGCTGCTCCACGATGAGGTGCACCAGGGCGAACGTCTTGTCCTCGTCGATGGCCCGCAGGGCGGCCTCGAGCGCCGCGGGGACGTCGGCGTCGGCCTCGACGCGCACGCCGAAACCGCCAAAGGCCTGCGCCATCAGCGCGAAGTCGGGGTTCTTCAGCTGTGTCCCGGCCACCCGCCGCGGGTAGTCGCGCTCTTGGTGGGTGCGGATGGTGCCGTACTCCTGGTTGTCCATAACGATCACCAGCGGGGTGGCCCCGTACTGCGCCGCGGTCGCCAGCTCCTGGCCGTTCATGAGGAACTCGCCGTCGCCGGCGATGGTCACCACGCGGCGGCCCGGATGGTTCAGCGACGCGGCGACCGCCGACGGGATGGAGTAGCCCATCGACCCGTTGCGGGCGCTGATCATCGACGCGTATCCGTTGGTCGGGAAGTAGCGGTGGGCCCAGTTGGTGTGCTCGCCGGCGCCGAAGGTCACCATGGCGTCCTCGGGCAGCCCGCGGACCAGGTTGGCCATGAGTGTCGCCATCCGCGCCTGACCGGCACCCGGCTGGGAGGACGGGAGCTCCGCGAACCGCTCCTGCTCGCCGCGCATGCGGGCCGTCCATTCCTTCCAGGACGTCTTGACCGGCAGGTCCATGCGGATCAGGTCGCGGACGAAGACGTCGGGCTTGGCCACGATCTGATGGGAGACCGGACCCGATCGCCCGCGCAGCGAGGGATCGATGGTGACCAGGAAGTTCTTCTTGTCCCAGTTCTGTCGCGCCGTGAAGCCGTCGGTGATGACGTCTCCCGGCACAGTGCCGATGAAGACCAGCAGATCCGTCTCCTCGAGCATGTCGTAGGTCGGCTTCGGGCGGCCGTAGCCGATGGGGCCGACGTACGACGGGGAGCCGAACGGCACGGTTCCCTCGGTGCGCCACTCGGCGGCCGCCGGGAGGTCGTGCTCCTCCAGCCACTGGGTGAACGCGGCGGCGCCCTCGGGGGACCAGTCGTTGCCGCCGGTGATGAAGAGCGGCTTGTCGGCCTCGCGGAGGGCCTCGTTGAGGGACTTCCAGTCGGTCACGGTCATGCCGCCGGTGGCCACGGGGATCCGCGGGTGGAGGGTGGCGTCGATCTGGTGCTTGATGATGTCCTCGGGGAGGCCGACGACGACGGGTCCCGGGCGGCCGCTGACGGCGGCGAACATGGCTTCGGCGACGATTTCGGACGCGCGCTCAGCGTGGTCGAGCACCATGACGCGCTTCGCCCCGGAGCCGAACCATGCCTTGGGGTCGAACTCCTGGAACGCCTCGCGGTCGCGGTGCTCGAACGGGATGAGCCCAACGAAGAGCACCATCGGGGTCGAGTCCTGCCAGGCGGTGTGCAGTCCGACGTGCGCGTTGGCCGCGCCCGGCCCGCGGGTGACCATCGCGATGCCCGGGATCGCGTTCATCTTGCCGTCGGCCTCGGCCATGTAGGCGGCGCCGCCCTCGTGCCGGCAGACCACGGTCTGGATGGAGGAGTCGTGCAGTCCGTCCAGGACGTCGAGGTAGCTCTCGCCCGGGACGATGTAGGTGCGCTCGACGCCGTGGGCGACGAGCGTGTCCACGATGACGTGGCCGGCGGACTTGAGAGCGCCGGATTCCTCGGTGTCGTCGGGAGCCGTAACTGTCTGCGTCACTGGGTGACCTCTTTCGCCTTTGAAAAAACCCGTCACAGGCCACGGCGGCGCAGTGCAGCGCGCGACGGTGGAAAACGCCGTGGTGGGCCCAAAATACCCGACGAATGGGTTACCGGGCAGTGTCGCCCGACACGTAGCGGTCACGAATGCGACGCCCGTCACTTTCGGTTGACGGTGCGCGTGTCGCGTGTGTCGCGCGCACCCGCGACGCTCCCCGGGATGTGCAGCCTCTGGGCGGTTGATGGCGCGCTGAAGTCGGGGAGGGTGCGGGCAGGGTGGATGCTCCCCGGGATGTGCAGCCTCTGGGCGGCCGATGGCGCGCTGAAGTCGGGGAGGGTGCGGGCAGGGTGGATGCTCCCCGGGATGTGCAGCCTCTGGGCGGCCGATGGCGCGCTGAAGTCGGGGAGCGTGCGGGCAGGGTTGAGGCGTGAGGGCGCCTACTCCGCGTAGGGGTGCGGGGGATACGTCTCGGCGGGTTCCGCGTCGGCCTCGGCGGGGGCCTGGCGCCAGGACCACCAGCCGTAGAGCGCCGCCCCGAACTGCAGGACCAGGACGCCGAGCGTGGCCCGCGCCGGGGCGCTCGCGAAGAAGACGGCCACGTAGCCGACCGACGACGCGGCCACGGCGAGCCAGGCCCAGCGGAACCCGTTCGCGATGCCCACCAGCGCGGCCGTTATCATCGCCCCGAAGAAAGCGTTCAACCAGATCGAAGAGGTGCCGCCCCCGAACACCAGGCCGCTCCACAGCAGCGGGCCGAGGTTGAGCGCGGTGAGGACGGCCGTCAGGCCGAACCCCCAGGCCACGGACGCGGGCGTGGCGCCGCGGACGGCGACGACGCGGCCGAAGCGGCCGAAGGCGGGGTACTTGCTGAAGCGCCAGAGCCCGTAGGCGGCCACCGCCATCGCCGGGAGCGCCCCGACGAGCCCGTCGTAGCCGAAGAGCAGCGCGGTGACGAGCGGGCCGGCGAACACGGCGAGGACCTTTACCCACCACCCCAGGTCGTTGCGCCGGGCCAATAGCAGCAGCGCGACGCCGGTCAGCAGCGAGCTCAGCGCGCTGAGGGCCACGATCGTGGCGCTCGAGCCTCCGGGCTGCTGTCCGAAGAGGTCCAAGAAAAGCTGGTCCAAGGGGGTTCTGCCTATCCAACGGGGTTCGGGCCGCGTGCTGCGGCGGGGGTCGGCGCCGGCGACGGCGCAGTCTCGATGGTATCGCCCCGACGGCCTCGACCCGGCGCGGACGTCGGACCGGCCCCCGTCCGCCGGTGCCTCAGCCGTTGCGCGTGTGGAGACCGTCCAACATCATCGCGATAGCGTTCTCCTCGACCTGCTCGGCGCTGACGGGGCCGTCCGGCCGGTACCACTCGACCATCGAGTTGATGGCGCCGAACAGCAGCCGCGTGGTGGTCCGGGGGTCGATGTCCTGGCGCAGCGTCCCCTCCTGCTGGGCCTGCGTCACCAGGTGGGTGACGTGGCGGTCGACAGCGCGCCGGCGTTCCAGCGCATTCCGCTCGATCTCCGTGTTCCCGCGCAGGCGCAGCAGCAGGGTCACATAGGCCTGGCGGCGGATCAGCACGCGGATGGTCGAGCGGAGAATGAACTCGAGCCGCTCCTCCGCGGTGCCCCGCTGCGCACGCTCGTCCTCGGCGATGGCCTCGAGCGGAACAAGCGCCTCGTCCAGCGCGAGGCGCAGGAGGTCCCCCTTGGAGGGCACGTGGTGGTAGATCGCGGACTTGCTGATGCCGAGGTTGTCCGCCAGCGTGCCCATCGACGTCGCGTCGTAGCCGTGCTTGTTGAAGACCTGCACGGCGATGTCCAGCACGGACTCCTGGTCGTAGCCGGGACGGCCGCGCTTGGCGCCGGTGGGTTTCACAGCGGTTTTGGGCATGGGATCGATTCTTTCACGGCCCCCGGGGGACTACTTGTCCCGCAGGTCGTAGATGCGCCGGAGCTTGCCCGAGGAACGGGCCAGCGTGCCCGGATCGACGACGTCGATCCGGCAGGACGAGCCGATGTTGATCTTGATGGACTTCTGCAGCTCGCGTCCGGCCTCCTCGGCGCGTCCGGTGTCGCAGTCCTCGCGGCGCTCGATTTTCACCGCCAGCTCGTCCATGCGGTTCGGGCGCGTGATCTCGAGCAGGAAGTGCGGGGACAGCCCGGCGACCTTGAGCGCGAGTTCCTCGATCTGCGACGGGAACAGGTTCACGCCGCGCAGGATGATCATGTCGTCGCTGCGGCCCGTGATGCGGCCCATGCGGCGATGCCCCGGGCGGGCGGTGCCCGGCAGCAGGCGCGTGAGGTCGTGCGTGCGGTAGCGGATGACCGGCAGCGCCTTCTTGGTCAGCGAGGTGAAGACCAGCTCGCCCGGCTCGCCGTCGCCGAGCACGCGGGTCTCGTCGAACGCGTCGATGATCTCCGGGCGGAAGTGGTCCTCCCAGATGTGGCTGCCGTCCTTGGACTCGTTGGATTCGCCGGCGACGCCGGGCCCCATGACCTCGGACAGTCCGTAGATGTCGCACGCGTCGATGTTCATCGTGACCTCAAGCTCGTGGCGCATCTCCTCGGTCCACGGCTCCGCACCGAGGACGGCGACCTTGAGCGAGGTGGTGCGCGGGTCGATGCCCTGGCGCTGCATGGCGTCGGCGATGGTCAACAGGTAGGTCGGGGTGCAGAGGATGGCGTCCGGGGCGAAGTCCTGGATCATCTGGATCTGCTTCTCGGTCTGGCCGCCGGACATCGGGATCACGGTGGTGCCGAGGTGCTCGGCGGCCGCGTGGGCGCCCATGCCGCCCGTGAACAGGCCGTAGCCGTAGGCGTTGTGTACCTTCCAGCCCGGCTTGACGCCGGAGAGGCGCAGGCAGCGCGCGCCGAGCTTCGCCCAGTCCTCGAGGTCCTGCTTGGTGTAGCCCACCACGGTGGGGCGCCCGGTGGTGCCGGAGGACGCGTGGATGCGGGCGACCTCGTGCTGCGGCACGGCGAACATGCCGAACGGGTAGGTCCTGCGCAGGTCCTCCTTCTCCGTGAACGGGAAGTTGCCGAGGTCGGAAAGTTCCTTGAGGTCCGAGGGGTGCACGCCGGCGGTGTCGTACTTCTCCTTGTACAGCGGCACGCGGTCGTAGGCGTAGGCGACGGTCTCCTGCAGGCGGGCCAACTGGATCGATTCGATCTCGTCCCGGCTCATCGTCTCTTCGGGGTCGAGCGGGTTGGGCAGTTCGGTGCGGGCTAGGGTCTCGGTCATCGTCGGCCTCTTCGGGTAGCTGGGCGGGGGAGGGGGTTCGGCGACGGGATCAGCGCCGGGGAACGGTGCGGGAGCGCCCGCGGAACTCGGCGATGACCTCGTCGTCGGCGCCGGGGACGGATTGAAGGATCTGGATGTCGTAGAGGCCGCTGCGCCCTGCCTGCTGGCGACGGTCGGCCACGGCCGTCAGGGTCCGGCCCGGGATGCCGGGCTTGAGGAAGGTGATGTCCACGCCGGCGGCGACGGTCATGCTGTCGGCCGACCCCGTGTGCGGGTTGCAGGACAGCGCGAACGCGGTGTCTGCGAAGGCGAAGATCATGCCGCCGTGGGCGATCCCGAAACCGTTGAGCATCTCGCGGCGCAGCGTCATGGTGATGGTGGCGTGCCCGTCGGCGACCCGGACCACCTCGATGCCCATCCATTCGGACGCGAAGTCGTTCTCGAGGAGCGGGTGGGCGTACTCGGTCGCCGGTCCGGCGGTCCGATCCGGGGAGGCCGTCATGGCGGAGGAATCGACGTCGATGTCGGTCATGTGATGCCCTTCACTGTTCTTTACCGAATGTTCATTAGGTAATCCGGTTCGGTCACGAAAGTCAAGCGAATCGTGGCCCGTGGACGCCGTGTGACGCGGCCCGGACGGGTGGGAAGGGACGGCCTCCCGAGGTGCGGCGACGGGTCCCGCAGCGGACGCGGCGACGGCGGGGCGGGAGCATCCCGCTCCCGCCCCGCCGTCGTCCTCGGCCTCCGCCACGCGCCGACCCGCAGCCCGCGTCCACGGCGCCCCGGATCCTCCGGCTAGATCCGCTGGGTGGCCCCCAGCGCGTCGAGGACGAAGGCGTAGTCCCAGGCGCGGTCCTTCCACCCCTCGTAGCGACCCGAGGCCCCGCCGTGGCCGCCGTCCATCTCGATCTTCATGACGACGGGCTCCGAGCCGGTGTTGCTCTCGCGCAGCTTCTGCACCCACTTGGCCGGCTCCACGTAGAGGACGCGCGTGTCGTTGAAGCTCGTGACCGCGGCGATCTTCGGGTAGGGCAGCTCCGCGATGTTCTCGTAGGGCGCGTACGACTTCATGTACCGGTATACCTCGGGGTCCGTGATCGGGTTGCCCCACTCCTCCCATTCCAGGGCGGACAGCGGCAGCTCCGGGTCCAGGATCGTGGTCAGCGCGTCCACGAACGGCACCTGCGCGACAACGGCGCGGTACAGGTGGGGGGCGAGGTTCGCGACCGCGCCCATCAGCAGCCCGCCGGCGGAGCCGCCCATGGCGGCGACACGCCGCGGGTCGGCCCAGCCCGCGGCCACCAGGTGCTCCGTGACCGACACGAAGTCGGTGAAGGTGTTCTTCTTCGCCAGCTTCTTGCCGTCGTCGTACCAGGGACGGCCCAGCTCGCCGCCACCGCGGACGTGCGCGACGGCGAACACCACGCCTCGGTCCAGCAGGCTCAGCCGGGGGATGGCGAAGCCCGGGTCCATGCTGATCTCGTAGCTGCCGTAGCCGTAGACGAGCGCCGGATTGGTTCCGTCGCGCGCGACCTCACGCCGGCGCACGATGCTGACCGGGATCCGCGTCCCGTCGGCGGCGCGGGCCCACTCCCGCTCCGCGACGTAGTTCGCCGGGTCGTAGCCGCCCTTGACGGCGGTCTCCTTGCGCAGGCTGAGCGCGCCGTCGGACAGCGCGTAGTCGTAGACGCGCGGCGGCACCAGGTAGCTCGTGTAGCTCAGGCGGATCATCGGCGCATCGAATTCCGCGTTGGCCAGCGAGCAGGTGTAGAGCTCCTCGTCGAAGGCGGGCTCGGTCGCCGCGGCCTGGGCCGGCGTGCCCAGCCCCGCGATGGGCAGGACCTGGACCCGCTCGGTGGTGTCCTTGCGCACGGACAGGGCCACGTGCGTCGAGGTGACCGCCGTGCCCTCCACCTTGACGTCGTCCCGGTGTTCGACGACGGTGTCCCACCGCTGCCGGGCCAGCGGCTTGGCGAACTCCTCGCCGCGCACCAGCGAGACCATGTTGTTGACGGCCTCGCGGTTGTGGGTCACGAGGTAGGCGCGCTCGCCGTCGATGAGCACGGGATCCATGCCGTGCAGGATGCGCTCGTCCCGGGACAGCAGCAGGCGGGGGGCGGCGGCGGGATCCACGAGGTCCAGGGAGTGCGTCTCGCTGTACTCGGAGTTGCCGATCCCGATCATGAGCTCGCGCCGGTCGGGGGAGAGGTCGAAGCCGAGCCACATGCCCGGGTCGTCCTCCTGGATCACAACGGCGTCGCCCGCCGGGTCCGTGCCCAACACGTGGACCTTGATCTGGTGCGGGCGCCAGGAGTCGTCGACGACGGTGTAGTAGACGCGCTTCCCGTCGGGCGAAAAGGCCAGCCCGTAGAAGACGTTCTCGATGGACTCCCTGAGCAGCCGGCCCGTGTCCAGGTCCTTGAAGCGCAGCGAGAAGCGCTCGTCGCCGGCGTTGTCCTCCGCGTAGGCGAGCAGCTTTCCGTCCTCGGTCACGGCCATGCCGCCGAGCGCGAAGAACGGCTTCCCCTCGGCCTCGGCGTTGCCGTCCAGCAGGATCTGCTCGCCCTGGAACTTACGGCCGGCCTGGACCACGGGCGGCGTCCAGTCCGCCGCGGCGTCGCCGGTGTCGCGGGCGGCGACGCGGCAGTGGATGGCGTACTGCTTGCCCTCCTCGGTCCGGGTGAAGTACCACCAGCCCCGCTTGCGGGCCGGCACGGAGAGGTCGGTCTCCTCGGTGCGCTCCTTGATCTCCGCGAAGATCGCCTCGCGCAGCGGCTGTTGGTGGGCGGTGACCGCCTCCATGTACTCGTGCTCGGCGCGCAGGTGCGCCACGACCTCGGGGCTCTCCTTGTCGCGGAGCCACTCGTAGTCGTCGACGAAGGTGTCGCCGTGGTGCGTGCGCTCGACCGGCAGCTTCCGGGCGACGGGCGGGCGCGGGCCCTCGGAAGGCTGGCGGTGTGCGGTGGTTTCGCTCATGGGCACCATTCAACTGCATGCGGGCCGGTCCGCGCCGGGTGTTCGCCGTCGGCATGCCCGGCCGTCGGCGGGCCGGTCCGCACCGCGCCGGGGCCGGGAACCCGCCCGAAACGCGGATGGCAGGATGGACCCATGCCCACCACCTCCATCTCTTCCATGTCCGCCCCGAACCCGTCCGCCCCCGGTGCGGACACGGCAAACCCCGCGGCGGCGCCGTGGGAGTCCGTGCTGCGCTACGCCCCGCGCTACCTGGAGTTCCAGCGGGCGTTCGGGCGCCAGCCCGGCTTCCAGGTCGCCGTCGCGGTCGACGGCGCGCCGCTCGGATCGTTCAGCGGGGGATTCGCCGACCTGGGTGACCGTACCCCGATGACCGATCGCCACCTCTTCCGCGTCGCGTCGCATTCGAAGTCGTTCACGGCCACCGCCGTGATGCAGCTGGTCGAGGACAAGGCCCTGCGCCTGGACGACGAGCTCTCCGCGCACCTGCCCGAACTCGCCGGATCGGATCTGGCGGAGGCTACGGTCGGCGAGCTGCTCTCGCACTCCGCCGGCGTCGTGCGCGACGGTGCGGACTCGGACTTCTGGTCGTTGGCCCGTCCCTTCCCCGATCGCGCGGAGCTCGTGGACATGGCCCGGGCCGGACGGGTGGTAGAGCGCAACGAGCGCTTCAAGTACACGAACGTGGGCTACGGGCTCCTCGGCCTGGTCATCGAGGCGGTCACCGGCCGCGGGTACCACGAGCACCTGCGGAGCCGCGTGCTCGAGCCGCTCGGCTTGGCGGACACCGGCCCGGAGCTCGACGCGCGTGCGGCCGAGCTCGCGTCCGGGTACGCGTCGCTCGCGGCCGGCGGCGAGCCGTACGGGCTCGGGCAGCGCGTCCCGATCGACCACATCGACACCGGCGCCCTGGCGGCCGCGACCGGCTTCTACTCCACGGCGACGGACATGGTCCGCTTCTTCTCCGCGCACCTGCCGTCCGCGCCTCTGCCGTCCGCCCATCGGCCCGCGGCGCAGGGCGGCGGCGTGACCGGCGCGTTGCTGAGCGAGGCCGGGAAGCGCCGCATGCGCCGGCGCGTCGAGGAATCGGGCATCCCGGGGCGCGCCTACGGACTGGGCCTGATCCTGGAGGAGGTCCACGGTGCGGCGACTCTGGGACACAGCGGCGGGTATCCGGGGCACAGCACCCGCACCTGGGCCGTGCCGGACACGGGCGTGGTGCTGAGCGTCCTGACGAACGCGGTGGACGGTCCGGCGGCGGCGTGGGGCGAGGCGCTGTTCGCCCTGGCCGGCCTCGCCGCGCGGGACGCGCCGGCGTCGTACGCGGGAGCCTCGGCGGAGGAACTGCGGCGCTTCGAGGGCCGCTTCTCCGGGCTGTGGGGGACGCAGGACATCGTTGAGCTGGGCGGGAAGCTGTTCGCGATCCCGCTCGTCGGCGGCCTGGATCCGGAGCACCTCGTGCCGCTCGAACGCGTGGACGGCACGACGCTGCGCTCCGTGGACCCCAACGGCTTCGGCGGATACGGCGAGACGCTGCGTTTCGAGTTCGACGACGCCGGCGCGGCGGCCGTGCGGGGCCCCGCCGGGATGCGCTCCGTGCGGCACGGGGACTTCCGGCTGCCCGGGCGCGTCAGTCTTCCGTAGGCCGTCGTGCCCGCCGCCGCTTTTCCGCGGACCCGGCCCAGCGCCTAGTCTCGAGGGGAACCCGGCGCGGGCCAACGGCGGCCGCGCCACCACCAGAAGGGCAAACACCTTGCAGACACAGACCCAGGCGCGCGGCCTGCGGCGTCGGACCGGGGCGGTGGTGGCCGCCCTCGCGGCCGTTGCCGCGCTGCTGTTCGGCGCCACGGGCGCAGCGGCCCAACCGGCCGGGCTCCCGGCATCGGCGGAGGGTGAAACCTACGTCATCGGCACGGACACCACGTTCGCGCCGTTCGAGTTCCGCGACTCCTCCGGCGAGATGACCGGCATCGACATGGACCTGATCCGGGCCATCGGCGAGAGCCAGGGCTTCGACGTCGAGATCCGCTCGCTGGGCTTCAACGCGGCGCTCCAGGCGCTGTCCTCCGGCCAGGTCGACGGCGTCATCGCCGGCATGTCCATCACGGACGAACGCCAGGAGATCTACGACTTCTCCGAGCCGTACTTCGAGTCCGGAGTGCAGATGGCCGTCGACGAGAACGACGACGAGACCCGGGGCTACGAGGACCTCGCCGGGAAGACGGTCACCGCCAAGACCGGCTCCGAGGGCGAGGCCTACGCGAAGTCCATCGCCGAGCAGTACGGCTTCACGGTCAACTCCCTTGACCAGTCCGCGACGATGTACGAGCTGGTGAAGTCCGGCAACGCCGTCGCCGTCTTCGACGACTACCCGGTGCTGGCGTACGGCATCGCCCAGAACAACGGCCTGAAGACCGTCACGGACAAGGTGCCGGGCGGGTCGTACGGCTTCGCGGTGGACAAGGGGCAGAACCCCGAGTTGCTCGCGGCGTTCAACGACGGGCTGGCCGAGCTGAAGGCCAGCGGGGAGTACCAGCGGATCCTGGACGAGTACCTCGCGGATCCGGCGGCCGCGCAGCCGTCCACGTTCCTGGACCTGCTCACCAGCTCCATGCCGGCGCTGATGAAGGGCCTCGGGAACACGCTGCTGGTCACGGCGATCTCCTTCGCGCTGGCGATGGTGCTGGGCCTGGTCTTCGGCTTCTTCAAGGTCTCCCGCAATGTCGTGCTGCGGGGCATCGCGACGACGTTCGTGAACATCTTCCGCGGCACGCCGCTGCTGGTCTGGGCCTTCTTCTTCTACTTCGGCATCCCGCAGCTGACGGGCCAGCCCATCAACATCTGGGTGGCCGCGGTGCTGACGCTGTCGCTGAATTCCGCCGCCTACATCACCGAGATCGTGCGCGGATCCATCCAGTCCGTGGACCCCGGACAACTCGAGGCCAGCCGCAGCCTGGGCCTGGGCTACGGCAAGTCCATGCAGAAGGTCGTGGTGCCGCAGGCCTTCAAGATGATGACGCCCTCGCTCATCAACCAGCTGATCATCATGCTCAAGGACAGCTCGCTGCTGCTCGCCATCGGCTTCGCCGAGCTGCTCTACCAGGGGCAGCAGATCTACGCCGCGAACTTCCGGATCACCGAGACGCTGTTCATCGTGGCGGTCATCTACTTCGTGGCGATCATGCTGCTGACCAAGCTGGCCAATGCCGTAGACCGGAGGTTCAACAAGTGAGCGATTCCCAGGCGACACCGCCGAGCCCCGCCCCGGGCCCGGCCGCTGGCACGAAGCCCAGCAAGATCACGGTCCGGGGACTGCACAAGTCCTTCGGTCCCAACGAGGTGCTCAAGGGCATCGACGCCGACGTGGCCGAGGGGGAGGTGGTCTGCGTGATCGGGCCCTCCGGGTCCGGCAAGTCCACCTTCCTGCGCTGCCTGAACAAGCTGGAGGACATCACCGCCGGCCACGTGGTGGTCGACGGCTTCGACCTGGCCGACCCCACGGTGGACATCAACCAGGTCCGCCGCAGCATCGGCATGGTGTTCCAGCACTTCAACCTGTTCCCGCACATGACCGTCGCGGAGAACATCATGCTGGCGCCCGTGGAGCTGAAGAAGGCCACCAAGGCGGAGGCGAGGAAGCAGGCGCTCGAACTGCTGCAGCGTGTCGGCCTGGCCGAGAAGGCCGACGCCCGTCCGGCGTCGCTGTCGGGAGGCCAGAAGCAGCGCGTCGCGATCGCCCGGGCGCTGGCGATGAACCCCGGCATCATGCTCTTCGACGAGGCCACGTCCGCGTTGGACCCGGAAATGGTCGGCGAGGTGCTGCAGGTCATCCGCGATCTGGCCGAGGAAGGCATGACCATGGTGCTCGTGACGCACGAGATGGGCTTCGCCCGCGAGGTCGGCGACCGCGTGCTCTTCATGGCCGACGGCGTGATCTGCGAGGAGGGTTCCCCCGCGGAGCTGTTCGGCAACCCGCGCCAGGCGCGCACGCAGGAGTTCCTTTCCAAGGTCCTGTAGTTCGTGGTCCCGCGGCGGGCCCCGTGATCCGGGGCCCCAGGCACCCAGACACCCAGGCGCGCACGACGGCGGCCGCGTCCCTCGAGCGAAGGGCGCGGCCGCCGTCGTGCGCGGGGTGCCGGGGGTTCCGCACTCCGGGACGCCTCGGAGGTGTCCCCGCGACTACCGCAGCGCCAGCGCGATGAACCAGAAGAACACCGCACCGACCGGCAGGACCCAGTGGCCGGCCACGGCCAGCGCCGTGGCGCCGCGGCCCGGCGTCGGGCCGGTCATCGGATCCACCAGCGGGTCCCCGGCGTCGCGCAGCGTGGCCACCGTGCCGCTGACCGCCGTGGCCAGCAGCACCGCACCGGCCATGGCGGCCACCGTTGCCGACGGGAGCGAGAGCCAGGCGGAGTCCCCCGGACCCGGCGCGACGACGCTGGACAGGACGCCGGCGGCTGCCGCCACGGAGAGGACGCCCGCCAGCACCCACCGGTTGCGCAACAGGGCGTTGAGGTACGCCGGAAGGGCGGCCGCCGCCGCGACGGGCACCAGCAGCAGGAGCACCTGGGGACCCGAGAAGTGCAGCTGTTCGCCGCGGGCGAGGGGGACGAACGTCGAGACCAGGACCAGGAACGCCAGCAGGCCGACCACCGAGCCCGCCACGGCCGCCGCGTCCAGCGCCGGCCCCGCTTTCCGCGGCAGGTCCAGGCTCGCGGCGTAGTCGCGGGCCGGACCGAAGGCCTCGGCCGGCGCCTGGCCGGAGTCCGCGACGAACTCGCGGACCGACGCCGCCGCGTCCCCGATCGCGTCGCCCGGGACGTCGCGGAGCCGCAGCTCCAGGACGAATTCGTCGAACCACTTGCCGTGCGCGGTGCCGTTCATGGTGTTCTCCCGTCGTCGTTCCCGTCCCGCGTGGGGTCCAGGTAGTGGGTGGTGGTGGCGGCGAACCCGCCCCAGCGGCCGCGTTGGGCGTCGAGCTCGGCGCGCCCGGCGTCGGTCAGCGCGAAGTACTTGCGTCCGGGACCGCCGTCGCCGGCCTCCCACCGCGTCCGCACGAGCCCGGCGGACTCGAAGCGGGTCAGGAGCGGGTACAGCGTCCCGCCCTTGACCGTGCCGAGGCCCGCCCGTTCCAGCTCGGCGATGATCGCGTAGCCGTAGGAGGGACCGGCCTCGAGCGCGCGCAGCGCGCACAGGCCCAGCGCGGCGCGCAGCCAGTCGCTGGGCCACGGCCCGCGCCGCCCGGGGCCCTCGTCCGGGGATTGCCGCGATGTCTGCATAACTAGATTGTGTGTCTAACTAGATTGCCTGTCAAGGACCAGCGCCTCCGGGTGTCCGCGGGTGTTGACTGCGGCGGCGCCACCGCATATCCTGAACGAACGGTCAGTAATTCAAACTTGTCACAGTGAGGTGAGCACGATGGGTGCACAGAACGACGCCGGCGGGCATCTTGCCGCCGTCCTGACTCCCGAGGAGCAGGAGGGCCAGGCCCGCTTCGACGCGGTCATCGCCCAGGATTCGCGCATCGAGCCGCGCGACTGGATGCCGGAGGGATACCGCAAGACCCTCACGCGCCAGATCTCCCAGCACGCGCATTCGGAGATCATCGGCATGCAGCCGGAGGCGAACTGGATCACCCGCGCCCCCTCGCTGAAGCGCAAGGCCATCCTCATGGCGAAGGTGCAGGACGAGGCCGGACACGGTCTCTACCTCTACTCGGCGGCCGAGACGCTCGGCACCCCGCGGGACGTGCTCAACGAGCAGCTGCTGTCGGGCAAGGCCAAGTACTCCTCGATCTTCAACTACCCGGCCCGCTCCTGGGCCGACATGGGCGCGATCGGCTGGCTCGTCGACGGCGCCGCCATCGCGAACCAGGTTCCGCTCTGCCGCGCCTCCTACGGCCCGTACGGCCGGGCCATGGTCCGCGTCTGCAAGGAGGAGTCCTTCCACCAGCGGCAGGGCTTCGAGATCCTGCTCGAACTCGCCCACGGCACCGAGGCGCAGAAGAAGATGGCGCAGGACGCCATCAACCGCTTCTACGATCCGGCGCTGATGATGTTCGGCCCGCCGGACAGCGATTCCCCCCACTCCTCGCAGTCCATGCTGTGGAACATCAAGCGCTTCTCCAACGACGAGCTCCGCCAGCGCTTCGTCGGCATGATCGCCGAGCAGGTCAAGGTCCTCGGCCTCACCCTGCCGGATCCTGAGCTGCGCTTCGACGAGGAGACCGGCAAGTGGATCCACAAGGAACTCGACTGGGTCGAGTTCAAGGCGGTCATCGCCGGCAACGGCCCTTGCAACGCCCAGCGCCTCGAACGGCGCCGGGTCGCGCACAGCGAGGGCGCCTGGGTGCGCGAGGCCGCGGCGGCCTACGCCGAGAAGATGGCACGCAAGACGGAGGTGGCCTAGCCATGGCGCAGAACCCCACGGGCCCGAACGCCACCGACGGGGCCGCCGCGGGCGGCTGGCCGCTCTGGGAGGTCTTCGTGCGCTCCTCGCGCGGCCTGTCCCACGTGCACGCCGGTTCCCTGCACGCGCCCGACGCGCAGATGGCCGTGCGCAACGCCCGCGACCTCTACACGCGCCGCAACGAGGGCGTCTCCCTGTGGGTCGTGGCCTCCACGGACATCGTCTCGTCGGACCCCGACGCCAAGGACCAGTTCTTCGAGTCCCCGCAGGGCAAGGACTACCGCCACGCGACCTACTACAAGAAGAGCGAAGGGGTGAAGCACCTGTGAGCGCGCCAGAGACCGACCTGCACGGTTCCCACGGGGGCCACGCCGCCGACCACAGCCTGGACAGCTTCGGCGACGCGTCCGCCTCGGCCACCCGCGTCACCCCGGGCAACGCGCTGCGTCCCGAGGACATCCAGCTCCAGCAGGACCGGCCCTCGGACGCCGTGGCGCGCTACGCCGTCCGCCTCGGCGACGACGCGCTGATCCTGGCGCAGCGTCTCTCCCACTGGATCTCCCGCGGTCCGGAACTGGAGGAGGACATCGCCCTGGGCAACATCGCCCTGGACCAGCTCGGGCACGCCCGGTCGTTCCTCAGCTACGCCGGCCTGGCGTGGGACAAGTCGGAGGACGACCTCGCGTATTGGCGCGAGGAGGAGGACTTCCGCTCGCTGCACATCGTCGAGCAGCCGAACGGGGACTTCGCGGCCACCATCGCGCGGGAGCTCATCGTCTCCATCTACCAGCACCTGCTCTACACCCGCCTGCTGGATTCCAGCGACGCCACCATCGCGGCCATCAGTGCGAAGGCGGTCAAGGAGGTCGACTACCACCGCGACCACGCCATCCAGTGGACGCTGCGGCTCGGCCAGGGCACCGAGGAGTCGGCCCGGCGCATGCGCCACGCGCTGACCACGCTGTGGCCGTTCGTCGAGGAGATCTTCCTCGACGAGCCGCTGCACGCGGAGCTCGGCGACGCCGGCGTAGCCCCCTCGACGCTCAGGGACGAGTGGGAGCGCGAGTTCTCGGCCGTCCTGGACGAGGCGGGCCTCGAGATCCCGACGGTCCCGTTCGCGATGTGCGGTGGCCGCCTGGGCGAGCACTCCGAGCACCTCGGCTTCATCCTGGCCGAGATGCAGGTCCTCGCCCGCAAGCACCCCGGCGCGAGCTGGTAGGGGTCACCGTGTCCGCCACCGCGTCGGAACTGCTCCGCATCGCCTCGAGTGTCACCGATCCGGAGATTCCCGTCCTCACCATCGAGGACCTCGGCATCCTCCGCGGGGTCGAGGCGGAGGGCGAGGACGGCGTCGTCGTCACCATCACGCCCACCTACTCGGGCTGCCCGGCGATGGACGCCATCCGGGAGGACCTGGAGAAGGCCTTCGGCGAGGCCGGCTTCGGCCGGGTCCGCGTGAACCTCGTGCTCTCGCCGGCCTGGACGACCGACTGGATGAGCGAGTCCGGGAAGGCCAAGCTCGAGGAATACGGGATCGCGCCGCCCACGGGCAAGGGGCACCGCGGCCCGGTGACCCTCGGCCTCACGGTCAAGTGCCCCCGTTGCCATTCGCTCAACACCCGAGAACTCTCCCGCTTCGGTTCCACCTCCTGCAAGGCGCTGTACCAGTGCCGGGACTGCCTGGAACCCTTCGACTACTTCAAGGTGCTCTCATGACAGAAACCAGCGCATTCGCGACCGCGGCAACCCCCGGCGCCCCGTCCGACGGCGACGCGGCCGTCCCGGAGGCGCGGCGCCGCGCGGCGTTCCACACGCTGAAGGTGTCCGAGGTCCGTCGGCTCACCGCCGACGCCATCGAGGTCACGTTCGCGGTGCCCTCCGACCTCGAGGGCGAGTACGACTACCTCCCGGGGCAGTACGTGGCGCTCCGCAAGGAGCTCGCCGACGCGGAGGGAAACCTCCACGAGGTCCGGCGCAGCTACTCCATCTGCGCCGAGCCGCGGCCCGGCGAGATCAAGGTCGCCATCAAGCGGGACCTCGGCGGCCTGTTCTCCACGTGGGCGAACGAGAGCCTGGCGGCCGGCGAAGAGATGGACGTCATGAGCCCCTCCGGCGCATTCATCTCCAAGCACAAGATGACGGGCCTGAACGACCCCGGCTCCATCGACACGGACCGCGACCACGTCTTCGTCGCGGTCGCCGCGGGCTCCGGCATCACGCCGGTCCTGGCGATCGCGCGGACGGTGCTGGCCGCGAACGAGAACGTGCACTTCGATCTGGTCTACGCCAACAAGGCCGCCATGGACGTCATGTTCCTCGAGGAGCTGGCGGACCTGAAGGACCGCTACCCCGCGCGGTTCGCGCTGCACCACGTCCTGTCCCGCGAGCAGCGCATCTCGCCGCTGCTGTCCGGACGGATCGACTCCGAGAAGCTGACCACCCTGCTGGGGTCCGTCATCCGGACCGACCAGGTCGACGAGTGGTTCCTCTGCGGCCCCTTCGAGCTGGTGCAGCTGGTGCGCGACAACCTCGCCGCCCAGGACGTGGACCCGGAGAAGGTGCGCTTCGAGCTCTTCACCACCGGGCAGCCGACGCGTCCCGAGGGCCACGTCGGACGCCCCGTCGTCGAAGACGCCGGCGGGCAGAACTTCGAGATCGAATTCCGCCTCGACGGGCTGCAGGGCCAGGTCAAGAGCCCGGTGTCGGCCCGCGAGACGATCCTCAACGCGGCGCTGCGCGTCCGCCCGGACGTCCCGTTCGCGTGCGCCGGCGGCGTCTGCGGCACCTGCCGCGCCAAACTGGTCTCCGGCACCGTGGAGATGGACGAGAACTACGCCCTGGAGCCGGACGAGGTCGCCGCCGGATTCGTGCTGACCTGCCAGTCCCACCCCACCAGCGACGCCGTGTCCGTCGATTTCGACGCCTAGGCCGCGTCGCCGATTCCCCGGAAGGAACCCATGATCGACCTGAAGATCGCCGACGGCGTCGCCGAGGTGGTGCTCAACGCGCCCGAGAAGATGAACGCGCTCGACGAGGCCGCGCTGGCGGGTCTCGCGTCGGCGTACGACGACGCCGCGGCGGCCGCCGCGCGCGGCGAGGTCCGGGCGCTGCTGCTGCGCGGCGAGGGGCGCGGCTTCTGCGCCGGCCGGGACATCTCCGGGGTCGTGCCCGCGGACGACGACGTCCAGGGATACCTCGGCGGGCTGGTGGAACCGCTGCTGCGCAAGATGTCGGCGTTCCCCGCGCCCACCTTCGCCGCCGTCCAGGGGGCGTGCCTCGGTGTCGGCCTCGGGCTGGCCATCGCGACCGACGTCGTCTACGTGGCGGACAACGCCAAGATCGGCTCGCCGTTCGCGAACCTCGGCGCGACCCTCGACTCGGGCGGGCACTGGCTGTTCACCGAGCGGCTCGGGGCGCACCGGACCCTGGACCTGATCTACACCGCCGAGCTCATGGGCGGCGCCGAGGCCGTGCGGTCGGGGCTGTTCAGCCGCGCAATGCCCGCCGACGAACTGCTGGAGTCCACGCGGGCCATCGTGGCGCGAGCCGCGTCCGGCGCCACCGGCGCCTTCGTGGCCTCCAAGGAGCTGGTGGCGGCCATCCGCGACCGCCGGCTGGGGCTGTGGGAGTCGATGGCGGAGGAGAACGCCGCCCAGGCCGAGCTCTGCGGCAGCGCGGACTACGCCGAGGGGTTCAAGGCGTTCCAGGAGAAGCGGAAGCCCGTCTTCCGCGGCGCCGCCACGTAACCCGCGCGGGCGTCACAATCGGGGGAGCCCCGACGCGTGGCCCACCGGTCCGCGCCGGGTCGGTAGCATGGTCGGACGCGGTCGACGCGCCTCGCGGCGCGCCACCGCGGCGGTCTGGCCGACCGGCCGGGAAGAGGGCCATATGGGGGTCGCGGCGCGAGCCGTTCCAGCCCGGTCAGCGCGCCAGACGCCATCAGGAGGCGCCGCCGGACCCGTCCGGCGGCGCGGTGGTGGTGGGTGGATCAGCGGGTGTCGACGTCCTCGAAGATCAGGAACGTCTGCGTGTCCAGGACACCGGGCATCGATTGCAGCTTGTCGAAGATCACCCGGCGCAGGTCCACGTTGTCCCGCGCGCGCACCAGCAGGATGACGTCGAAGTTCCCGCCCACGAGCCCGATGTGGTGCACCTCCGGGATCGCGGCCAGCCGCTCGCGCAGCTCCCGCCACGAGTGCTGGCGCAGCTTCAGCGTGACGTACGCGGACGAGCGGAGCCCGGCGCGCACCGGGTCCACCACCGCCGTGTAGCGCGTGATGACCCCCTCCTCCTGCAGCCGATTGATCCGCGAATACGCGTGCGCGCGGGAGACGTGCACGTTCTGCGCCACCGTGGTGACCGACTGGCGCCCGTCGCGCGTCAACTCCGCGATGATGCGCTGGTCGACGTCGTCCAGCGGCACGGGAGTCGCTTCCATGGGGTCCTTTCGCAAGGGGCGTCCACGCGTTCGCGGTGTTGCCCGGCTCACAATATCGTTTCGTCCACCAGAATAGGCCGTGGATTCTCAAATATCCACGATTCGGCCGAAAGCTGGATACGAACCGTGCGTTTTCAGCATACTTGAGGCGAGAATTGCCGTGGAGTGTGGCTTGAGTCACGCCACGGCCGGAAGCCACGCATAGAGGGGATCATCATGACCCAGCCGGAGCAGACACGGGACCCGGGGACGCCGGCGGCGTCCGCCGCCGACGGCGTCGCCCGACAGGCGCACACCCGCGCCCACCACGCCGCGCACGCACACGGTACCGCGGTCGACGAGGCCTGCCGGAACTTCGGCATCACGGTCGAGGACTACCTCCTCCCCGCGCGGGGGCAGATCCAGATCGTGGACGAGTCCGGCCGGCGCCGCGCGGTCGAGGACCAGGGCACGGCCCCCGGCCACGAGTACCCGCTGCCCTCGGACGAGGCGCTGCTGCGCGGCTACGAGCAGCTGGTCGTCGGCCGCCGCGTCAATGACCAGAACTCGGCGTTGGTGCGGCAGGGCCGCATGGCCGTGTACCCCTCCAGCCACGGCCAGGAGGCGTGCCAGGTGGCGGCCGCCCTCTGCCTGGGCGAGGGCGACTGGATGTTCCCCACCTACCGCGACTCCGTCGCCGTGATGTCCAAGGGCGTCGACCCGGTGGAGACCATGGTCCTGTTCCGCGGCGACTGGCACGGCGGCTACGATCCGGCCAAGTACAAGGTCGGCATCCAGTGCACCCCGCTGACCACCCAGCTCCTGCACGCGGTCGGGGTCGCGCACGCGGCCAAGCTGCGCGGCGAGGACACCGTGGTCCTCGCCATGTGCGGCGACGGCGCGACCAGCGAGGGCGACTTCCACGAGGCCCTGAACTTCGCCGCCGTCTTCAACCTCCCCGTGGTCTTCTTCGTGCAGAACAACCAGTACGCGATCTCGGTGCCGCTGGCGCAGCAGTCCGTCGCGCCCTCGCTGGCCCACAAGGCCGTCGGCTACGGCATGGCCGGGGAACGCGTCGACGGCAACGACCTGGTGGCCCTCATGGCGGTCCTCGGCCGCGCTGTCGAGCTGGCCCGCGCGGGCTCCGGCCCGTTGCTGGTCGAGGCGCACACCTACCGCATGCAGGCGCACACCAACGCCGACGACGCCACGCGCTACCGCGAGGATGCGGAGGTCCAGGCCTGGATGGCGAAGGATCCGCTGGCACGGATGAAGACCTACCTGCAGGACCAGGGCCTGCTCGACGACGCCGAGACGGCACGCATCGCGGCCGCGGCCGAGGACGTCGCCACCCGTCTGCGCGACGGACTCAACGAGGACGTCGAGGTCGATCCGCTGGACCTCTTCCGCTTCGTCTTCAACACCCCGACCCCCCAGCTGGCCGAGCAGTCCGCACGGCTCGCCGAGGAACTCTCCCGAGAGGAGGCCGCCAAATGAGCCCCCACGTCACCACCTCGTCCGTGGCCAACGGCAACGTCAGCGCCGCCACCGCCCGCGCGGCGGCGCGCGGGGCCGAGACCGCGCCGGGACCGCGCCCGACGACGTTCGCCAAATCCCTGAACACCGCGCTGGCCGACGCGCTGGCGGCCGACCCCGCCGTCGTCCTCTTCGGCGAGGACATCGGCACCCTGGGCGGCGTCTTCCGCGTCACGGACGGCCTGACGGCGCGCTTCGGCGAGACGCGCTGCTTCGACACGCCGCTGGCCGAGTCCGGCATCGTCGGCATGGCGATCGGCATGGCGATGAACGGGATGCGCCCCGTCGTCGAGATGCAGTTCGACGCCTTCGCCTACCCGGCCCTGGAGCAGATCTTCTCGCACGTGGCGAAGATGCATAACCGCACCCGCGGCGCCGTGAAGATGCCCATGGTCATCCGTGTCCCGTACGCGGGCGGCATCGGCGGCGTCGAGCACCACTGCGACTCCTCGGAGTCGTACTACGCCCACACTCCCGGCCTGAAGGTCTTCACGCCGGCCACGGTCGCCGACGCCTACCGGATGCTCCGCGAGGCCATCGACTCCGACGACCCGGTCCTGTTCATGGAGCCGAAGAAGCTCTACTGGTCCAAGGAGTCCCTGGACCTGGACGTCCTGCGCTCCGAGTACGACGCCGGGGAGGCCGCGGCGACCGAGGGGCGCGCGGCCGTCGCCCGCAGCGGCACCGACGCGACGCTGATCGCCTACGGTCCGTCCGTGCCGACCGCGCTCGCCGCGGCCGCCGCGGCCGCCGAGGAGGGGCGCTCGATCGAGGTCATCGACGTGCGCAGCATCGTGCCGTTCGACGACGAGACGGTCTGCGCCTCGGTGCGCAAGACCGGCCGCGCCGTCGTCGTCGCCGAGACGCCGGGCTTCGCCTCCGTGGCGAGCGAGATCGTCGCCCGGGTCCAGGAGCGGTGCTTCCACTCGCTGGCGGCGCCCGTCCTGCGGGTCACCGGCTTCGACGTGCCGTTCCCGGCGCCGAAGCTGGAGCACCACTTCCTGCCGAGCGTCGACCGAATCCTCGACGCCGTCGACGAACTGCAGTGGGAGGACTGACCGTGGCCGTGAAGACATTCCTGCTCCCGGATCTGGGGGAGGGCCTGACCGAGGCCGAGCTGGTGGCATGGCTGGTCGAGGTCGGCCAGACCGTCGCCGTCGACCAGCCGATCGCCGAGGTGGAGACCGCCAAGTCCATGGTGGAGGTGCCCAGCCCGTTCGCCGGGGTCGTCCACCAGCTCTTCGGGGCGGCGGGGGACACCATGGACGTCGGCAAGCCGTTGATCTCCGTCGCCGACGGGATGGGCGAGCCGGGTGACGCCGCCGACGGCGGACCCGCCGAGACCGCGGTGAGCTACCGCGAGGAGGAGCGCGCCGGCGCGACCCCGCCGCCCGTCGAGGTGGCGGAGTCGGGATCGGGCAACGTGCTGATCGGCTACGGCACCCCCGGCGGGTCCGGCGCCACGGGACGCACCCGGCGCCCGAAGGGCCGCGCGTCGGCGGTCCCGGCCGCGACGCCGCCCGCCGCGCAGCCGGCGTCGCCCGCCGCGACGCCGCCCGCCGCGACACCGCCCGCCGCGACACCGCCCCCCGCGGCTGTCCGCACGGGCGAATCCCCGGTGCGCCGCCCAGGCGCCGCTCCGCTCGTCGTGTCCCCGATCGTGCGCAAGCTCGCGCGTGAACGCGGCATCGACGTCGGCTCGGTGTCCGGTTCCGGCGCCGGCGGCATGGTGCTGCGCCGGGACGTCGAGGAGCTGATCTCCGGCTCCTCGAACGGGGCGGTGCGGGCCCCCGAGCCGCCGGCCCCGCAGTCGGCGGTTGCGTCGTCGTCCCCTTCCCCGGCTTCCGCCGGGACGTCCCCGGCCGCGTTCGCCGGTCCGGCGGACGCCCGCTCCGGACTCGGCGTCGCAGCGCGCACCCCGCTCAAGGGCGTGCGCAAGACCATCGCCCAGGCGATGACCCGGTCCCGTTCGGAGATCCCCGAGGCGACCGTGTGGGTCGACGTCGACGCCACCGCGCTGCTGGACCTGCGCGCGGCGCTCAAGGCGGCGGACCCGGCCGGCACGCCCGGGCTGCTGGCCTTCATCGCGCGCTTTGTGCTCGCCGGCCTCGCGAAATACCCGGAGCTGAACACCCGCGTGGAGACCGCGGCCGACGGCAGCCAGGAGATCGTCGCGTTCGACGGCGTCAATCTGGGCTTCGCGGCGCAGACCGACCGCGGCCTCATGGTTCCGAGCATCCGCGAGGCCAACAAGCTGAGCGCGCGTGGGCTCGACGCGGAGCTGAAGCGGCTCACCGGCGTCGTCCGCGACGGCAAGGCCACGCCGCAGGAACTCACGAGCGGCACGTTCACGCTGAACAACTACGGAGTGTTCGGGGTCGACGGATCGGCCGCGATCATCAACTACCCCGAGGCGGCGATTCTCGGCGTCGGGCGCATCATCGACCGCCCGTGGGTTGTCGACGGGCAGCTGGCCGTGCGCAAGGTCACCGAGCTGACCCTGACGTTCGACCACCGCGTGTGCGACGGTGGCACCGCCGGCGGATTCCTGCGCTACGTGGCCGATGCCATCGAGAATCCGGGAGCCGTGCTGGCGGACCTCTAACCACGGGGCGCCGGGTTGTTGGGGGTCTTCTCCCCGGTCGGCGGCGGTCCTACGCTTGAGGCATGGAAGCACTTCCTGTCGCCTACGAGCAGTACCTGGCCACGCTGGACGAGCACACCGCGCACGCCCTGCGGCCCGCGTTCCTCGAGTCCGTGTCCGAGCACGAATTCGGCGTCCTGGTTCGGGGGGTCGGTTCGCACCACGCCCAGGCACTGGTCGACGAGCGGATCCCCTACGGCCAGGTGCGCGTGGCCTGAGCACGGCGAACCCAGCCCGACGGCGTGGGCCGGCGGGCGGGGAGCGGTGCGTCCGGCGCCTCCCGGGAAGGGCCGGACGGCGGGCCCGGCGGGCCCGGCGGGCCCGGCGGCGCCCCCGGTCCGTCTCCCCGCCACGGCCCGCGCGTCACGTCTTGGTCTCGGCGTGCCCCGGCGTCGTGCCACGGCCTGCCGCGGGGATCGCGGAACGACTAGGCTCAACGGACAGTCACAAAGACGGTGTCAAAACGATAGTGGTGCGCGTCGGTGGGCGTCACCGGGGGAGGGCTCGTCGTGGAGCCCGCGGCGAAAGGCGAACGATGGTGGTCAACGCGGCCGAAGCGGTCTGGCGGCACGTCGGGGAGCGGACGTGGGTCCTCCGGCTCGACGGGTACGGCGTCAACGCGGGTCTCATCCTCGGGGACGACCTGGCCGCGGTCGTCGACACCGGGGCCGGACCCTCGAACGCCGCCACGCTCTACGCGGCCGTCCGGGAGGTGACGGACCTGCCGCTGGTCGTGATCAACACCCACGCCCACGGCGACCACTTCTTCGGCAACGCCTACTTCAGGGCCCGAGGGGTGGAGGACATCTGGGCGCACGGGGTGGCGGCCGACGAGATTGCGGCACACGGCGAGGACCAGCGGCCGCTCGTGAAGGCCATCGACCCCGCCATGGCGTCCGGGTCCGGGGAGTGGACGGAAATCGCCGCGCCGAACCGGCGCGTCCAGGAACACCCCGTCGACCTCCACCTGGGCGGCCACACGGTGACGCTTTTCCACCTCGGCCGTGGCCACACGGCCGGCGACCTGCTGGTGGGCTCCGGCAACGTGCTGTTCGCGGGGGATCTGGTGGAGGAGGGGGCACACCCGTCCTTCGAGGACTCGTACCCCTACGAGTGGCAGCGGGTGCTGGGCAAGATCATCGCCATCGACGAGCTGTACACGTGCATCGTGCCCGGCCACGGCGAGCCCGTGGATCCCGACTTCGTCCGCACGCAGTTCCATAAGCTGCGCCAGGCCATCAAGACCTGCTCCACGGCGATCCACGAGTATTCGGTGGACTACACGAAGGCCATCCCCGTGTTGCCGTACGGGCCCATCCAGTCGCGGCACCTGATCCTGCGTATGAAGGCCACGGGGCCGAGCCGCGCGCACAGCATCCCCCGCTGAGCGGGTGTGCCGGCCTCCGCTGACAAGCCCTTCGGGTGGTGCCCGGAGCCTCGGGTGGCCCGGCTGACTAGCACTTCTGTGCGGTGCGTTGCGCCTTGGGTGGCCCGGGAACACCTCACCTCGCGCGTAGGATAACCGGGTGACTTCCGGCGACTTCAGACTCAGGGACCTGGGCTTCCGGGTTTACGGGCCGTCCCTGCTCTACGCCGTCGGACTCGGTTCGGTGATGCCGGTCATCGCGCTAAGCGCGCGCGAGCTGGGGGCCTCCATCGCCGTGGCCGCGCTCGTCATCACGCTCGTCGGCGTCGGATCGCTTCTGACCAACGTTCCCGCGTCCCTCCTCACCTCGCGTTTCGGTGAGCGCCGGGCGATGATCGGTGCCGCGGCCTGGGCCACCTGCGGGATGGCCCTCGCGCTCGCCGCGACGCACCTGGTGGCGTACGGCGCCGGAATCCTCATGATCGGCATGGCCGGCTCCGTGTTCAACCTCGCGCGGCAAAGCTACCTGACCGAGGCCGTCCCGATGAGCCACCGCGCCCGGGCCATGTCGCTGCTCGGCGGAACCATGCGGATCGGCGTCTTCATCGGCCCCTTTGCCGCCGCGGCGGCCATGGTGTGGCTCGGGCTGTCGGGGGCGTACTGGGTGGGGCTCGCCGCCTTCGTCGCCGCCACGCTGGTCAGCGTGCGCATCCCGGAGTTGGCCAGCCGGCGAGGCGCGGGCGGCCGGGTGGGCTGGGACGACGGCGCCGCGGCCCAGCCGACGATCCGCGCCATCGCCGCCGCCCACGCCCGGACCTTCCTGACGCTCGGCATCGGCGTGCTGCTGATCTCGGCTGTCCGGTCCACGCGGCAGGCGGTGATCCCGCTGTGGTCGGAACAGCTGGGGCTCGATCCGGCCACCGCGTCGCTGATCTACGGCATGTCGGGGGCGATCGACATGCTGGTCTTCTACCCGGCAGGCAAGGTGATGGACCGCAAGGGCCGCGCGTGGGTCGCCGTCCCGTGCCTCGTGATCATGGGTGTCGCCTTGGTGCTGCTCCCGTTCACCGGTCAGGCGTGGAGCCTGCTCCTCGTGGCCATGCTGCTCGGATTCGGCAACGGGATCGGCTCGGGAATCGTCATGACGCTTGGCGCGGACCACTCGCCCCGGCGGGGCCGGCCCCAGTTCCTCGGCTTCTGGCGGCTACTGTCCGACACCGGGGTCATGGCCGGTCCGGCCGTGCTGTCCGCCGTGACCGCGGTCGCGGCGTTGTCGGCCGGGGTCTGGGCGGTCGCGGCGCTCTCCTTCGTCGGTGCGGCTGCCTTCGGGTACTTCATCCCGCGGACCAAGCCACCGGAGGAATGAGCGCCAGCCGACGCTGTGCTCGTGGATGACGGCGAGGGCCGCGCGGCCATCTGGCTGGGACCGCGCAGTGGAAGTAGCGGAACGGGACTCGAAACGATGTCCGGGAGAGGGGTGCCTCCAAGGGGAACTGTCGCCCGGCCGGGCCGACGTCGCGGCCAACGTACCGACGGTATTCGCGTATCCGGTCCTGCCAGCCGAGACCCCGAGAGGTTCTCGAATCGCCGTGACTGACTTGCCCTCCACAGGGACGGTAGCGATTCACTTATCCACTTGAGTGACCCTCCAAGCCCCGGTAACGTAGATAGATTCTAGTCTTGGTTCATGGCTATCGAACCCGTGGACGGCACCGCGCATCCCGTGCGCGCGGGCGTGTCGGGGCCGGGTTCCTCCCCTGAACCGGCGTCCGTCGTCGGCCGGGCCGCGGGGCCCGCCTGCCCGCCCGACAGTCCCGCCGCCGGGTCCGCCGCGCCCGGCGCTCCGGGCGCGCCCGGTCCCGCGGCTTGTCCCGCGGGCGCGGCGCCCGTTGCGGTGCCGGTTGCCGTGCCGCGCTCCGGCGCCGGAGGCGCGCCCACGGTGCCCGGATCCGCCGTGGGGTCCTCGATGGTGC
>NZ_JBHDLJ010000007.1:0-200803 GCF_041877255.1 Arthrobacter halodurans
GCCGGGGCGGAAACCGCTGGCGTGAGGTAGAGCACTCCCAGCGGCGGGAGGTCGACGATCGCGTGGGCGGGTTGCCCCTTCTCCGCCTCGTCACGGGCGACGATGGTGCCGGCGTTGCCCACGCCCGATCCGCCGTACTCGGCCGCGTCGGTGTTCAGTGCCTCGATCCACTCCCCCGCGTGCGGCAGGCCGAGCCGGTAGCCGGCGTGCGGCTCCCCGGAGAAGTTGGCGACGCAGACCAGGGGGTTCCCGGCGATGTCGCGGCGGATGAACGCCAGCGTGTTGCCCGCGGCGTCGTGCGAATCGATCCACTCGAAGCCGGCCGGTTCGTTGTCCCGCTCCCACAGCGCCGGGCTGTCGCGGTACACCTCGTTGAGCCGGCGTACGGCCAGCTGGACCCCGCGGTGCTGGTGGGTGTCGGCGACCCACCAGTCGAGTCCGTGCTGCTCGCTCCACTCCGCCTCCTGGGCGAACTCGGTGCCCATGAAGATCAGCTGCTTGCCCGGGTGCGCCCACTGGTACGCCAGGTAGGCCCGCACCTGCGCAAGCTGCCGCCAACGGTCGCCCGGCATCCGGCGCAGCAGGGAACCCTTGCCGTGCACGACCTCGTCGTGGCTGATCGGCAGCAGGAAGTTCTCGGTCCACGCGTATACCAGCGAGAAGGTCATCTTGTGGTGGTGGTGGACCCGGTTGACCGGGTCCTGCGCCATGTATTCGAGCGAATCGTGCATCCAGCCCATGTTCCACTTGATGCCGAAGCCCAGGCCGCCCGAGGACGTCGCCCGGGTGACGCCGTCGAACGCCGTGGACTCCTCGGCGATCATGACGCTGCCGGGGCACACGCGGTAGGCGGTGGCCGTCGCCTCCTGCAGGAAGCGGATGGCCTCCAGGTTCTCGCGGCCGCCGTGCACGTTGGGCACCCACTCGCCCTCGTTGCGCGAGTAGTCCAGGTAGAGCATCGAGGCGACGGCGTCCACGCGGAGGCCGTCGATGTGGAACTCCTCGAGCCAGTACAGCGCGTTGGCGACCAGGAAGTTGCGCACCTCGTTGCGGCCGAAGTCGAAGATCAGCGTGCCCCAGTCCGGGTGCTCCCCGAGACGCGGGTCGGCGTGCTCGTAGAGCGGCTGCCCGTCGAACCGGGCCAGCGCCCACTCGTCCTTGGGGAAGTGCGCCGGGACCCAGTCCAGGATGACGCCGATCCCGGCCTGGTGCAGCCGGTCGACCAGGTAGCGGAAGTCGTCGGGCGAACCGAAACGGGACGTCGGCGCGAAGTACGACGTCACCTGGTACCCCCACGAGCCTCCGAACGGGTGCTCGGCCACGGGCATGAACTCGACGTGCGTGAACCCCTGCCAGGCGACGTACTCGGCCAGCTGTTCCGCCAGCTCGCGGTAGGACAGGCCGGGGCGCCAGGAGCCGAGGTGCACCTCGTAGACGCTCATCGGCGAATTGTGCGGGTCGCGCTCGGCGCGGGCCCGCATCCACTCCTCGTCCTTGAAGCCGTAGGAGGACTCCGTGACCACGGACCCGGTCAGCGGCGGGACCTCCGTGTGGCGCGCCATCGGGTCCGCCTTGTCGCGCCACTGCCAGTCCTGGCCGAGGATCTCGAACTTGTAGATCGCCCCCGCGGCGACCCCGGGAATGAAGAGCTCCCACACGCCGGAGTGCCCCAGCGAGCGCATGGCGTGCAGCGACGCGTCCCAGGCGTTGAAGTCGCCCTTCACGCGCACGGCGCGCGCGTTCGGCGCCCACACCGCGAAGCTCGTGCCGGTGATGTCGCCGAGCGTCGAGTGGTAGCGGCGCACGTGGGCGCCGAGCGCGGACCACAGGCGCTCGTGCCGGCCCTCGCCGATGAGGTGGAGATCCACCTCGCCGAGGGTCGGCAGGTAGCGGTAGGGGTCGTCGGCGATCTCCGGGTCGGCGGAGCCGTAGGCCACCTCGAGCCGGTAGTCGGGCACGTGGCCCGGGCGGTCCGACGCCGGAAGCACCGCGACCCAGATGCCGCCGTGCTCGTGGGTCATCGGGTGGCGCCCGGCGGACGTCACGACCCAGACCTCGCGCGCCAGCCGGCGCAGCGTGCGGACGGTGACGTGCCCGTAGTCGTCCAGGTGCGCGCCGAGGACGGCGTGCGGGGCGTGGAACGAGCCGTGCGCGACGGCGCTGAGCACGTCCGCGGCCACGGGCAGCGGGCCCGCGGGGGTCCCGCCGGCGCCGGAAACCGCGGCTTCCCCGGGCGTGGATGCCCCGGCCGTGGATGTCTCGGGCGTGGATGCCTCGCCGGGGGCCGAGGGGGCGGCGGAACCGTTCGTTTCGTGGGGCGTCATACCCGTAAGGACCTCCTGAACGGCGGACGCGGGAACCTGCACCCACGCCGGCCTGTTCTGTAGTTCGTAGACGACTTCGTACAGGGCCTTGTCCAGCCAGAGCGCCAGGAACAGCGCGGAATCGGTGTCGACGACCTCGCCGGACTCTGCCTCGTAGCCCGCGAGGAAGGCCTTGCGGGCCAGCTTGGCCCACTCCCTGGCCGAGCTCAGCGCCTCCGGGGTGCCGTCGCCGTTGTGGATCGCGACGCCGGCCGCGTAGTCGAAGGAGCGCAGCATCCCGACGACGTCGCGCAGCGCCACGTCCCGGCCGGTGCGTTCCCCGGCGCTGCGCAGCGGCTCGCCCTCAAAGTCGAGGACCACCCAGCCGCGGGTCGGGGCGTGGAGGATCTGCCCGAGGTGGTAGTCGCCGTGGATCCGCTGCAGCGGCGGGAGGCCGCCGACGCCGTCGAGCTGGGTCAGGACCGCGCGGAACGCCCCCTCGAGCGGCCCGACGGCGGACCCGGCCTTCTGCCAGCCCCAGACGATGCGCTCGCGCAGGCCGCGGAGGTACGCGGCGGCGTCGTCCGGGGTGGCCTCCGAGGTGCCGGCGACGTCGCGCAGGTCGGCGTGCAGGCGCGCCGTCGCGCGGCCGATCTCCTCGGCCTCCCGCGTGAAGCCGCGGCCCTCGAGGGCCGCGGCGCTCGCGGTCCGCCAGGCGTCCTCGCTGCCGCCGATGAACTCGCGGAGCACGCCGAGGGCGCCCGTGACGGGCCCCTCCGCGGTCTCCCACTCGGCGGTGACCGACCCGAAGGTCAGCGGCACGTCGAAGGAGCCGCCGTCCGTGAGCAGCGTCCCGAGCTCGACGTCGGGGTTGGTGCCGGCCGCGGGGACGCGGAAGAACTTGGCGATCAGGTCGCCCTCGACGGACGCGATCACCACCGACGTGTTGGACTGCTCCCCGCCGAGCACCGAGGCGGCGAGCGGCGGCTCCAGCGGGGCGCGCCCCCCGAAGCCGGCGGACGCGTGGCCAGCGAAGCCGTCGCCGGCGCCGGAGGCGCGCATGAGTTCGAGCCACGCCGCGACGAAGGCGGGGTCGTGGGTTCCGTCGTAGACGTACCGGGGACCGTCGCCGCCGTCGCGGGACTCGACCAAACCGATCAGCGCCGACTCGGCGTCGTCCCGGGCCGCCTGGTCCGCCGCCGCGCCGGCGAGGGGCTCCAACCGCAGCGACAGCGGCACGTGGACGACCGGGACCGGCCGCGGGCCGGTCGCCGCCTGCGGCACCTCCGACGCGCGGCCCATCCCGGAGCCACCGTTGGGTCCGGTGCCGCCGCTGCCCGCGGAGACGGCGTGCCCGCCGGGCTGCGCGGCGGCCGTGCCGGACTCCGGCGGGGCGGGCGCCGGATCGACGGCGAGCAGCAGCGACTCCAGCTCCGCCCCGCCGTGGGGATCTCGAAGGACCACGGATCCGACGCGGCGCAGGGAGAACTCCTCGCCGCGGGCGGGGAACCACCTCTGTCCGCGTAGCCATCCGGCGAGCAGGTCCAGCAGCGCGGCGTCCTGGGTGGTCATGAGGTGGATCCCTTCTGGGCGACCAACGGCATCGATTGGGTCGCGGGTGAGTAGACGTCCGAGCGTGGCGACCGCATGCGCAGCCAGTAGAAGCCCTGCGAGCCGAGCGTGACCCACAGCTTGCCGTTGGCGTCCACGGCCGGGAACACGGTGCCGCCGAAGACGTCGCGCAGGCCCCGTCCGGCGTAGACGGCCAGGTCCAGCTCCGTCGCGACGGGGTGCTTGGACAGGTTGTAGACGCACAGGACGGTCTCGCCCTCGTCGTCGTGG
Organism: Arthrobacter halodurans; assembly: GCF_041877255.1. Classification (NCBI taxonomy): domain Bacteria; kingdom Bacillati; phylum Actinomycetota; class Actinomycetes; order Micrococcales; family Micrococcaceae; genus Arthrobacter; species Arthrobacter halodurans. Next base: position 4,146 of record NZ_JBHDLJ010000007.1, read on the forward strand.
TCCGGGTCCGCCGGCAGCTCGCGCACGAAGGCGAGCACGCTCGGCGAGGACGCTTCGATGTTGCGGTAGGACCCGGTGCCGAACACCGGGTGCTCGCGGCGGACGCCCAGGACCTGGCGGAGCCAGTGCAGCATCGAGCCGCTGTGCGCCAGCTGCTGCTCGACGTTCACATTGGTGTAGTTGAAGACCAGCGACTGCACCACGGGCAGGAAGAGCTTGCCCGGGTCCGCGGTGGAGAACCCCGCGTTGCGGTCGGGGTTCCACTGCATCGGCGTGCGGGAGGCGTCGCGGTCGTCGAGCCAGATGTTGTCGCCCATGCCGATCTCGTCCCCGTAGTACAGGAACGGGCTGCCGGGCAGCGCCAGCAGCAGGGCGTGGATGAGCTCGAGCTCGCTCCGCGAGTTGTCCAGCAGCGGCGCCAGGCGCCGGCGGATGCCGACGTTGGCGCGCATGCGGGAGTCGGGGGCGTACCAGCCGAGCATGGCCTCGCGCTCCTCGGACGTGACCATCTCGAGGGTCAGCTCGTCGTGGTTCCGCAGGAAGGTGCCCCACTGGGTGCCGGCCGGGATCTCCGGAGTCTCGTCCATCGTGTCGATGATCGGCGCCGCGAGCTGGTCGCGCAGGGCGTAGTAGAGCCGCGGCATGATCGGGAAGTGGAAGGCCATGTGGCACTCCGGCTCCTCCTCGGTGCCGAAGTATTCGACGACCTCGTGCGGCGGCTGGTTGGCCTCCGCGATGATGATGCGGCCGGGGTACTCGTCGTCCACCATCCGGCGGAGCTCGCGCAGGAACGCGTGGGTCGGCGGCAGGTTCTCGCAGTTGGTCCCGTCCTCCTCGAAGAGGTAGGGGATGGCGTCGGCGCGGAACCCGTCGACGCCGAGGTCGAGCCAGAAGCGGACGATGTCGAACATCGCCTCGTGGACCTTGGGGTTCTCGAAGTTCAGGTCCGGCTGGTGGCCGAAGAACCGGTGCCAGAAGAACTGGCGGCGGATCGGGTCGAAGGTCCAGTTGGACTCCTCCGTGTCCACGAAGATGATGCGCGCGTCCGCGTACAGCTCGTCCGTGTCGCTCCAGACGTAGAAGTCCCCGTACTCCCCCTCCGGATCGCTCCGGGAGGCCTGGAACCACGGGTGCTCGTCGGACGTGTGGTTCATCGGCAGGTCGATGATGATGCGCAGCCCGCGGGCGTGGGCCTCCGCGACGAGCCGGCGGAAGTCGCCGATCGTCCCGAACTCGTCGAGCACGTCGTAGTAGTCGGAGATGTCGTAGCCACCGTCGCGCAGCGGCGACTTGTAGAACGGCGGCACCCAGAGGCAGTCGACGCCGAGCCACTGCAGGTAGTCCAGCTTGTCGATCAGGCCGCTGATGTCTCCGCTGCCGTCGCCGTTGCCGTCCGCGAAGGCGCGGACCAGGACCTCGTAGAAGACGGCCTTGCGGTGCCACTGCGGGTCGTGGGTCAGGCCGGGCGCGTTCAGCTGATAGGGATTTACCACGATGCGGACCTCCGGAGGTGCAGGATGTGGGCGGGTTCGTGGTGCGGGTCGAGGCGCACGTAGTTGTGCTCGCCCCACTTCCAGGACTCGCCGCTGAGCAGGTCGTCCACCGTGAAGCGGCCCTCCTCGTCCAGGTCCTCCGGCCGCAGGTCCAGCTCCGCGAGGTCCAGCGTGACCGTGCCCTCGCGGGCGCCGTGCGGGTCGACGTTGACGACCACGATGACGGTGTCCTTGACCGGGTGCTCGGCGCCGGGCGGAACGGTCTCCTTGGTCTTGGAGAAGACCAGCGTGGAGTCGTCGGTGCAGGCGTGCAGCACCAGGTTCTGCAGGTCCCCGAGCGCCGGGTGCGCGCGCCGGATGTGGTTCAGGCGCGTGAGGTACGGCGCCAGCGAACGGCCCTCGGCCTCGGCCGCCTCGAAGTCCCGGGTCTTGTACTGGAACTTCTCGTTGTCGATGTTCTCCTCGGCGCCGGGCCGGGCGACGTGCTCGTACAGCTCGTAGCCCGCGTAGACGCCCCACAGCGGGCTGGCCATGCTGGCCAGGACCGCGCGGATCTTAAAGGCGGCCGGCCCGCCGAACTGCAGGTACTCGGTGAGGATGTCCGGGGTGTTCACGAAGAAGTTCGGCCGGAAGTAGGCCGGGGACTCGTGGCTGACTTCGGTGAAGTACTCCTCGAGCTCCTCCTTGGTGTTCCGCCACGTGAAGTAGGTGTACGACTGCTGGAACCCGGCGCGGCCGAGCGCATGCATCATCGCCGGGCGGGTGAAGGCCTCGGCGAGGAACACGACGCCGGGGCGCTCCTCCTCGACGCGCGCGATCAGCCACTCCCAGAACCAGACCGGCTTGGTGTGCGGGTTGTCCACGCGGAAGATGCGCACGCCGCGGTCCACCCAGAGCAGGACGATCCGCAGGATCTCCCGGGAGATGCCCTCCGGGTCGTTGTCGAAGTTCAGCGGGAAGATGTCCTGGTACTTCTTGGGCGGGTTCTCGGCGTAGGCGATGCTGCCGTCGGCCCGCGTGGTGAACCACTGCGGGTGCTCGGTGACCCAGGGGTGGTCCGGCGAGGCCTGCAGCGCCAGGTCCAGGGCGACCTCGAGGCCGAGCTCGCCGGCGCGCGCGACGAAGGCCGCGAAGTCGGCCTCGGTCCCCAGGTCGGGGTGGATGGCGTCGTGCCCGCCCTCGGGCGCGCCGATCGCCCACGGCGAGCCGGGATCGTGGGGCCCGGCGACCAGGGTGTTGTTCGGGCCCTTGCGGTGCGAGCGGCCGATGGGGTGGATCGGCGGCAGGTAGATGACGTCGAACCCCATCCGGGCGACGGCCTCGAGCCGCTGCGCGGCGGTGGCGAAGGTGCCGGACCGGTGCCCGCCGGTCTCGGGGTCGTAGACCGCGCCCTCGGAGCGCGGGAAGAACTCGTACCAGGATCCGCGGCCCGCGCGCTCGCGCTCGACGCGCAGCGCGAAGCGGCCGCCGCGGGTGATCATCCGGCGCAGCGGGCGCCGGGAGAAGAGCTCCAGCAGCTCGGCCGACTCCCCGCCGGCCAGCCGCTCGGACGTCTCCAGGACGGGGTCGGCCAGCGTGTCCGCCGCGGAGCGCAGGGTCGCCGCGTCGAATTCGTCGGAGGCGCCGGCGGCGGTCCCGAGCTCGTCCGCGGCCTCGCGGAGCAGTTTGGCGCCCTCGGCGAGCATGAGTTCGACGTCGGCGCCGGCGGCGATCTTCACGGTCGCCGCGTGGTGCCACGTGCCGTAGGGATCGTCCCAGGCCTCGACCTCGAACTCCCAGTCCCCCTCCTCGAGCGGGCGCAGCCGCGCCAGCCACGAGTCCGTCCCGGGGGCCCCGGGCACCATGCGCTCGCGCTGGACCTCGCGTCCGTCCGGGGCGTACAGCACCGCCGTCACGCCGAGCGCGTCGTGCCCCTCGCGGAAGGCGGTGGCGGAGACCACCACGTCCTCGCCGGGGATGGCCTTCGCCGGGAATCGCCCACACTCGACAACGGGTTGGACGTTGGTCACGGGTATGCGGCCGAATCGGGCCTCTAGTCCTTTACTCACGTTGTAGACGCTAGCGACAATCCGTCCCAAAGACCAAGACAATTCGGAGGCGCGGCCGCGGTTAACCTGAATGAAACCCATGGGTGTGTGATCTGCGCTACGGTTCTTACCGTGAAGGCCATCCGACGTTTTACCGTCCGCACCGTCCTCCCCGAGTCCATTTCGGGTCTCGGCACCCTCGCCGCGAACCTCCGCTGGTCGTGGCACGAACCGACCGCACGGTTCTTCCGCGAGCTGGATCCGGAGACGTGGGCCGCCGTGCGGGAGGATCCCGTGGCCCTCCTCGGCACCTTCGACCGCGCGCGCTTGGACGCCCTGGCCGCCGACGAACGGGTCGTCGAAGGCGTGGGGCGGCTGACCGCCGAGCTCCGCGACTACCTGACCGAGCCGCGGTGGTACCAGGGGCTCGACGGGTCCGCCCCGCAGGCCATCGCGTACTTCTCCCCGGAATACGGGATCACGGCGGCCCTCCCCCAGTACTCCGGCGGCCTGGGGATCCTGGCGGGCGACCACCTGAAGGCCGCCAGCGACCTCGGGGTGCCGATCATCGGCGTGGGACTGCTGTACGAGGCCGGCTACTTCAAGCAGTCGCTGTCGCGCGACGCGTGGCAGCAGGAGACATACCCCGTCCTGGACCCGCACGGGCTGCCCCTGACGATGCTCCGCGAGGACGACGGCGCCCCCGCCATGGTCACGCTCCCGCTGCCGGACGGGCGTCACCTCCGCGCCCACATCTGGCGCGCCGACGTCGGACGCGTGCCCCTGCTGCTCCTCGACGCCGACGTGCCGGGCAACGACGACGCCGCGCGCGCCATCACCGACCGGCTCTACGGCGGCGGCGGGGACCACCGCCTGCAGCAGGAACTCCTGCTGGGCATGGGCGGCGTCAAGGCGCTGCGCGCCTACTCCCGCATCACGGGCAACCCCGCTCCGGAGGTCTTCCACACGAACGAGGGCCACGCGGGCTTCCTCGGCGTGGAGCGGATCCGCGAACTCATGGACGCCGGCCTCGGCTGGTCGGAGGCGCTGACGGCGGTCCGCTCGTCGACCGTCTTCACGACCCATACCCCGGTGCCCGCGGGCATCGACCGCTTCGAGTCCCTGCAGGTGGCGCACTTCCTGCGGGCGGGGCTGGCGCCGGGCGTGCCGACCGAGGACATCCTGTCCCTCGGGCGCGAGGACTACGCCGGGGGCGACCCCGCGACCTTCAACATGGCCGTCATGGGCCTGCGCCTGGCCCAGCGCGCCAACGGGGTGGCGAAGCTCCACGGCCGGGTCTCCCGCGGCATGTTCGCGGGCCTGTGGGCCGGATTCGACACGGAGGAGGTGCCGATCGGCTCGGTCACCAACGGGGTCCACGTGCCCACGTGGGTCGATCCGCAGGTGGCGGAGTTCGTCCGCGGGAGCCTCGGATCGTCCGCCGCGGCGGAGCCCGACTGGTCCCGCGCCGACGAGCTTCCGGACGAGGACGTGTGGGCGCTGCGCCGACGCCTGCGCAGCCAGCTGATCGCCGACGTCCGCGAGCGCCTGCGTTCGTCGTGGCTCAAGCGCGGCGCCGCCGAGTCGGAGCTGGCGTGGACCAACGGCGCCCTGGACCCGGACGTGCTGACCATCGGCTTCGCCCGGCGTGTCCCGACCTACAAGCGGCTGACGCTGATGCTGCGGGATCCCGCCCGGCTCAAGGCGCTGCTGTTGCACCCGGAGCGGCCCATCCAGCTGGTCATCGCCGGCAAGTCCCACCCCGCCGACGAGGCGGGCAAGAAGATGATCCAGGACCTGGTGCGGTTCACCGACGATCCCGCCGTGAGGCACCGGATCGTCTTCCTGCCGAACTACGACATGAGGATGGCGCGCACGCTCTTCCCGGGCTGCGACGTCTGGCTCAACAACCCGCTGCGGCCCCTCGAGGCCTGCGGCACCTCCGGCATGAAGGCGGCGATCAACGGCGCCCTGAACCTGTCGGTCATGGACGGCTGGTGGGACGAGATGTACGACGGCGACAACGGCTGGGCGATTCCGACCGCCCCCGCCTCCGCGTCGCCCGAGGAGCGCGACGACATCGAGGCGGCGGCGCTCTACGCGCTCATCGAGAACAGCGTCGCCCCGCGGTTCTACGGACACGAGGAGACCGCCGGGGCCGGCGCGGCCGGGCCGTCCCAGGAGACCGGCGACGGCGTGCCGCGCCAGTGGGTCCGGATGATCAAGCACACGCTGGCCGAGCTCGGCCCGAAGGTGTCGGCCGAACGCATGGTGCAGGACTACGTCAACGGGCTGTACGTCCCCGCGGCGGGATCCGGCCGCGCCGCCACCCGCGGCGACTTCGCGGGCGCGCGCGAGCTCGCCGGCTTCACGCGGCGCATGCGCTCGGCGTGGTCGGACATCGTCGTGGAGCACGTGGATTCCGTCGGCATCGCGGAGGAGCCGCGCATCGGCGACGAGTTCCGCGTCAACACCTACATCCGCCTCGGCGGCGTCGAGCCGTCCGACGTGGCCGTGCAGGCCGTCCATGGATCCGTGTCGGAGTCCGACGAACTGACCGGCACGTCCGTCACGGACCTCTCGCTCGCGGAGAACCTCGGCGAGGGGCGCTACCTCTTCAGCGGCAAGCTCCACCTGGAGCGGCCCGGGGCCTTCGGCTACGGGGTGCGCGTGGTTCCGCGCCACGCGTCGCTCGCGTCCGACGCCGAGCTGGGCCTGGTGACCAACGCGGGCTAGGCGCCCGCGCCCCGCCAGGGGCCCGCGCCGGGCCAGGGGCCCGCGCCGGGCCAGCGGCCCGCGTCCGGCCACCCGGCCGGGCGCGGGCCGTCCGCTAGGAGCGGTAGATCGTGATCGAGTTCCCGTCGACGCGGTCCGTCTCGCCCGCCTTCAGGACGGCGCCGCGGCGGCGGCGGGCCGCGGGCGAGGTGCCGTAGCGGAGCTCGAACTTGGCACCGCGCCGGTCCTTAAGCGGGAAGTCCATCAGCGAGGACTGCCCGGGCATCCGGATCTGCCGCGCCGCCAGCCCGCCGTTGAACACGACGAGCCCGTCCAGGCGGCCGGACGGGCTGCCCAGCAGCATCTGCACGAGCCGGGTCTCGGGGTCGGTCCACTCGTCCTGGCCCATGGGGGCGCCCTCCGCGTTGAACCACAGCATGTAGGCGTTGTCCTCGCGGACCGGGAACGCGTGCGGCTGGCCGGCGAGGAACTCGCGCCGGATCCGGGCCAGCGCGCGCGTCGCGTCGAGCATGGCCCGCTGGTCCTCGGTCAGGCTCCAGTCGAGCCACGTCAGCTCGTTGTCCTGGCAGTAGGCGTTGTTGTTGCCCTCCTGCGTCTTCCCGATCTCGTCGCCGGCGGTGATCATCGGGACACCGAGCGAGAGCATCAGCGTCGCCATGACGTTCGACGCCGTCCGGACGCGGTCGGCCACGATCCGCCCGTCGCCGCTCATCCCCTCGACCCCGTGGTTGTAGCTGCGGTTGTGGTTGTGGCCGTCGCGGTTCTCCTCGCCGTTGGCCTCGTTGTGCTTGCGCTCGTAGCTGACCAGGTCCCGCAGCGTGAAACCGTCGTGCGCCGTGACGAAGTTCAGCGACGCCAAGGGTCCGCGGCCCGATCCGGCGAACAACTCGCGGGAGCCGGCCAGGCAGCCGGCCAGCCGCGCCACGGAACCGCCCTGCCCGCCGGCGGCGAGGATCCCCCGGTCCGCGACCCAGAAGTCGCGGACCGTGTCGCGGAAGTGGTCGTTCCAGTCCACGAAGCCCCGCGGGAAGTGCCCGGTCTGCCAGCCGCCCATCCCGACGTCCCACGGCTCGGAGATCATCTTGATGCCGGCCAGCGCCTTGTCCGCGCCGAGCGCGACGAGGAACGGGTGCTGGGGTGTGAAGTGGTTGTGGGAGTCCCGGGCCAGCGCGACGGCGAGGTCGAACCGGAAGCCGTCGATGTGGTATTCCTCGACCCACAGGCGCAGCGAATCCAGGGTCATGCGCACGACGGCGGGCTCGTTGAAGTTCAGCGTGTTGCCGCAGCCGGTGGTGTCGAGGTAGCGCCCCTCGACGTCGTGCCGGTAGTAGTGGCCGTCGCCCAGGCCGCGCCAGGACAGGGTCTGCTGGCCCTTGCCGCCCTCGGCGGTGTGGTTGTAGACCACGTCCAGCACCACCTCGATCCCGGCGGCGTGCAGCAGCTTGACCATGCCCTTGAACTCGTCCTGCACGGCCTGCGGACCGGCGGCGCGGGCCCGCGCGGTCGCGTAGCCGGGATGCGGTGCGAAGAAGCCGAGCGTGTTGTAGCCCCAGTAGTTCGGCAGGCCCAGATCCTGCAGGTGCGGCTCGTCCACGTGGAAGTGGATCGGCAGCAGCTCGACCGTCGTGACGCCGAGCGAACGCAGGTGCTCGATCATCACCGGGTGGGCGAATCCCGCGTAGGTTCCGCGCAGATCCTCCGGGATGTCCGGGTGGAGCATGGTCTGGCCCTTGATGTGGGCCTCGTAGACGACGGTGTCCCGCCACGGCACATGCGGGCGCGCGTCCTCGCCCCAGTCGAAGCCCTGGGCGACGTGCGCGCCCCAGTAGGCCCCGGCGTCGTCCGTGACGACGGCGCGCGCATACGGGTCCACGAGCAGCTGGCCGCCGGCGGGCAGCGGGGCGCCGCGCTCCCAGAACGCGTAGCGGGCGCCGTGGCGCAACCCCTCGACGGTCCCGTGGTGGACGCCGTCGGTGGTCTCGAACAGGCGCGCGCTGGCCATCCGGCCCTCGGGGTCCGAGTACCAGATGTCGACCGCCTCGAGCCCGGGGGCGTACACGGCGACGTTCACCGCGTCCGGCAGGTCGGGCACGCCGGGCGCGGTGTCGGCCACGCCGAGCGGGAACGGGCGGGAAACGTGGCCCCCGACGTCGCGAAAACGCATGGGAATTTCCTCGATGGGTAGAGCCATGGTGGTTCTCCGAACTAGGCGCCGCGGCGGCGCGAGACCTCGTAGAGCGTGATGCCGACGGCCATCGACGCGTTCAGGGACTCCATGGTGGAGTCGATGGGGATCGAAACGATCTGGTCGCAGGTCTCGCCGACGAGGCGCGAGAGGCCCTTGCCCTCGGACCCCACCACGATGCACAGCGGCTCCGTCGCGAGCGCGAGATCCGGCAGGCTGACGTCGCCCTCGCCGTCGAGCCCAACCACGTAGACGCCCAACTGCTTCATGGCCTTGAGCGCGCTCGTGAGGTTCGTGGCCCGCGCGACCGGAACGCGCACGGCGGCGCCGGCGCTGGTCTTCCACGCGGAGGCGGTGAGGCCGACCGAGCGCCGCTCGGGGACGATCACGGCGTGGCCGCTGAACGCGGACACGGAGCGGATGATCGCGCCGAGGTTGCGCGGGTCGGTGATGCCGTCCAGGGCGACGAACAGCGGCGCGTTGGAGACATGGCCCTTCTTGTACTTCTCGACGGTCGACTCGACCAGCTCCACGGCGTCCGGGTAGTCGTACGGCGGGATCTGCAGCGCGAGTCCCTGGTGCACGGCCTCGTCGGTCATGCGGTCCAGCTCCGCCTTGCTGGACTCCATCACGGCGATGCCGCGCTCCGCGGCGATCTTGAGCGACTCGCGGACGCGGTCGTCCACGTCGATGCGGGTGGCCATGTAGAGGACCTTCGCCGGGATGCCCGCGCGCAGGGACTCGACGACGGAGTTGCGGCCGGTGACCATCTCCTCGGCGGCCTTGCCGCGTCCGCCCTGGCGGGCCGGTCGGCCGCCGGGGCGCCCACCGGTCTTCGCGGCGGCGCGCTCCCCCAGCTGCTTGGCGCGGTACGCCTTGTGGTACGTGCGCTCCTCGGCCTTGGGCGTGGGGCCCTTGCCCTCCAGCGACTTGCGGCCGTGGCCGCCGGTTCCGACGGTGGGGCCCTTCTTCGTCTTGCGCAAGGCGCCGGGACGCTTGGGTGTTGCCATGGTGAGAATCCTTGGGATGGGTTTCGGGGGGATCGCGCGGTGGCTGCGATGCCTACCGAGACTCCATTTTACAGCCCCGCGGCGCGGGCGGCGTTCCGGGGGTCCCGCGCCGGCCCCGCGCGGCGGCCCGGCCGGCTCAGCGCAGCGACCAGCGCGCCCCGTCCGCGGAGTCCTCGACGACGATCCCGGCGCCGGCGAGGGTGTCGCGGATCGCGTCCGCGCGCGCCCAGTCGCGGTCCCCGCGGGCCGCAGCGCGCTCGCGCAGCTGCGCGCGGATCAGCGCGTCGAGGGCGGCGTGTTCCGCGGGGTCCGCACCGCTGCCGGCGCCCGCGTCGTCCAGGCCCAGGGTGTGCGTCATGGCCAGAACCTGCCGCAGCGCCGTGTCGGCGTCGTCCAGGTCGCCCGCGGCGAGGGCGGTGTTGCCGCGGCGGACGGCGTCGTGCAGCGCGGCCAGGGCCTGCGGCACATTGAGGTCCTCGTCCATGGCGGCGGCGAACGCGTCCGTGACCTCGAAGCGCTCACGGCCCAGATCGACGTCGGCCCCGGGCGCGACGCCGTGGATCCGCTGGAGGGCGTTCGCGAGGAAGGTGTCGATGCGCTCGACGGCGGCCCCGGCCTCCCGCAGCGAACTCGGCCGGTAGTCCAGCGGCGACCGGTAGTGGGCCTGTCCCAGGAAGTAGCGGACGACGCGCGGACCGGCGAGGGCCAGCATCTCCTCGGGCGCGATCGTGTTGCCGATCGACTTCGACATCTTTTCGCCCTCGTACGTCACCATGCCGTTGTGCATCCAGAAGTTCGCGAAGTCGTGTCCCGCGGCGGCCGACTGGGCGAGCTCGTTCTCGTGGTGCGGGAAACGCAGGTCCAGGCCACCGCCGTGGATGTCGAAGCCGGTCCCGAGGTACTTGCCCGCCATCGCGGAGCACTCCAGGTGCCATCCGGGCCGGCCGCGGCCCCACGGGCTGGGCCAGGACGCGGTCTCCGGCTCGCCCGGCTTGTGGCCCTTCCAGAGGGCGAAGTCGCGGGGGTCCCGCTTGCCGCGCGGGTCCGCGTCGGGCGCGGCCTGCATGTCGTCGACGTCCTGCCGGGTGAGGGCGCCGTAGGCGGCCCAGGAACGGACATCGAAGTAGACGTCTCCGGAACCGTCGGGCGCGGGGTAGGCGTGGCCGCGCTCGACGAGCGTCGCGATCAGGCCGTGCATCTCCGTGACATGGCCGGTGGCGCGGGGCTCGTAGGTGGGGCGGCGCACGCCGAGCGCGTCGTAGGCGCGCTGGAACTCCCCCTCGAAGCGGTAGGCGAGCGCGAACCACTCCTCCTCGGGCAGGTAGGGGTCCTCGACACCGCTGCCGGCGAACGAGGCCGCCGACTTCTCAAGGATCTTGTCGTCGATGTCCGTCACGTTGCGCACCACGGTGACGCGGAGGCCCCGGTGTTCGAGCCAGCGGACCAGGATGTCGAACGCGATCGCGGAGCGGACATGCCCGACGTGCGGCATCCCCTGGACGGTGGCGCCGCAATAGTAGAGTCCCACCCGCCCCGGGACCAGCGGGACGAAGTCGCGCACCTGCGCCTGCTTGGTGTCGTAAAAACGGATGCTCACCGCACTAGGTTAGCCGAGGGCCCACGGGGCTCCCCGCGCCGCGCGAGGAAGGGCGCCCTCAGGGGACGCGGTAGACGAGCGCCGTGGCGTAGGCCGTGATGCCGCCGCCGGATCCCTCGTAGCCCAGCCCGTCGGACGTGGTGGCCGTGACGGTCACCGGCGCGCCCGCGGCCTCGCTGAGCGCCGCGTCGGCCTCCCGCCGGCGTGGGCCGAACTTGGGGCGGTTCGCCACGAACTGCACGGCGACGTTCCCGATCTCGAAGCCGGCGGCCCGCACCAGCCGGGCGGCCTCCGCGAGGAGCCGCGCGCCCGATGCGCCGGCGAATTCGGGCCGATCGGTGCCGAAGTGCGTGCCGAGGTCGCCGATGCCGGCCGCGGAGAAGAGCGCGTCGCAGGCGGCGTGGGCCACGGCGTCGCCGTCGGAATGCCCCGTCAGCCCCCGTTCCCCGGGCCAGCGCAGGCCGGCCAGCCAGAGCTCGCGCGGCGCGTCGCCGTCGTCGAAGGCGTGGACGTCCACGCCGAGTCCCGTGCGGGGTGGGACGAAGCCGGTGGCGGGCCGCGGCGCGTCCGTGCTCATGATTGCTCCTCGTATCCGTTGGAGACCAGCGTCTCGGCCAGCAGCAGGTCGATCCGGGTGGTGATCTTCAGCGACTCCGGGGCGCCGGGGACGACGTACACCGTCTCGCCCACGGCCTCCATCAGGGCCGCGTCGTCGGTGACGGACACCGCCCGGTCCGCTTCCCACGTGGACGCCTCGGCGTGCGCCGCCAGCAGGCGCCCCAGGCGGAAGCCCTGCGGGGTCTGCACGGCGCGGAGCGTCGAGCGTTCGTGGGTGCCGGCCACGATCTCGGGTCCGATGCGGGGGCTGGCGGAGGCCACGACGGACTTGATGGTGTCCACCACCGGCACCGCGGGGACCACGGCGTCGGCCCCGGCGCGCAGGGCCTCGACGACGCCGGAAAAGACCCAGCCCGGCGTCAGGCACCGGGCCGCGTCGTGCACCAGGACGTGGTCGATGCCCGGGCCCGCGGCATCCAGTCCGGCGCGCACCGAGGCGGTGCGGCTGGCACCCCCGGTGACGGTGTGGATCGGGTGCGCGGGGGCGTAGCCCGCGCACACGCCGACCAGTTCGGTGTCGCCGGGTGGCAGGACCACCACAATGCGCGTGGCGACGCCCGAGGCGATGACGCCGTCCAGCGCGTGCGCCAAGAGGGGACGCCCGCCCAGCGGCACGAGCGCCTTGGGGATCCCGAGCCCGAGCCGGGTGCCGGAGCCGGCGGCCACGACGACGACGGCGGTTCCGCCGGCCGCGGCGGGACCGCCGGCGGCGGGACCGGCGGCCCGTGACTGCGGGTCCGGGCGGGGCTGCTGGTGAGTCGGCACGACCCCAGCCTACTGTCCGCCGGCGCCCCGCGGCGGGCACGGGAAAGGCCCGCCCACCCTACGGTGGACGGGCCCCAATTCCCCGGACGGGCTTCGCCTAGGAGGCGAGCACCTCGTCGAGCACGCTCTCGGCCTTCTCCTCGTCCAGCTTCTTGGCCAGGGCCAGTTCGCTGATGAGGATCTGGCGCGCCTTGGAGAGCATCCGCTTCTCGCCGGCGGAGAGCCCGCGGTCGTGGTCGCGGCGCCAGAGGTCCCGCACGACCTCGGCGACCTTGATCACGTCGCCGGAGGCCAGCTTCTCCAGGTTCGCCTTGTAGCGGCGGGACCAGTTGGTCGGCTCCTCCGTGAACTCGGCTCGCAGGACGTCGAACACGTGCTCCAGGCCCTCTTGGCCGACGACGTCGCGCACGCCGACCAAATCGACGTTCTCCGCCGGGACCTCAATCGTCAGGTCGCCCTGAGCCACCTTGAGCTTGAGATACATCTTTTCTTCGCCCTTGATGGTGCGCATCTTGATCTCTTCGATCATCGCCGCACCATGGTGAGGGTAAACAACCGTTTCGCCAACCTCAAAAACCATGTGGATAATCCCCTTTCCCGCCAACAAGTTTATCATGGAAGTGGCGGAAATATCGGCGAGTTGCTAGGACATCCGGACCGGCGGGGACCATAATTCCGCCCTCACCGCGCGCGGTGGCGTCACGCCGGCCGCGCGAGTCATACAATCGGCGCGAAACGGTTTAGGCTAGGAGCGAATGCTGCCGCCGGCGGGCCCCGCGCCCGCCCGCGGCAACCCGGACTCGAACGTGATAGAGGAGTTTGTGCCGTGACCACCGCACAGAAGATCCGCGGACGGCGCGCCGTGGCGGCCGCCGCCCTGGCCGTGATGGCCCTCGGCGCCACAGGCTGCGGCGCCATCAATCCGCAGGCAACCACGGCGAACTACGCGCCGTCGGACGGCATCTCCCTCAACGTCGGCGACGTCCAGGCCCGCAACCTCATGCTGGTCACGAACTCCGCCGAGGAGGAGGCCCGCGTCCTCGGCAGCCTGGTGAACAACACCGAGAACGCGCAGTCCCTCACGCTCAGCGTCGACGGTGGCTCCGTCACCATCGACGTGCCGGCCATGACCACCAAGAAGCTCGAGGACGACGCCAACAAGACCATCCTCCCCTCCGCCGGCGCGGAGCCGGGGGCGCACGCCGACGTCACCGCGGCCATCGACGGCATCACGTCGGAGGAGGCCGTGCCGGTCGTCAACGGCGCGCTGGCCGAATACCGCCCGTACCTGCCCGGCGGCTACGACGAGAGCACCGTCGAGCACCTTCAGCACGCGGAGGACGCCGAGGGCGGCCACTAGCGCTCCCGCCGCACCGCGCAGCCAACAGGGCCCCGGACCGCATCGGCGGTCCGGGGCCCTGCGCGTGCGGGCCGGCCGCCCGCTAGGCCTCGAACTTGTAGCCGAGCCCCCGCACCGTCACCAGGTGCACCGGATTCGAGGGGTCGGGCTCGATCTTGGATCGGAGCCGCTTGACGTGGACGTCGAGGGTCTTGGTGTCCCCGACGTAGTCGGAGCCCCAGACCCGGTCGATCAGCTGGCCGCGGGTGAGCACGCGGCCAGCGTTGCGCAGGAGCATCTCCAGCAGCTCGAATTCCTTGAGCGGCATCGGGACGCGCTCCCCTCCAACGCTCACCACGTGCCGCTCGACGTCCATGCGGACGGGGCCCGCCTGCACCGTCGCCGCGAGCAGCTCCTCGGGCTCGCCCTGCCGCCGCAGGACCGCCCGGACGCGCGCGACCAGCTCCCGGGAGGAGTACGGCTTCGTCACGTAGTCGTCGGCCCCGAGCTCCAGCCCGACGACCTTGTCGATCTCCGAGTCCTTGGCGGTCAGCATGATGACCGGCACGCTCGAGCGCTGCCGCAACTGCCGGCACACCTCGGTCCCCGGCTGCCCGGGGAGCATCAGGTCCAGCAGCACCAGGTCCGCCCCGGCGCGGTCGAACTCGGCGATGGCGTCGATGCCGTTGTCGACGACCTGCACCTCGAAGCCCTCCTTCTCCAGGAGGTAGGACAGCGGGTCGCTCAACGACTCCTCGTCCTCCACCACCAGAATGCGGGTCAACGGCTTCCTCCTTCTCGCGGGGCGCTCCGTGCGCCCTCGGTGTCGGCGCCGGCCGGCAGGATCTCCGGCTCGGCGCCCTCTTCGTACATGGGCAGTCGCACGGTGAAGGTGGACCCCTGTCCCGGCTGGGACCAGACGCGCACCTCGCCGCCGTGGTTGGACATGACGTGCTTGACGATGCTCAGGCCCAGGCCGGTCCCGCCCGTCTGGCGCGACCGGGCGGCGTCGACCCGGTAGAAGCGTTCGAAGATGCGGTCCTGCTCGTCCTGCGGGATGCCGGGCCCCTGGTCGGTCACCGAGATCTGCACCAGCCCGTCGCGCGACCGGATGCCGACGCCGACCGTCGTCCCCTCGGGCGAGTACCGGATGGCGTTGTCGATGAGGTTGCGGAACGCGATCATCAGCAGGTCCGGGTCGCCGAAGACCCGGGCGTCGGACCGCCCCCCGACGGAGATGGTGATCCGCTTGGACTCGGCGGGGAGCTTGTTGCGGTCCACCGCCTCGCCCAGCACCGCGTTGACGTCCACGACGCGCCCCTGGAGCACGACGTCGGTCCCCTGCAGCCGGGAGAGCTCGATGATGTCCTGCACCAGCGCGGACAGGCGCCCCGCCTCCTTATGGAGCCGGGAGGCGAAGCGGCGGATGGCCACCTCGTCGCCGGCCGCGCCGTCGATGGCCTCGGCGAGCAGGGAGATGGCGCCGACCGGGGTCTTCAGCTCGTGGGACACGTTGACGACGAAGTCGTTGCGCATCGCCTCCGTGCGGGTGATCTCCGTGCGGTCGTCCGCGAGCAGCAGGATGTACTCGTCGCCCAGCGGCGCGACCCGCACGTTGACGACGATGGCGCCCTGGCCGAGGGGGCCGCGCGGCAGCTCGAACTGGCGCTCCTCGATCACGCCGTCGGCGCGGACGCGCCGCGCGATGGCGAGCAGCTCCTTGTGCACGATCGTGTGCCCCCGCACCAGCCCGAAGGCGTAGGCGGCCGGGTTCGCGCGGACCACGCCGTCGACGTCGTCGACCACGACGTACGCGCGGCCCACCACGGACAGGATCTCCGCGGAGCCCTCGGGAAGGCTCGGCTCCCCGACGTCGGCCAGCATGGTGCGGCGGCGCTGGCTGGACCAGTAGGCCAGGAGCCCGCCGACGCCGAGGGCGAGGCCCACCAGGCCGGACACCACGACGATCAGCGCATCATTCACCCGACCAGCGTAGCCCCCGCGAAACCGCCCGGCGCGATCCGCTGCGGGAGGGCGCCGGGGCGTTCACGCAACGTTCACCTTGCCGGGCGCGACGGTTCATCTAGTACTGTCACTGTAAGCGTTGAACTGGACCGTCCCCCGTCGGGGATGCGGTCCGCAGGCTATGAAAGGACGCGTCAGTGCGCAAGGTTTTCCATGCCGAGCTCCAGTCCATTGGTGAGGAACTCATCCACATGTCCGAGCTCGTGGCCGAGGCCATGGAGCGGGCCTACGAGTCCTTCGACACGGCGGACACCGAGCTCGCCCAGGAGGTCATCGCCGGCGACGCCAAGATCGACTTCCTGCAGAACCAGCTGGACGAGCGCGCCATCGACGTCCTCGCCCTACAGGGACCCGTGGCGTCGGACCTGCGGATGATCGTGGGCTCGCTGCGGATGAGCGCCTCGCTTGAGCGGATGGGCGACCTGGCCCGGCACATCGCCCAGCTGGCCCGCCTGCGCTACCCGCAGCCCGTGGTGCCGGAGGGCATCGCACCCGTGTTCCGCGAGATGGCCGGGCTGGACGTGCAGATCGCCCGGAAGCTCGGCGAGCTGCTGGAGACGCGGGACCTCCAGTTCGCGCGCGAGATCATCGCCCTCAACGCCAAGATCGACGAGCTGCATGCGGCCGTGTTCAAGGCGGTCGCGGATCCGTCGTGGACCGAGAACGCGCCGACGACGGCGGACGTCACCCTGACCAGCCGCTACCTGGAACGCTACGGCGACCACGGCGTCTCCGTGGCGCGCAAGGTCAACTACCTCGTCACCGGCGAGTGGGACCCGGCCGCCACCGAGCTCTAGACCGCAAACCCGGTCCCCGCGGACGCGCTCCGCGGCCGGGCCTGCTACGTGCAGCGCCAGACGGCAGGACCAGGCACGGCAGAGTCATACACAGCAGGGCCAGACACGACAATGGCGCCCACCACGCGGTGGGCGCCATTGCCGTGTCGGCTTGGGTTGCGTCCGGGCTAGTGGCGCCCCTGGCTGGCGACGGCCTTGATGGACTCCTCGGCCGCGGAGGGGTCCAGGTAGCGCCCGCCGCGGGCGACGGGCCTGAAGTCCTCGTCCAGCTCGTAGACCAACGGGATGCCGGTGGGGATGTTCAGCCCGGCGATGTCCTCGTCGCTGATGCCGTCGAGGTGCTTGACCAGCGCGCGCAGCGAATTGCCGTGGGCGGCGACGAGCACCGTCTTCCCCGCGGCCAGATCCGGCTTGATCTCGTCCTCCCAGTACGGGAGCATGCGCTCGAGGACGTCTTTGAGGCACTCGGTGCGCGGGGCGTCGGCACCCAGCTCCGCGTAGCGGGGATCGTGGGCCTGGGAGAACTCCGAGTCGTCGTCCAGCGGCGGCGGCGGGGTGTCGTAGGACCGGCGCCACTGCATGAACTGCTCCTCGCCGTACTCGGCGAGCGTCTGCGCCTTGTCCTTGCCCTGCAGCGCTCCATAGTGGCGTTCGTTCAGGCGCCAGCTGCGGCTGACCGGGATCCAGGTGCGGTCGGCCGCCTCGAGCGCCAGGTTGGCGGTGATGGTCGCGCGCTTGAGCACCGAGGTGTGGAGGACGTCGGGCAGCAGTCCGGCCTCGGCGAGCAGCTCGCCGCCGCGGATGGCCTCCCGGCGCCCCTGCTCGGTGAGCGTGACGTCGTACCAGCCGGTGAACAGGTTCTTCTGGTTCCAGTCGCTCTGCCCGTGGCGGAGCAGGATCAGGGTGTAGGTCATGGCACCATCCTAACTTTGGCCGGGGCGATGTCGGCCAGCATGACGCGCGCGATGTCGCCCGCCTACGATGGTGCGGTGGTGCGGAAGGCGGAACGACTCGGCGCGGGGCACGGCCCCGCGCGTCCGGTGGGCAACGCGACCCGCGGAACCACCCATCCCCACCGGATGCGACGCGTGGACCGGTGGATGACCGGGCCCGAGGCGTGGCGGTGGCGGGCCGCGCAGACCCCGGTCGCCGTGGACCTGGGCTACGGGGCGTCCGCGACGACCGCCGTCGAACTCTTCGAGCGCCTGCGCGCGGTGCGCGGCGACACGCGGCTGGTGGGCCTGGAGATCGACCCGGCGCGGGTCGCCGCCGCGCGCCCCCTCGAGCGGGCCGGGCTGGAGTTCCGCGTCGGCGGGTTCGAGGTGCCGGTGCGCCCCGATCCCGTCTTCATCAGGGCCTTCAACGTGCTGCGCCAGTACGACGAGGCCGACGTCCCGGCGATCTGGGCCGCGCTGGCGTCGCGGCTGGCGCCCGGGGGGCTGCTTGTCGAGGGCACCTGCGACGAGATCGGGCGGCGGGCAGTGTGGGTGGGCGTGGAGGCCGGCGGACCCGCGACGCTGAGCCTCTCGCTGCGCTTCGGTGCTTTCGCGCTGCCGTCCGACGCCGCGGAACGGCTGCCGAAGGCCCTCATCCACCGCAACGTCCCCGGCGAGCGGGTCCACGACTTCCTGCGCGCCGCCGACGCCGCGTGGCTGGGGGCGGCGCCGCTGGCGTCCTTCGGCAACCGGCAGCGCTGGATTGCCATGTGCCGGACGCTCCGCGCCGCCGGGTGGCCCGTGCGCGACAGCGTCGCACGCTGGCGGCTGGGCGAGCTCACCGTCGCCTGGGATTGCGTGGCGCCCCGCTCCGGAGGCCTCGCGCTGCCGTGAGCACCGGCCGCTCGGGGTCGCGCCGTCCCGAACGGCGCCGGCCTCGGCGCGGTTCGCGGCGTCTAGTAGTTGTAGTAGCCGGTGCCCTTGCCCGAGACGTTCGGGCGCACGTCGGCCAGGTAGACCGCCGCGATGCACGCGGCGATCAGCTGCAGGAAGCCGCCGCCGCTGCCGAAGAAGAAGCTGAAGACGCAGACCGCGGCGGACGCGCCGGCGAGCCCCATCCAGAACCCCTTGGTGCGCTTGCCTTCGCGCAGGTAGTTGTTGGCCGGGTGCCGCAGGCTGTCCACGAAGGCCCAGACGGCCAGCACCAAGGCAACAAGACTCAGCGCCTGGAACAGGTAGTACTCGAAGATCAATGCCATAGCCACGAGGCCCAGTGTAGACGGCGACGGCCCGCGGGACAGCGAGGCGCGGCACGGCGTGCTTCGCGCCGCGCGCTCCCGCGACGGCCGGCCGGCCCTTGCCTGGCTAGGCCGCCGGGCCGGGAGCCAGGGCGTCGAGGGCCCGCCGCAGGTCGTTCCAGAGGTCCTCGACGTTCTCGATGCCGACGCTCAGCCGGACCAGGTTCTCCGGGACGGACTCGGGCTCCGACGCGTGGCGCCGCCGACGCTCGGCGAGCGACTCGACACCGCCGAGGCTGGTGGCGGGCGTCCAGAGACGGAGCGCGGTCAGCATCCGCTCCGCCGCCTCGGCGCCCCCGGCCACGCACACGGCCAGAATCGAGCCGAATCCGTCCATTTGCGCGGCCGCCCGCGCGTGCCCGGGATCCCCGGGAAGCCCCGGATACCGCACGGACTCGATCGCCGGGTGGTCCGCCAGGCGGCGCGCCAGCTCGGCGGCGCTGGCCGAGGAGCGGTCGATGCGCAGCGCCATGGTCCGCAGCCCGCGCAGCGTCAGCCACGCCTCGAACGGCCCGGCGATGGCCCCGTGCAGGGTCCGGTGCCGCTGCAGGCTCGCGCGCAGCTGCGGATCCGACGTCACGACGGCCCCCAGCACGACGTCGGAGTGCCCGCCGATGTACTTGGTCGCCGAATGCACGACGACGTCGGCGCCCAGTTCCAGCGGCCGCTGGAGCAGCGGGGTGGAGAACGTGTTGTCCACGACGGTGAGCGCCCCGGCGGCGCGGGCGCCCGCCGCCAGCGCGCGCAGGTCGGCCACCTCGAGCATGGGGTTCGTCGGGCTCTCGAGCCAGAGCATGTCCGCCCCGTCGAGCAGGGACAGCGTGGCCTCCGTGTCCTCGATGTCCGCCAGGCGGACCTCCAGCCCCGTCCGCACGATCAGGTCCTGCACCAGGCTGAGGCTTCCGTTGTAGCTGTGGCGCGGGATGACCAGGACGGCCCCGGCCGGGGCCAGGGACATCGCCGACGCCACCGCCGCCATGCCCGACGCGTAGACGAGCCCCGGCAGGGCGGCGCGCTCGAGCTGCCCCAGGGCCTCCTCCAGGGGGTCCCAGGTGGGGTTGGAGTAGCGCCCGTAGACGCGCTCCCCCTCCTCCGGCGCCACGGCGCCGAAATAGGTGGAGGTCAGGACGATGGGGTGGTTCACCGGCTGGTCCGTGACGCGGGGCGGGCGGCCCGCGGAGACGACGAGGGTGTCGGGGGCGATGTCCCCCGGATGGGAGTGGTCGGCGTTCGGCTGCATGGGACGAGCCTAGCCCGCGGCGATCTCCCCAGGGCAAGCCGCGGCGACGTGTGACCGCGAAGGTTCCGGATAGGCTGGGCGGGTGAATGCGCAGCAGAGAAGCACCGGGCCGGCCGGCCTGCTCATCGTCTTCGAGGGCGGCGACGGCGCGGGCAAGTCGACCCAGGCCTCGCTGCTGGCGGAACGGTTGACGGCCGCCGGCCGCACCGTGGTGCGCACCCGCGAGCCCGGCGGGACGCCCATCGGCGAACGGCTGCGCGCCCTCGTCCTGGACCACGGCCACGGCCCCGTCGACGCGCGCACCGAGGCGCTGATGTTCGCCGCCTCGCGGGCCGCGCACGTCGAGCAGCTCATCCTCCCGGCGCTGGACGCCGGGTCCGTCGTCGTCTGCGACCGCTACATCGACTCGTCCGTCGCCTACCAGGGCGTCGGCCGGGGCCTGGGCACCGACGACGTCCTGCGCGTCAACCGCTGGGCCACCGGCGGCCTGCTGCCCCACCTGACGGTGCTGCTGGACGTGGATCCCGCGGCCGGGCGCCTGCGCCGCACGGCCGGGCAGGCCCCCGAGGACCGGCTCGAGTCCGAACCCGACGACTTCCACGCGCGCATCCGCGGCGCGTTCCTGGATCTCGCCGCGGCCGACCCGGCCCGCTACCTCGTGCTGGACGCCGCCGCCCCGGTGGACGAACTCGCGGCGGCCGTCGCCGCGCGGGTGGACGCGCTGTGAGCGTCTGGGACGACCTGCCGGGCCAGGAAGCCGCCGTCGGGCAACTGCGCCGCGCCGCCGCCGACGGAACGCCGACCCACGCCTGGCTGTTCACCGGTCCGCCCGGCTCCGGGCGCTCCAACGCCGCCCGCTCCTTCGCCGCCGCCCTCCAGTGCGCCGCGCCCACGCCGGGGGACCGGGGCTGCGGCGAGTGCCAGGCGTGCCGCACGGTCATGGCCGGGACGCATCCCGACGTCTCGCTCGTCGCCACGGAGAACGTCACCTACGCGATCGCCGACGTCCGCGAGCTGATCGGGCGGGCGCAGGACCGGCCCTCCGGCGGCAAGTGGCGCGTGATCATCATGGAGGACGCGGACCGCATGACCGAGCGGACCACCAACGTGCTGCTCAAGTCCATCGAGGAGCCGCCCCCGCACACCGTGTGGATCCTCTGCGCGCCCAGCCCCGCCGACGTCCTCGTCACGGTCCGCTCGCGTTGCCGCAGCGTCGGCCTCCGCGTGCCGTCCCGGGACGCCGTGGCCGAGCTGCTGGTGCGCCGCGACGGGTTGACGGCCGACCAGGCGGAGTTCGCCGCGCGCGTCTCCCAGGGGCACATCGGAATCGCGCGCCGGCTGGCCCGCGACGAGGGCGCCCGCCTGCGCCGGGACCGGACCGTCCGCCTGCCGCTGGGCCTGCGCGGCGTCTCCGACGCCGTGCTCGCCGCCGCGGAGCTCGTGGAGCTCGCGACGGCGGAGGCCACGGCCTCGGCGGAGGAACGCGGCGCCGCGGACGCCCGGCAGCTGCGCGAGACGCTCGGCCTGGCCCCGGACGCCGCGGTCCCGCCGCAGCTTCGCAGCCAGTTCAAGCAGCTCGAGGAGCTCAACAAGCGCCGGGCGCGGCGCGGCGCGAACGACTCGCTGGACCGCGCGCTGATCGACCTCACGACCTTCTTCCGCGACGTCCTCGCGGTGCAGCTCGGGACGGGGACCGAACTGGTCAACGACTACCTCGCGCGGGAACTCCGCGCCTACGCCGGCCGTTCCACCGCAGAGCAGACGTTGGCCCGCATCGACTACATCGCCGAGGCGCGCGAACGGATCGCCGCGAACGTCCAACCGCTGCTGGCCATGGAGGCCATGATGGCGGGCCTCCTACCCGCCCGCTAGCACGACCACCGCCCCGGCCGCCACCGACCACCAGCACCCAGGAGCACCGTTGACCTTCCATCGCCCGTCCCTGAGGGCCGCCGCCGCCGCGGTGACCCTGCTGCTCCTCGCGGCCTGCGTGCCCGGCGGCCCGACCGAACCGGCGCCCGATGGTGCGCCCGACGGCGCGCCGGGGGGCACCGCCGCCCCCGCGTCCCCCGGCGACCCGACGACGATGCCGCCGGCCCCGGCCGGACTCGAACGGTTCTACTCGCAGCAGCCCGAGTGGACCACCTGCGAGGACACCTTCGACTGCGCCGAGGTCGAGGTGCCCCTGGACTACTCCCGCCCCGAGGCGGAAACCATCCGCCTGTCCCTCATCCGCAAGCGCGGCACCGATCCGCGCGGCACACTGCTGGTCAACCCGGGCGGGCCCGGCGCCTCCGGCGTCGACCTGGTCCGGGCCTCCGTCGCCAACACGTTCTCCACGGAGCTGCGCAGCGGCTACGACGTCGTCGGCTTCGATCCCCGCGGCGTCAGCCGCTCCGCGCCCGTCACCTGCCTCACGGACGCCGAGCGGGACGCCCGCCGCGCCAGCCAGCCGGACACGTCCACCCCGGAGGGCCTGGAAGAGGTCCGGCGCGCCGCGGCCGACTACGCCCAGGCCTGCGAGTCCAAGACGGGGGTGTCCCTGGCGTTCGTGGACACCGTGAGCGCCGCGCGGGATCTGGACATCCTGCGCGCCGTGAACGGCGACGCCAGCCTGAACTACCTCGGCTACTCCTACGGGACGAAGCTCGGGGCGACCTACGCCTCGCTCTTCCCGGACAACGTCGGCCGCATGGTGCTGGATGGAGCCCTGGACCCGGCGCTGAGCAACGAGGAGATCACCCTCGGCCAGGCGACGGCGTTCGAGTCGGAGATCCGCGCCTACCTGGCGGACTGCCTCAGCGCGCCCGGGTGCCCCTTCGACGGCGACGTCGACGACGCGCTCGAGCAGCTGCACCGGCTGTTCGCCGACATCGAGGAAAACCCGCTGACGGCCGCCGACGGCCGCGTGGTGCCGATCGGGGACTTCGTCGGCGGCTTCATCGTGCCGTTCTACGAGGACGCCCTGTGGCCACGACTGTCGATGGCCCTCGCCGGCGCCCTGGCCGGGGACCCGACGGAGATGCTCGCCCTGGCCGATGCCGGCGCGGGCCGCGAGGCCGACGGCAGCTACACCGGGAACCTCAACGACGCCTTCGCGGCCATCAACTGCCTCGACTACCCCATGACCACCGACCTGGACGAGCAGGAGGCCGACGCCCGGCGGCTGGAGCGGGCCTCCCCCACCATTGGCCGGTACCTGGCCTACGGGGGCACGCAGTGCGAGCCGTGGCCCTTCCCCCCGACCGGCACGCCGGAGCCCGTCTCCGCACCGGGCGCGGCGCCGATCGTGGTGATCGGCACCACCGGCGATCCGGCGACCCCGTACGCCTGGGCCGAGGCCCTGCGCGAGCAGCTGGAGTCCTCCGTCCTGGTCACCTACAAGAGCCACGGGCACACCGCCTACGGCCGCGGCGGGGAGTGCATCACCAACGCCGTGGACGCCTACCTGCTCGACGGGACCGTCCCGGAGGACGGGCTCACCTGCTGATCGGGACACGGCCCCCGGCCGCCGTTTTGACCACTCCCGAACCGCTCCTATAAAGTAGGTGACTGCGGCCCGATGGCCGCGGTTGCCTCCTTAGCTCAGTTGGTAGAGCGTTTCACTCGTAATGAAAAGGTCGCCAGTTCGATTCTGGCAGGAGGCTCCATCCAGAAGGCCGTTTCCCCACCGGGGAGGCGGCCTTCTTTGCGCGCCGCTTCGCCCCGGAAGGCCCGAATGCGGCGATATCCACTAGGCGACAACTCGCCTATGCGGGAATGATCCACAGCCCGCGCGCGACCGTAGGCGGACACCGGAGACCACGTTCGGCGGGATTTTTTTTGCCGGGCCTTCGCCGCCTGCCGCGCCACGGAGGGTCCGCGCGCACCGACCGGGCCGAACCTCCCACCGCGGGCGTCGCATAAGCCCCGCCACTAGGACAAACACGGAGCAGGACCCCGCGCCGCGGGCCAGGAGACCCCGCCCGACGCCCTCGGCCAGCACTCCTCGCCCGGCGGGAACCGCGCCCGTTGCCGGTCCGCGCCGACCCTCGGACCGGGTGCGCAACGGCCTTTCATGGGTGATACTCATGGGACCACTGTGCTTCCTGTTACTAGTGTTGTTCGACACGCTGTCCTGACTTGCGTCTATTCGGGGCATCGACTCGTTGCGGGAAGCAACCGAAATGATGTGGTGTTGCCACTTTTTCCATCAAGGAGAACCACCTTGAAGTTCCATCCCACTCGCACCATCATGTCCGCGGCCGCGGTCATGACCCTGGCGCTCGGCGCCCTCGTCGCAGGCCCGCCAGCCACGGCGGCCATCCCCCTACCCACGGCCGCGGCCGACAGTTCGCTGGCCAAGGCCCTCAAGTGGGTCAACCCGCTGAAGGCCGACACCTACCGCTTCTCGTCCACCCACGGCCCGCGCTGCATTCCCGTGATCGGCGGTTCCACGTTCCACCTCGGCCAGGATCTCGGGGCCGCCAACAACGCCCCCATCTACGCCGCGGCCAGCGGCAAGGTCTCGAAGCTCCGCAGCGGCACGAGCAACCTCTCCGGCTACATCGTGATCGACCACAACGACAACGGGCGGAAGATCCAGACCGCGTACTACCACATGTGGTCCGCGTTCACCCACGTGAAGCTCGGCCAGACGGTGAAGGCCGGACAGCAGATCGGCAGGGTCGGCAATTCTGGGCCGTCCACTGCCCCGCACCTGCACTTCGAGGTGTGGGACGGCGCCTGGTACGGCGGCGCCGCCGTCGAACCGGTCTCGTGGCTGAAGCGCAAGGGGGTGGACATGAAGGGCGACGCCTCGCTGGTGTACCCCGACTACACCCCGACGCTCTGCACCTACTACGCGGCGAAGGCCACGGCGCTGAAGTCCACGCCGTCGTCGACCGCATCGACGCTGCGCACCCTGTCGGCCAACGCCGTCCTGGTGTCCAAGCCCGGAACCCTGACCAACGGCTACGTCCCGGTCACATCGGGCGGCGTGACGGGCTGGGTCGAGCGCTACGCGGTGAGCCCGCGCCGGCTCGGGACGGTTGCCCCCGTCTCCTCCGTGATCATCCCGACGATCACCCACAAGGCGTCCCAGGGCGTGGGCTTCAGGACCACGGCCGCGCTGAACCTGCGCAGCCGCCCGCAGACGGGGACCGTCCTGAAGACCGTCCCGAAGGCCGCGACCGTGGTCGGGGTGGGGGCGGCGACGCGGGATCTCGCGTGGATGAAGGTCCGCTCCGGTTCGACGACGGCGTGGGCCTCCACGAAGTACCTGAAGCGGATCGTCGCCGCGCCGGCGGCCGTCAAGACCGTCGCCTCGCTCCGCGGCCAGACCTACACGATCCAGACGAACCTGTTCCTGCGCAAGGCCGCGGTCACGGGCGCCACGATGAAGATGATGTCCAAGGGCACGAAGGCCGTGGGCACCGGCAAGGCCACGCTCAACGGCGGCTGGGTCCAGATCAAGCACGGCTCCATGACGGGCTGGGCCTCCGCCGCCCACCTGAAGAAGTCCGCGCCGAAGCCGGTCGTCAAGACGGCCACGACGGCGGTGAACCTGCGCAAGGGCGCCAGCACGCGGCACACCGTGGTCGCCACGGTCCGCAAGGGGCAACGCGTCACGCTCACCGGCGGAAAGTCCGGCACGTGGGTGCAGGTCAAGTACGGCACGAAGTCGGGCTGGATGAGCGCGAAGTACCTGCGCTAGGCCCGAGCCGGGGCCCCTCCGTTCGCGGCGGGCGTCCCGCGCGTGGAAGGGGGCGTCCGCCGGTCGCGGCCGGCGTCCCCTTCCGCCGTCGGGTCCTGGGCCGGTCCCGCTCAGCCCGGAACCGGCCCGGGGCCGGCGCCTCCGCGGTGCCGCGCCCGCAGGGCCTGGCGCAGCGGGCCGGATCCGCCACGGCGGAAGGCATCCACCGGGCGGGCGCGCAGGGCCGGTTCGTGCGAGCCCAGCCATGCTGCCGCACGATCGGGGGCGAAGGCGCGGAGCAGGGGCTCCAGCAGCGAGACCAGGTCGGCGAGCCGCGCCAACTCCTCGGGGTCGGGCGTTTCCTGCCCCCGGGCCCACGCGGCGAGCCGGTGCACGGGCACGCCGACCATCTCTGCGGCCAACGCGTGGCCCAAGACGCCCGCGGCGCGCAGGGCCATCCCGGCCGGTCCGTTCCCCGTCGCCCTATCCATGCCGTTCCCGTCCCCAAGTGTGCGCTGCGTATCCCCTGCTCATAAGGTAGGCCCCCGCAGACGCGGGGACGAGACTTGACCGGCGCATGTGACCCGAGACACGTGTCCGTCCGGCGGTGCGGTCCCGGGACGGACGGGGCGCGCGCCCGACGGCGAGAACCCGCCACGGGACGTGGCGGGCTCTCGCTCTGCTTCGCGCCGGACGGCGGAGGCGGTTGGTGCCTAGGCGAAGTCGCTGACCGCCGGGTCGGCGCCGATGCGGCCCGCGTCGCCCTTGTCGAGGGCGTTGATGGCCGCGATGTCCTCGGCGTCCAGCGTCACGCCGGTCGCCTCCCAGTTCTCCACGATCCGCGAGGGCGTGACCGACTTGGGGATGACGACGTTGCCGAGCGCGAGGTGCCAGGCGATGACCACCTGCGCCGGGGTCGCCCCGTGCTTCTCGGCGATGGAGGCCAGCGCCGGCTCGGAGAGCAGTTCCGACCCCTGGCCCAGCGGGGACCACGACTGGTGCGCGATGCCGCGCGACGCGGCGTAGTCGCGCAGCTCGGTCTGCGGGAAGTACGGGTGGGTCTCCACCTGGTGGATCGCGGGCACGACGCCGGTGGCCTCCTCCAGCTCGGCCAGTGCCTCGACCGTGAAGTTGCAGACGCCGATGGAGCGCACGCGGCCGGACTTCTGCAGCTCGATCAGGGCCTTCCACGTCTCGACGTGCTTTCCCTGCTTGGGCTGCAGCCAGTGGATGAGGTAGAGGTCCAGGGTCTCCAGGCCGAGCCGCTCCATCGAGGCGTCGAACGCGGCCAGCGTCTCCTCGTAGCCCTGGTCCGCGTTCCAGACCTTGGTGGTGATGAAGAGATCCCGGGGGTCGAGGCCGGAACCGGCGATCGCGCGTCCGACACCCGCCTCGTTGCCGTAGATGCGGGCCGTGTCGATGTGGCGGTAGCCGGCCTCGAAGGCCTGAAGCACCACCTTCTCGGCGACGTCGTCTTCGACCTTCCACACGCCGTAGCCAAGCTGGGGGATGGTGTTGCCGTCGTTGAACGTCAGTTGCGGGGATTCGAAAGTCGTCATCGCCCCATCCTGCCACCGGTTGACCTTTGGCAACCACTTGGGGGCCGCCGGATCAGCGCAGGGCGAAACCGGGGCGCGGCGGGGGCGCCGGAAAGCTAGGGCGCTTCGGCGGAGGTGGCCGCGGCCAGCTGCCGTTCGGCCTCCTCGATGCCGCCCGCGACCACGTCGGCGCGGCGCGCGACGTTCTCCAGGCCGGCCGAGGCGTAGCCCCACCGCTCGCCGTCGAGCCGGGCGATGGCGGCGGACTGCGCCGCCATGGCGAGGTCGTTGGCCGCCTTGGACAGGGCCCGGTGCACCGGATTCAGCCGGAACGGGATGTCCTCGGTGGCGCTGGGGCTCAGGGCCTGCGCCGCGACACAGACGGCGCGGACCCGGCTCTGGAGGTCGGCCAGATGGTCGGCGATCATCACCAGCGCGTTGTAAAGGTCGTCGTCCTCGATGCCCTCCAGCACCTGGTGGAACCGGTCCAGCCCGCGTCCGTAGCGGTCGTGCGCCCGGCGCCAGACGCCCGTTCCCAATTCCTTCTCCTCGCGCCGCGCGCCGCGGGCGGCTCCGAAAATGCCCACGCCTACAGGTACTGTCCGGGGCCGCCGTCGAGCCCGGGCGCCGCCGCGTCACCCGGGCGCGGCGGTCCCGCCCGTACGGGCTCCCCCGCGTCGTTGATGACGATGCCGGGCGCCACCTCCGTCCCCGGGGGAAGTTCCCTGAGCTTGATGCGCTGCGCCAGCTGCTGGCTCGCGATCTGCTGGGCCGCCAGCGCGGTCTGGATGCCGTGGAAGACGCCCTCGAGCCAGCCCACCAATTGGGCCTGGGCGATGCGGAGTTCGGCTTCCGAGGGCGTCTCGCCCTCCCCGAAGGGCAGGCGGATCCGGTGCAGTTCCTCGACCAGCTCCGGCGAGAGGCCGTCCTCGAGTTCCCGCACGGAACGCTCGTGGATGTCCGCCAGGTGCGTCCTCGCCAGTTCGTCCAGCGGGGCGGACTTGACCTCCGCGAGCAGCTGTTTGATCATCCCGCCGATGCGCAGGACCTTGGCCGGTTCGTCGACCAGCCCGGTCACCCGGAAGGACTCCGTGGCCCGGCCGTCCCGCTGCCCCGCGGGCTGTCGGTCCGCGGACAGCCGCTCCGGCGGACGGGGCCCGTCCGGTCCCGCCAGCGGGCCCGCCGCTCCGAAGGGCCCGTCCCCTGGTTCCGCGCCCGGCCCCGCGAACCTCGTCCCGCCCCACGCCTGCGCCTCGTCGGCGAGCCGCCGGCCCGTGGCCGCGGCGGGATCGTCGGCGCGACGGGGGTCGGAGGACTGCTGATCGCTCATGGATCCATCTTGCCACGGCACCGCCGCACGCGCCCCGGGTGCACGCAACGCGGAGACACCGTCCGCGGCCACAGCGGTTGCGTCGGAAGACGAAAGAAGGGGGCCGCGAACCGTGCGGTTCGCGGCCCCCCTCGCGCGTGCCCCGGTGGGTCGCCTAGCAGCAGCGACCCTGGGGGTTCTTGTCCTCCCAGTCCATCTTCTCGCGCCAGAACTGCCGCTCCGTCAGGGGCGCGTGGCCCGGGTGGGTGCGTTCGTGGTGCTCGAGGTACTTACGGTACGCGTCGGCGCCGAGCATGCCCTCGAAGTACCAGACGACCTTGCCCCACACGGACACCGCGGCGGCGACCAGCCCCGCGGGGCGGGCCGGACCGGCACCCGATTCGGCGGCCACGGCTAGTGGCCGCCTCGGGAGCGCGGCGCCGTGGGCACTGCCTTCCACTGCGCCTCCAACTCCTTCTCCGCCTTGCTGGAGATCAGCCCGGCGGGGGCGTAGATCTCCGACTCGACCCGCGGGTCCTCGGCGTCCGACGGTCGGCCGTTCGGGTAGGACCGGATGGCCGCGAGGACGGCTGCGACGATCACGATGATCGCGAGCGTCACGAACACGATCGAGAGCGTCCCCTGGACGGTGGTGTTGCGCACCACCGCCTCCATGGCCTCGACGCTCGTCGCCGTGCCGAACTCCTGCTTGCCCTCCGCCAGCGCTGCGCGGAACGCGCTGTTTTGCGCCCAGTAGCCGACCGCGGGGACCGGGGAGAAGATCTTGTACAGCGACGCGGTGACCGTCACGACGGTGGCGAACGCCAGCGGCAGGGCGACCACCCAGAGGTACCGGAAGTTGCCGCCCTTGGCGACGATCGCCATCACCACCGCGAGCGCGATGGCGGCGAGCAGCTGGTTGGCGATGCCGAAGAGCGGGAAGAACGTGTTGATGCCGCCCAGGGGGTCGGTGACCCCCAGGATCAGGATGTACCCCCAGGCCGCCACCATGATGGCCGTGCAGATCCAGGCGCCGGTCCTCCAGGACGTGTCCTTGAACTTCGGGATGAAGTTGCCGATCGTGTCCTGCAGCATGAAGCGCGCCACGCGGGTGCCGGCGTCGACGGCGGTGAGGATGAAGAGCGCCTCGAACATGATGGCGAAGTGGTACCAGAAGCCCATCATGCCGGGCCCGCCGAACCACTGGCCCAGGATGTGGGCGATGCCCACGGCGAGCGTCGGCGCGCCGCCGGTGCGCGAGACGATGCTCTCCTCGCCGACGTCGGACGCCAGCTGCGTGAGCATGTCGGGGGTGAGGTTCACGCCGGCCAGGCCGAGGCTGTTGACGAACGCCACGGCCCCCTCGACGGTGCCGCCGGTGGCCGCGGCCGAGGAGTTCATCGCGAAGTAGATGCCGCGGTCGATCGAGATCGCGGCGACCAGCGCCATGATCGCGACGAAGGACTCCATGAGCATGCCGCCGTAGCCGAGGAAGCGCGTCTGCCGCTCCTTCTCGACCATCTTCGGGGTGGTTCCGGAGGCGATCAGCGCGTGGAACCCGGACAGCGCGCCGCAGGCGATGGTGACAAAGAGGAACGGGAACAGCGATCCGGCGACGACCGGGCCGTTGTCCCGGCTGGCGAATTCGGAGATCGCCGGCACGGAGATCTCGGGCCGCACGACGAGGATGGCGGCGGCGAGCAGGAAGATGACGCCGATCTTCATGAACGTCGAGAGGTAGTCGCGCGGCGCCAGCAGCAGCCACACGGGCAGGACGGCGGCGACGAAGCCGTAGACGATGATCGACCACGCGATGACCGGACGGTCGAGGGTGAACAGCGCCGCTCCGAGCTCGGACTCGGCGACCCAGCGGCCGGAGATGATCGCGAACATCAGCAGCACGAAGCCGATGATGGAGACCTCCAGGACCTTGCCCGGGCGGATGTACCGCAGGTAGACGCCCATGAAGAGGGCGATCGGGATGGTCAGGGCGACCGAGTAGACGCCCCACGGGGACTCCCCGAGGGCGTTGACCACTACGAGGGCCAGGATGGCCACGATGATCACCATGATGGCGAGCGTCGCGATCAGGGCGGCGGTGCCTCCGATCAGGCCGAGCTCCTCGCGGGCCATTTGACCCAGGGAACGGCCCCCGCGGCGCATGGAGAAGAACAGCACCAGGTAGTCCTGGACGGCGCCGGCAAGCACGACGCCGACGATGATCCAGATGGTGCCGGGCAGATAGCCCATCTGCGCGGCGAGCACGGGGCCGACCAGCGGACCGGCGCCGGCGATGGCGGCGAAGTGGTGGCCGAAGAGCACGCGCCGGTCCGTCGGCATGAAGTCCTTGCCGTTGGCGTTGTACTCGGCCGGCGTCGCGCGGGTGTCGTCCGGGCGGGTGATTTTGCGCTCGATGAACTTCGAATAGAACCGGTAGGCCACCAGGTAGGTGGAGACGGCCGCGAAGACGAACCAGATGGCGTTGATCGTCTCCCCGCGGGAGATGGCCAGCACCGACCACGCGACGCCGCCGACGATCGCGATGGCCGCCCACAGGACGATCTTGGCCGGGGTCCATCTGCGTTCTTCGGCCTCGGCGAGCGCCGGGTCGACCGCGTTCGGCGGTAGCTCCCGGGAGGGAGTGGAGCGTGTACTCATGGTGACAGCCTCTGGTTCTCGAGGGATAGGGTCGATGCGACGGCGGATCGCCGGTCCCGTTCCGAACTTCGGCTACCGCCAACTGGAGGTTACCCCGACCCGTGCCAAGGGTCACATGGTGAGCAGAACTTTACCCGTGTGGCGTCCGGAATCGAAGAATTCGTGGGCCTCGGACACGCGCTCCAGCGGGTAGGTGGCGCCGACGGCCGTGCGGACGCGCCCGGACTCGACGAGCGGCCACACGTGCTCGCGGACGCCGGCGACGATCTCCGCCTTCTCCGCGGCCGGGCGGGAGCGCAGGGTGGTCCCCGCGACGCTGGCTCGGCGCGTCATCAGCAGTCCGAGATCCAGCTCGGCCGTCGCTCCGCCCTGCAGGCCGATCACCACGAGTCGACCCCCGACGGCCAGGGTCCGCAGGTTCCGCTCCAGGTACTTGGCGCCCACCACGTCCAGGATCACGTCCGCGCCGTGGCCCCCGGAGATCTCGAGCATGCGCCCCACGAAATCCTCCCCGCGGTAGTCGATCCCCGCCTCCGCGCCGAACCCCCGGCAATACTCGATCTTCTCCGGGCCGCCCGCGGTCACCACCGCATGGGCCCCCACGGCGGCCAGCAGCTGGGTGGCCATGGTGCCGATCCCGCCGGAACCGCCGTGCACCAGCACCCAGTCCCCCTGCCGGACGGCCGCTCCCATGAAGAGGTTCGACCAGACCGTCGCGGCCACCTCGGGCAGCGCCGCGGCGTCGCGCAGCACCGTCCCCGCGGGCACCGGGAGAACCTGCCCGGCCGGAACCGCCACGTACTCGGCGTAGCCGCCGCCGGCGAGCAGCGCGCAGACTTCGGCCCCGGCGTCGAATCCCTCGACCCCCGCCCCCGTGGCCGCCACCGTGCCCGAGACCTCCAGCCCCGGGATGTCGGACGCGCCGGGAGGCGGCGGGTAGACGCCCTTGCGCTGCTGGACGTCGGCCCGGTTCAGTCCGGCGGCCGCCACCCGGACCAGGACCTCGCCCGGGCGCACCGGCGGGACCGGCCGCTCGACCACCCGCGCCACCTCGGGCCCTCCGGACCCCGCGTATTCCACTGCCCTCATCGTTTGCTCCATGACGCGCTCCATCCTCCAACCGGCCGACACTTCCCGCGCCCCAGCCTAGAGGGGACGCCGGCGGGCGATCCGCCCGCTTTCCGTGGCCGACAGGCCCTGCCGTATAGTGCTGGGGACTGGAAGGTTGTCCGAGCGGCCTATGGAGCTGGTCTTGAAAACCAGTGTGCGGCGACCCCGCACCAAGGGTTCAAATCCCTTACCTTCCGCTCCCGGATCCCGCGGGGACGGCTCGGCGGCCGTCCCCGCGGATCCCCGATGCCCCGGTCCGCGGACCGGGGCATCGCCGTGCGCCGCGGACCGGGGCATCGCCGTGTGCCGCGTCGGCGCCCGCGGGGATCGACCGCGGATCAGCCGCGGACGTCTCCGCGCGCCGCCTCCGCTAGTGTCGGAGCATCGGGCCCCACGGGCCACCGAGCGACACGGAGCGTCCCCATGTACGAAGTACCCCAACAAGCCGGCCGCCGTTTCGTGGTCACCGGAGCCAACAGCGGCACGGGCCGGGAAACCGCGCTGCGGCTGGCGCGCGCCGGGGCAAGCGTCGTGCTGGGCGTCAGGAGCCCGGAAAAGGGCGAGTCCGCGCGTGCCTCGATCCTGCGCGAGGTCCCGGGGGCGGACCTGGAGGTGCGGCGGATCGATCTGGCGGACCTGTCCTCGGTGGCGGCGTTCGCCGCCGGACTGGTGGCCGACGGCCGCCCCGTCGACACGCTGGTCAACAACGCCGGCGTCATGGCCCCGCCGCGGCGGATGGAGACCGCGGACGGTTTCGAGCTGCAGTTCGGCACCAACTTCCTGGGGCCGTTCGCGCTGACGAACCTGCTGATCCCCCTGCTTCTGGAGAGCCCCTCGCCACGCGTGGCCACGATGTCCAGCGCCGTGTCCCACATCGGCAAGGTCAGGTTCGGCGACCTCCATTGGGAGCGCGGCTACCGCCCCATGCTCGCCTACGCCCAGTCCAAGCTCGGCAACCTGCTGATGGCGGTGCGCCTCGCCGAGGCCGCCGCGGCCCAGGGATCCCCGCTGATGAGCACCCTCGCCCACCCGGGGTACACGCGGACGAACCTCCAGACGGCGGGCGCGTCCCTCGGCCGCGACCGCCCGCGCAGGTCGCTGCCCGTCGAATGGGGAGGACTCCGCGCCCAGAACGTGGAGACCGGGGCCGAGCCGCTGCTGTTTGCCGCGGCCGACCCGGGCGCGGCCCAAGGCGCCTACTACGGGCCGAGCGGCCCGCTGGGGATCGCCGGTCCCACGCGGCAGACGGACCTGCCGAGGTCCGCACGCGGCGCCACGCTCGCCGGGTCCCTCTGGGCGGTCGCGGAGGACCTGACGGGCACGCGCCTGCCGCCGCTGACCCCGCGCACGGCCACGGGCCACCCCGCCCCGGCGACGGCCCCGGCAACCGACGCGCGCTAGACGCCCCGGCGTCGAGCGGCGCCCCGGCGTCGGGCAACGTTCCGGCGTTGGGAGGCGCCCCGGCCGATGCCTGGGGTGTCTCCGGGGGATCGGCCATGGTGGCGGCCGACGCGGCGCCGCGGTCTTCCCGAGTGCCCGCGGCCGGAGTCCGGGACCGGCCCGCAGGGGGCTTCCCGGCCGCCGCCGCATTGTGTAGGCTCCTTGTTACGCCCCTTGACAAGGCATGTCGTAGTGAAAAACCCAGTGTCACGGCCGATGCTGCGCCACCCGCGGCGGCCGTCCACCACCGGTCCATCCGCCGTTCACCCCCGGATGGTTGGCTCGGCACACGCGGCCCGCCCGGCGCCACGCCGACGCGGAGCGGCCGCGGCACAACAACCCACACCACCCCCGCTGGGAAACAAGGAGACCGTCCATGAGATCGCTGCCCCACCAGACACTGCTCGGAGGCGCGCTGTCGATCGGCCTGATCGCCGCGCCCTTCGCCGCGCTACCCGCCCTGGCCGCCCCGCCCGCAGCCGCGGTCCCGATGGCCGCCGGCGCGGAGGACGACCTCGCGGTCTCCGTCGCGAGCTTCAACGACTTCCACGGCGAGCTGGCCGCGGGCTATCCCGCGACGCTGTTCGCCGGCGCCGTCGAGGAGTGGCGCGCCGACCGCGGCGCGGCCACGACGCTGCTCACGAGCGCAGGCGACAGCATCGGCGGGACGAAGTTCGCCTCGATGATCCAGCAGGACGAGCCGACGCTGGAGATCCTCAACGCGCTCGGGCTGGATGCGTCCAGCGCCGGCAACCACGAGTTCGACAAGGGCTGGCCGGACCTGCGGGACCGTGTCGACCCGCTGGCGGACTTCCCCTACCTGGCGGCGAACGTCGTCGACTCCTCCGGGACCCCGGTGTTACCCGCGTCGCAGACGTTCACCGTCAACGGGGTGCGCGTCGCCGTCGTCGGGGCCGTCACCGGCGACCTGCCGACCCTCGTCTCCCCCGCGGGTCTGGCCGGCCTCACGGTCACGGACCCCGTCGAGGCCCTGAACGACGCCGTCGCCGCCCTCCCGGACGACGTCGACATCGTGGTCGCCAGCTACCACGAGGGCGGGACGGTCTCCGGGACGCCGGCCGAACCGACCGACCAGCCGGACACCAACCTGGACGAGGCGCGCGCGGCCAGCGGCGTCTTCGACCGCATCGTCGGCGAGACCTCGCCCGAGGTCGACGCCATCTTCAACGCCCACAGCCACGTCGAGTACAACTTCGTCGCCCCCAACGGGGACGCGACACGTCCCGTGATGCAGGCCGGCTCCTCGGCCTCGCACCTCGCGGTCGCCGACTTCCGGGTCGACCCGGACACCCGCGAGGTCGCCTTCGTCTCCAGCGAGGCCGTGCCCGTCGACGAGTCCGCCGACCCGGCCGCGCTGGCCGCGCGCTTCCCGGTGGTCGCCGAGGTCAAGGCCCTCGAGGAGGCCGCCGTGGCCGACGCCGCGGTCCTGGGGCGCGAGAAGGTCGGCGAAATCACCGCGTCGATCACCACCGACTACACCCCCGACAAGGTCGGCAGCGCCGGCGGGGACCGGTCCAAGGAATCCTCGCTCAACAACCTCCTCGCGGAGGCGCTGCGCAGCGAGCTGAGCTCGATCTCGGCCGCCGAGGTGCAGATCGGCGTCATGAACGCCGGAGGCGTCCGCGATGAGCTCTTCTTCACCAAGACCGGCCGCAGCGCGACGACCGACGACAAGACCGCCGCGGGCACCGAGGGCGACGTGACGTTCCAGGAACTCGCGAACGTCTTCCCGTTCGGCAACACGCTCTACGGCGTCGAGCTCACGGGCGCCCAGGTCAGGGAGCTGCTCGAACAGCAGTGGCGCGTGGTCGACGGCGTCGAGACCAAGCTGGCGCTCGGCCTCACCGAGAACCTGGACTACACGTTCGATTCGACGCTGCCCCTGGGCGAGCGCGTCACGGGCGTCTGGTTCGAGGGCGAGCCGCTGGACCCCGCCGGCACGTACTCCGTCGCGACCCTGAGCTTCCTGGCGCAGGGCGGCGACGACTTCAGCGCATTCCTCGGCGGGGCAGCCGGGGTGGACACCGGCTACTCGGACCTCGAGGCGCTGGTGAACCACGTCGAGGCCGCCTCCCCGCTGAGCCCCGACTTCACCCGCCGCGGCGTCGAGATCGTCGGCGCCCCGGAACGCGTCGAGGCCGGCGAGACGTACGCATTCGAGGTGCGCGGGATCGACCTGGGCTCCGACGGCGCCCCCGCGACGACCGAGCTGTACCTGGACTACGCCCCGGACGGCAAGCACCAGCGCACGCTCGAGACGTTCACGGTGACCGACGGGGCGGCGAGCGTGGAGTTCACGGCCCCCCGCAAGCTCCGCGGCGGCCAGCTGCTCGTGGGCAGCGAGGCCTCGGGGACCGAGGCCGTCGTTCCGTCCGAGGTCGCGGCCGAACGGACCTGCGGGGAGCGCCCGGGCCGCGGCAAGGCCACGGGCATCGAGAAGGGCCATGGCAACGCCCACGGCCACGCCCACGCCGGCTGCCGCGGCGACCAGCGCCCCGCGCAGCCCGCGGGCCGCTAGACCCGCGCGCCCCCACCTCGCACCGCCACCTTCGAAAGGCACCATCGTGCAGCGTCACCACTTCAGGACCGGACTCGCCCTGGCCGCGACCGCCTCACTGGCCGCGGGCCTGGGCGCCGCGCCGGCCATGGCCGCGCCGGACGGCTCCGGCCTGGTCATCAACGAGGCCTACCTCAGCGGCGGCAGCGCCAACGCCGTCTTCACGAACAAGTTCATCGAGCTCTACAACCCGACCGACGCTCCCGTGAGCCTGGACGGGTGGAGCCTCCAGTACCGCTCCGCCGGTGGAACGGCGGCCGCCAGCGCCGCCGTCGAGCTCCGGGGCACCGTCCCCGCGAACGGGTACTTCCTGGTCTCCGGCGGATCCAACGGCGACAACGGAAGCCCGCTCCCGCCGGCGGACCTGGCCACCTCGTTCAATCCGGGCGGAACCAGCGGGACGCTCTACCTGGCGGACACCGGGACCCGGCTGACGCTGCCCACGGGCTCCGTGGCCGGCGCGGCGGAGGTCGTCGACCTGCTCGGCTACGGCAGCTCCAACACCTACGAGGGCACCGCGGCGCTTTCCCCCGCGGGCAATGCGGATCCCCGGTCCTTCAACCGCACCGGAGCCGTGGACACGGACAACAACCGGGCCGACTTCACCCTGAGCGGCTCCGTCACGCCAACGGCCGCCGGGGGCACCGGCGCCGGTCCCGATCCCGATCCCGGGCCGGAACCCGAGCCGGAGCCCGCGGTCGAGAGGTCCATCGCCGAGATCCAGGGCGACGGCGGCTCCACGCCCCTGGCGGGGCAGCGCATCACCACGCGAGGCGTCGTCACCGCCGCGTACCCGACCGGCGGCTACGACGGGTACTACCTGCAGACGCCCGGCACCGGCGGCGACGAGGCGCCCGCCGCCTCGCACGGCGTCTTCGTCCACTCGCCGGCCACCGTCGGCGACGTCCGCGTGGGCGACCACGTCGAGGTGACCGGCACCGCCGGCGAGTACTACGGGCTGACCCAGCTCTCCGTCCCCGCCGGCGGCGCCTCCGTGCTCACGGAGCCCGCCGAGGCGGTGAAGCCGCTGGCCGTCGACTGGCCCGTCGACGACGCCGGACGCGAGCGGTTCGAGGGGATGCTGTGGGACCCACAGGGCTCCTGGACCGTCGCGGACAACTACGCGCTCAACAACTACGGGGAGCTCGGGCTCGCCTACGGCGAGAGCTCGCTCGTGGAGGGCCAGACCGCGCTGCTCCAGCCCACCGACGTCGCCCCGGCCGGCTCGTCCCGGGCCGCCGCCGTCGCGGCGGAGAACGGCGAGCGCCGGGTGGTGCTGGACGACGGCTCGTCCGTGGACTACCTGGGCAGCGACGCGAACAAGGACGTCCCCCTGCCCTACGTCGCGCCCGGTTCCCCCGTGCGCGTCGGCGCCTCCGCCGACTTCATCGGCAACGTGGTCCTGGACTACCGGTTCGGCGCGTGGCGCTTCCAGCCGCTCGCGCGGCTCACGGGCGCGAACGCGGCGGCCGACCAGCCGGCCGCCTTCGAGGACACCCGCACCCCGGCCCCGTCGGACGTCGGCGGCAACGTCAAGCTCGCCTCCTTCAACGTGCTGAACTACTTCCCGACCACCGGGGAGCAGCTGGCGGGCTGCACGTACTACACCGACCGCGACGGCGAGCCCGTGACCGTCCGCGGCGGCTGCGCCGCCCGCGGCGCCGCCGACGCCGAGAACCTCGAACGG
The DNA here is from genome assembly GCF_041877255.1 of Arthrobacter halodurans. Classification (NCBI taxonomy): domain Bacteria; kingdom Bacillati; phylum Actinomycetota; class Actinomycetes; order Micrococcales; family Micrococcaceae; genus Arthrobacter; species Arthrobacter halodurans. Next base: position 42,205 of record NZ_JBHDLJ010000007.1, read on the forward strand.
CAGGAGGCCAAGATCGTCGCGGCCATCGACGGGCTGGGAGCCGACGTCGTCACGCTCGAGGAGATCGAGAACTCCGCGGCGTTCGGCCAAGACCGCGACGCGGCGCTGGCCACGCTCACCGCCGCCCTGAACGAGCGGTCGCCCGGGACCTGGGACTACGTGCGCAGCCCGCGGGCGGTGCCCGCCGACGAGGACGTCATCCGCACGGCCTTCATCTACCGCTCGGACGCCGTCCGCCCGATCGACGAGTCGGTCATCCTGGACGACCCGGCGTTCTCCAACGCCCGTCAGCCCCTCGCCCAGACCTTCATGCGCGTCGGGGGCAACAACGCCACCAAGTTCGTGGCCATCGTCAACCACTTCAAGTCGAAGGGCTCTCCCCCGCGCGACGGCTCCGGCAACGACGACCTCGGCGACGGCCAGGGCGCGTGGAACGCGGCACGCGTGGACCAGGCCGAGGCGCTCGTGGCCTTCGCCGAGGAGATGAAGGACTACGGCAACACCGACAAGGTGTTCCTCACCGGCGACTTCAACTCCTACTCCGCGGAGGATCCGATGCGGGTGCTCTACGCGGCGGGCTACGTGAACCAGGGAGCGAAGACGGGCAAGCACTCCTACCTGTTCGGCGGGCTCGTCGGGTCGCTGGACCACATCCTCGCCTCCCCCGCCGCCGACGCGGTCGTGACCGGGCGGGACGTCTGGAACATCAACGCGGTCGAGCCCATCGCCCTCGAGTACAGCCGCTTCAACTACAACGTCGTCGACCTGTACGAGGCCTCGCCCTACCGCGCGTCGGACCACGATCCGGTCATCGTGGGGCTCCAGCTGGACAAGCACCCCCCGGGCAAGGGCCGCGGCGCCCGACCCTGATCGGTTCTCCGGGCCGGTGTCCGGGACCTCGCGGTCCCGGGCGCCGGCCCTTGCCATGCGTCCCCCAACCCCGCCGCCCGACCGCGCAGTAGATGTCCATTGCCGATATTGTGTGAGACACAGTATCGTGTGTCACATGGTCGATGACGAGATCCTCGCGGGGCACCTCCAGGAACTGCGGCGCGGAACGATCGTCGTCGCCTGCCTGGCCACCCTCTCCACACCCGGCTACGGCTACTCGCTGCTCGGCACGCTGGAGCGGGCCGGGCTCTCCGTGGACGCGAACACCCTGTATCCCCTGCTGCGCCGGCTGGAGCGGCAGGGGCTGCTCGACGCGCGCTGGGACACGGAGGAGTCCCGGCCGCGCAAGTTCTACCGGACCAGCCCGGCCGGCGCCGAGGTCCTGGACGGCCTGCTCTCCGCCTGGGAGTCACTCCACGGCTCCCTCACCGCCCTGCGCGGCGTTCCCCGCCCACCCGGCGACCACGACACCCCCGGCGGCACCGCCGCCACGGATACCTAGGAAGCACCATGGCCACTCTCACCGAGCGCTACATCGCCGTCGTTTCCCGCGGCGTGCCCGAGGCCCAGCGCGCCGACGTCGAGCGCGAACTCGCGGCTGCCATCGCCGACATCGTCGATTCGCGCGTCGAAGCCGGCGAGGAACCCGTCCGCGCCGAGCGGTCCGCCCTCAGCGAGTTCGGCGACCCGATGCGCCTCGCCGCGGACTACGCGGGCCGTCCCCTGCACCTGATCGGCCCCGCGTTCTACCCCGACTACCTCCGGCTGCTCCGGCTCCTCTTCTCGATCGTGCTGCCCCTCGTGATGGTGGCGGTCGCGCTCGGCACGCTGGCAGCCGGAGGCGATGCCGGCGAGACGGCCTCAAACACCGTGCTCACCGGCCTGAACACGGCCGGCCAGATCTTCTTCTGGACGACCGTGTCCTTCGCGCTCATCGAGCGGGGAGCCGGTGGAGCGGCGCGTCCGCCGGCTCCGTGGAACCCCGACCGCCTCCCCGAGGCTCCGCCGTCGGGCCCCGCGAGGCTCGGGGACACGATCGTGTCGATCCTGCTCGGCGCCGGCATGGCCGGATTCATCATCTGGCAGCAGTTCCGCTCGCCCTTCACCGACGCGGACGGCAGTCCGGTCGCGCTATTCGACCCGGCGCTGTGGTCCTTCTGGCTGCCCTACTTCGTGGCCGTGCTGCTGGCGGGCATCGCGCTCGAGGTCATCCGCTACCGCGCCGGGGGGTGGAGCTGGCCGCTGTTCGCCGTGAACGCCGTCCTGGACATCGCCTTCGCCGTCCCGGCGGTCTGGTTGCTGCTTTCCGGCGCCCTCCTCAATCCCGCGTTCACCGAGCTCCTCGCGTGGTGGCCGACGGCGGGCGACAGCGTCACGGCCGTCTCGGCGGTCGCCGTGGCCGCGGTGACCGCCTGGGACCTGGTGGACACCGCCCTGAAGACGCCCCGCGACCAGCGCGCCCTCGCCGCGGCGCGCGCGGCCCGCGCGGGGAATGCGGCGGATGAGCCGCGGGCGGCGCAGCCGGACCGCGGCCGGCGCCCCTAGCCCCTGTTCCGGGCCGGGCTACGTCCCCGCCAGCCGCAATAGCTCGCCGGCCACGGCGTCGGCGTCGGCGATCGTCCGGGCGCCGTCCTGCCACCCGCCCCCGGCCTCCGCGGCGATGGCCGTCCCCCACTGCACGGAGGACAGCTGCAGGCCGAGGACGAAGACGGCCCGGTGCGGCACCCCGGCGGCGTCCACGAGCCGGTACGGCTCGCCCACGACGTCGAACCCCGCCCCGGGGACATCGTCCCCGTCCGCGGTCCGCGTCGGGCGCGGCCGGGCCAGTCCCTCCTCCTGCAGCTGCACCAGCAGCGGCGAGAGGCTCTGCGCCACGCGGTTCGCGGGCATCATCGCCTCCAGCATGTGGCGCGACTCGACCGGAGGCGCGGCGACCCAGGGCGAGGAGGCCGTGAAGTGCCCGGCCTCCTCGTCGAGCGCGAAGACCGGATCGGCGCCGACGAAGTCGACGAGCCCGGCGCGCACCAGCGCGGCGAGCTCCTCGATCCGCTGGAGCGGCGGCCCGCTCGCGAGGCCCTCCACCAGGGGCTCGAACCAGCGTTGCAGGTCCTCGAGCCAGCTGGGTCCGTCGACCAGCCCCTCGGCCGCCATCCGCTTGACCACCATCCGCCCCGCGTTCAGCGCGCCGATGGCCATCTTCACGGGGTCGTCCTCGCCGCGCGCGGACGACCTGGCGTCCTCCTCGAGATACCCGAGCACCGCCTCCCGGAATTCCCCGGCGCTCGCGAAGCCACGTTCGGCGAAGGGATGCCCGAGCGCCGGCACGTCCAGCCAGCCCGCCTCCGGCGCCAGCTCCTCGACGAGGTCGCGCGCGAGGGTGCGCCATACCTCCTGGCCATAGGCGTGCGGGGCGTCCAGGATCTCGTCCAGCCTTGCCATGAACGCCCCGGCGCCCGCCGGGAACAGCTCCGGAGTGACCCGGGCCGCCGTGGCGTAGAAGGTCCGCAGCACGTCGCGGTGCAGCAAGGGCCAGATGTGGGCGCCGAAGGCCACCTTGCCGGCCGGCTCGCCCGGCGCGCCCTCGGCGGCCAGGGCGTGCACGGCCTCGAAGCTCAGGTGCACGAGCTCGACCGACGGCGGGATGAACGCGTCGACGCACGCCTTGGCCCGGTACGGGCTGCCGCGCCGCGACGCGGCGAACAGGACGGGCTCGCGCCCGCTGGCGCGGTAGGCCAGCGCGCGGCCCGGCCCCTCGCCGGTCTCCACGAACTCGCCCCCGCGCCCGACGCTCAGCTGGATCATCACGTCGAAGAAGTTCAGGCCCAGGCCGCGGACCAGCACCGGCTCCCCGGGCGGGTAGACGCCCCAGTCCACGTCCGCCGGGATGTTCGGGGGCTGGTAGTGCAGCCCGACCGACTTGGCGAGGGCGCCCGCCGCCTCCTGCCGCGGGTTCGGCCGGGCCGGGACGTGCCCGACCGCCAGCACGACGGCGTCGGCCCCCAGGTGGCCCACGGCGCCTCCGGCGTCGCGCACCTCGAGGACGTAGGAGGAATCCTCCCGGCGCAGCGACACGGCCTCCGCGCGGAGGTGCCGGACCGACGCGACGGACGGCAGGGCCTCGAGGCGGCCCACGACGCGCTCGTGGACGTGGCGCAGGTAGCGGCCGTAGAGCGCCCGCTGCGGGAAGGATCCGGCGCCCAGCGCCGCCAGCTCGGTCCGTTCGACCGGGCTCAGCTCCGCGCCGTCGCCCCCGCCGATCCGCCACTCGTCGAAGGTCAGGCCCGCCGCGTCGCCACCGCCGCGCGGCGGGGCGACGGTCGGGAAGAGGGCCGGGGTGTTCATGAGGTACAGCCTCGACTGTCCGGTGTCCCACACGTGGCCGGGCCCCGGACGGCGCGGGTCCACCACGGTCACCTCGAGCGGACGCAGCGGCCGGTCCCCGGGGGCATCGCCGTTCTCGAGCCGCGCCAGCAGGCGCTCCAGGACCGAGGTCCCGCGGGGCCCGGCACCGACGACGACCACCCGATGCGCTTCGCTATGTGCCATGCCTCCAGCCTAGGCCCTGCCATAGACTCGTCGGATGGACTCCAGCGCAGCTCCCCCGATGCCCCTCCACGACGCCGACGACGACTTCCTGTGGCTCGAGGACATCCACGGCGGAAGCGCGCTGGACTGGGTGCGCGCCCGGAACGCCGAAACGGAGGCGATGCTCTTCGACGATGGCTACCGCGCGGTCGAGGACGCGCTGCTCGAGGTGCTGGACGCGGAGGACCGCATCCCCTCAGTCACCAAGCGCGGCTCCCACTACTACAACTTCTGGCGCGACGCCGAGCATCCCCGGGGCCTGTGGCGGCGGACCGACTGGGAGAACTACGCGTCCGCGGACACCGCGTGGGAGGTTCTCCTGGACGTCGACGAGCTCGCGGCGCGCGAGGGCACGGACTGGGTCTTCTCGGGCACCCGCATGCTCCGCCCGGCCGACGGCGAGCCCCACCGCCGGGCGCTCGTGCGCCTCTCCCCCGACGGCGGGGACGCCGTGGAGGTGCGCGAGTTCGACCTCGAGGAGCTGGACTGGGTCGAGGACGGCTTCCGCCTCCCGGCGGCGAAGACCAACGTCTCATGGGACGGGCCGGACGCCCTGTACGTGGCCTCGGACTTCGGCGAGGGGACGCTCACCCGCTCCTCGTACGCGCGCACGGTCCGCCGTGTCCGCCGCGGCACGGAGCCCGCGGACTCCCCCGAGGTCTTCTCCGTCGACGAGACCCACGTCCTCGCGATGGTGGCCCACGACGACACCCCCGGCCACGAGCGCACGGTCGCGGTGGACGTGATCGACTTCTACAACTCGCGGACGTCCGTCCTGGACGGGGACGCGTGGCGGGCCGTCGAGGTGCCCACCGACGTGCGCGTGCACCTGCACCGCGGGTGGGTCCTGTTCAGCCCGCAGACGCCGTGGGACGTCGGGGGGCGCACGCTCGCCCCGGGGACGCTGGCCGTCGCGGACCTCGACGCGTTCCTCGCCGGGGACCGCGCCGTGACCGACGTGTTCGTGCCCGACGAGTCCGCGTCCCTGGAGTCCTACGACTTCACCCGGGACCACCTGCTGCTGAACGTCCTGCGCGACGTCAGCTCCGAGGTCCTCGTCGCGGACCCTGCCCGCGGATGGGCGACGCGGGCGCTCGACGTCGGGGCGCCCCTGCATTCCTTCGGCATCGCCGCCGTCGACGACGAGGACCCGGCCACCGCCAACGAGTATTGGCTGACGACCACGGGCTTCCTCACCCCGACGACCCTGGCACGCGGCACCGTGGCCGCCGAGGGCGAGCCGCCGTCCCCGCCCGCCGTCGTCAAGCGGGCCGGGGCCCACTTCGCCGCCGAGGACCACGTCGTCGAGCAGTTCTTCGCCCGCAGCGACGACGGCACGCGCGTGCCCTACTTCCAGGTCTCCGTCCGCGACCTGCCGCTGGACGGCGCGAACCCCGTGCTGATGAACGGCTACGGCGGGTTCCAGACCAGCCTGACGCCGTCGTACTCGGGGGTGGTCGGCCGCGCCTGGCTCGAGCGCCGCACCGCGGCGGGGCGCCGCGGGGTCTACGTCCTCGCGAACATCCGCGGCGGAGGGGAGTATGGGCCCCGCTGGCACCGCGCCGCGCTGCGCGAGAACCGCCACCGCGCCTACGAGGACTTCGCGGCGATCGCCCGCGACCTCGTGGCCCGCGGCGTGACGGTCCCGGGCCGGCTCGCCGCCACCGGACGCAGCAACGGCGGGCTCCTGATGGGGAACATGATGACGGGCTACCCCGAGCTCTTCGGCGCGATCTCCTGCGGCGTCCCGCTGCTGGACATGCGCCGCTACACCCGGCTGTCCGCCGGGCACTCCTGGATCGCCGAGTACGGGGACCCCGACGTGCCCGGGGATTGGGAGTTCGTGCGGACGTTCTCGCCGTACCACCGCCTCGACGACGACCTGCCGGAGGGCGTCGACTACCCGCCGTCCCTGATCTGGACCGCCACGAGCGACGATCGCGTGGGACCCGTGCAGGCGCGCAAGATGGCGGCGAAGATGCGCGAACGCGGCGCGGCCGAGGTCTGGTACCACGAGTCCCTCGACGGCGGACACGCCGGCGCGTCGGACAACCGCCAGTCCGCGGCCATGCTGGCGACGAGCTACGAGTTCCTCTGGCGGCGCGTGTCCGGCTAGGCGTTTTTGAATGGCGCCCCTCAGTTGGGTAGTCTTGGGGGGCTGGTGATCCAGCGCGAGGAGACGTGCCAGAGCGGCCGAATGGACTTCACTGCTAATGAAGGGTCGGGGTTAAACTCGACCGGGGGTTCAAATCCCCCCGTCTCCGCGGATCGACTCCCCCGGTATTCCGGGGGAGTCGCTTTGTTTAAGGCGCGCTTCCCGGCCTGCGCCGGAACGCGCGGCGACCCGGCGCGCGGCCGGCGGCGGAACGCACGGCGGCCGCCCTCTGGCGCATGGGGGCACTGGTGGCTACGCTCGCTTTACTTGAGCCCCTCCAATCGCTCTCGCCACATAAACCACAGGAGCAACTTTATGCGTAAAGTCCCCGCGATACTCGTTCTTGTCCTCGCAGCGCCGCTCGCGGTCGCCGGGGTCGCGCAGGCCAACACCGGATGCCAGGTCTGGTCCGGTGGCGGCTGGCTCACCGGGCCCTGCGCGGCGCCCACCGACATCCCGGTCCAGCGGCTGGCCGGCAAGACGCGCTACGACACGGCGGCAGCCATCAGCGCGGCGCACTTCCAGCCGGGGGTCGACGTCGTCTACCTGGCCAACGGCGAGAACACCGTGGACGCCCTCGCCATCGGCCCGGTGGCCGACGGGCCCGTCCTGCTGGTCCCGCCCACCGGCTCCCTGCCGGCGGGGACCGCGGCCGAGCTGGCCCGGCTGGACCCGGGATCCATCACCGTGCTGGGCAGCGCGGTCGCCGTGAGCGAGGACATGCTGGCCCAGGCCATCGCCGCCGCCAGATAGCGGCGGCGGGGCTAGACCCCGTCCCCGAACGCGGACAGCAGCTGAAGGACCACGCCGACCGGCAGCCCGGTGTGTTCGTGGACCAGCTCGGCGGCCTCCCGCCTCCTCCCGGCGCTCACGTGCGCCAGGAACAGCCGGCGATCCGCCTCCGGGAGGTCGGACGCGCTGAAGCGGACGCGCCCGTCGGGGCCGTCGCCCTCGAAACTGAAGTCCGAGACGTTCCCGGCCGCCGCGCTGGCCGGCCCCTCCACGGGCGCGGACTCCAGCAGCTGGCGGATCGACTGCTCGTCCAGCCCCGAATGGCGTGCCAGCAGCGATGCCGCGCGGTCGAAGTCGTGGTCCCGGATCAGGGACTGGAACTGGTCGTACTCCGCCGGCGGCAACTCGTCGGTGCTGAATTCGCGCGTGGCGCCGTCCGTCTCGGCGCTGATCCTGAAGCTGGACGTCGTCCGGCTCGCGGCGCTGCCGAACTGCCGGGACCAGTCGTCCGGGATGACCAGCTCGTCGTCGGGGGCTGGTTCGGGGTCGCGCGGTGGGGTCGCGGCGGGAGTCGGCGACGCGGGGATCTGCTGGGCCGGGATCTGCGAGTCCGGGGTCTGCGAGTTTGGGGCCTGCGAGTTTGGGCTCTGCGGGGGCGCCGCGTCCCCTGCGCGCTTCCCCTCCGGCCCGGACGCCCCGCCGGCATCCTCCCCGGCCGCGCGGTAACGCCCGGAGACCGGCGATTCCCCGGCGGCCCGCCCGAAGCCGGAGGCTCGGGGGGCCTCGGGCGCCTGTTCGGAGCCGGGCGCGCGCTCGGAACCCGTTGCGGGTCCGGCTCCGGCGCCCTCGCCGGCGCCGCGCCCGGCGACCCGCCCGGCGACGCCGTTCGTGCCGCGCTGCCCTGCCCCCGGTGCGCGGTAGACCTGCGGATGGGCCTCCAGGCTCCGCACCGCGACGATGCACTGCCTGACTCCTTGCCCGGTGGCGGCCCGGTATTCCTGGACGGCGCCCATGAAGTCCCCGCGGCCCAGCTTCCGATAGACGGAGCGGTGCGCTTCGGCTCCCAGACGGGAGGACGCGTCGGCGGCCGCCGCGGGGCCGACCGCCGCGCCCACCTCCGCGGACGTCCTCTTGCGGGCGCGGGCGAGCCACCACCATCCGATCCCGAGGATCAGCAACGGCACCAGCACCCACATCAGAGTCTCCATGGGTTCGATTTTAGGGCCCCGGGGCCTCCGGCGGACCCCCGCGGGGCGGGCTAGGCCGAGATCGCGAGCACGAAGGGCAGGACCTGCGTCGCCCCGGCCTGCCGGAGCACACGCGAGGCCTCGGTGATGGTCCAGCGGCTGTCCACGTAGTCGTCGATCAACAGCACGGGCCCGGAGGCCTCTGCGATGGACGCGGCCAGCTCCGGCGACGCCGCGAACTGGTCCCAGACGGAGGCCAGCCGGAACGCGCTGTTGCCGCCGGAATCGCCGCGCGGGCCGCCGTGCGGGTGGTGCAGCTGGCCGAGGTAGGGCAGGCGCCCGATCCGGGCGATCCCCTCCGCGAAGGACCCTACGAGCGCCGGGCGCGAGCGGGACGGGACGCTGACGACGGCCACGGGACGTTCGCGCCAGCCCCACTGCGCCAGCACCTGCACGCACGCCCGCAGCATGGCGTCGTCGATGGGGAGGTCCTCCTGGCCCCCTTCCGCCGTCGAGAACAGGGTGCGGAGGCGGCCGCCCCAGCCCAGGTCCGTGAGGCGGGCGAGGGCCCTGCCGGACGCCGCCTGCTCCTCCGGCTTGATCTTCCCCTTGAGCGGGACGCCGAGGCGGTCCATGCCCCCGGGCCACATGAGCCGCGGTTCGAGCTCCACGCCCACGCGGCCCAGCGCCGCCTGGGCGCTGTCCCGCGCGTCCTCGCCGATGGAGTCGGCGAACCACGGCCCGGCGCAGTTGTCGCAGCGGCCGCAGGGGGCCGCCGCCGGGTCGTCCAGCGCGTGGGCGAGGAACTCCATGCGGCAGCCGGTCGAGTTCTCATAGGCCAGCATCGCGTTCTGCTCCGCGACGCGGGCCGCGGCGACGCGGCCGTACCGTTCGGCGTCGTAGGACCACGGCTGGCGGGTGCGGGCCCATCCGCCCTGGACGCGCTCCACCGCACCGTCGACGGCGAGCACCTTGAGCAGGAGCTCCAGGGGCGTGCGGCGGATGTTGACGCGCGCCTCGAGCGCCGGCGCGGATACGGCGCCACCGGCGGCCTCGAGCTCCGAGAGCACCGCCTGCGCGCGCTGCTCGTCCGGCATGGAGGCGGTGGCGAAGTAGCGCCAGATCTCGCGGTCCTCGGTCCCGGGCAGCAGCAGGACGTCGGCGTTGTCCGTCCCGCGGCCGGCGCGCCCGACCTGCTGGTAGTAGGCCACCGGGGAGCTCGGGGCGCCGACGTGCACGACGAAGCCGAGGTCCGGCTTGTCGAAACCCATGCCCAGTGCGCTCGTGGCCACCAGGGCCTTGACCTCGTTGTTCTTGAGCGCCTGCTCCGAGGCGGCGCGCTCCTCCGAGTCCGTCCTGCCGGTGTAGGCGCGGACGTCGTGTCCCGCCTCGCGCAGCAGCCGGGTGATGTCCTCGGCCGCCGAGACGGTCAGTGTGTAGATGATCCCGCTGCCGGGGAGGTCCCCGAGGTGCGTGAGCAGCCACGCCAGCTGCGAGCGCGGGCTGGGCAGCCGGAGCACACCCAGCCGCAGGGACTTGCGGGCGAGGGGGCCCCGCAGCGTGAAGACGTCGGCCCCGCCGACCGCCAACTGCTCCTGCACGTCGTGGACCACGCGCTCGTTGGCCGTCGCCGTCGTGGCCAGCACGGGGACCTCGGCCGGCAACGAGGTGATGAGGTCCTTGATGCGCCGGTAGTCGGGCCGGAAGTCGTGGCCCCAGTCGGAGATGCAGTGCGCCTCGTCGATCACCAGCAGACCCATCCGGCGGACGAGTTCCGGGAGCTGCTGCTCGCGGAAGACCGGGTTGTTCAGGCGCTCCGGGGACACCAGCAACACATCGACCTCGTCGGCGTCGAGGCGCGCGGTGACCTGTCCCCAGTCCAGCGCGTTGGCGGAGTTGATCGCCTCCGCCCGCACCCCGGCGCGGGCCGCGGCCTCCACCTGGTCGCGCATCAGCGCCAACAGCGGGCTCACGATGAGCGTGGGTCCCGCGCCCCGGGCGCGCAGCAGCAGGCTCGCGACGAAGTACACGGCCGACTTCCCCCAGCCCGTGCGCTGGACCACCAGCGCGCGGCGGCCGCCGTCGACCAGGGCCTCGATGGCCTCGTACTGCCCGTCGTGGAAGACCGCGTCCTCTCGCCCCACCAACCGGCGGAGCACCGCCGTCGCACTGTCCCGCAATTCCGCCGTCGCCGTCTCAACCATCCACCCAGTATCCCAGTCTCCACCGACGGCTTGGCCCCGCGCCCCGGCATGTGGAAAACGTCGGGCGCCGCTCCCACCGGCTAAGCTCGTAGCCGTGACCAGCGAGATCGAACTTTCCCAGTCCTTCAAGGCCTACGACGTGCGCGGCATCGTCGGCGAGTCCATCACCGCCGAATCCGTCGAGGCCGTCGGCGCCGCCTTCGTGGACGTGCTGGGCCTGGCCGGGGCCACGGTGCTCGTCGGCGGCGACATGCGCCCCTCCTCCCCGGAATTCGCCGACGCCTTCGCGCGCGGCGCGACCTACCGCGGCGCCAACGTGCGCATGCTCGGTCTGGTCTCCACCGACGAGCTGTACTTCGCGTGCGGCACCCTGCGCGCGGCCGGCGTCGTGTTCACCGCCTCGCACAACCCCGCGGCCTACAACGGCATGAAGATGTCCCTGGCCGGGGCCGTCCCGGTGTCCTCGGACACCGGCCTCTACGAGATCCGCGACCTGGCCCAGACCTACCTCGACGAGGGGCTGCCCGTGTCCGGGGACGCCCCGGCGGGGACCGTGGACTCCACCGACGTGCTCGCGGACTACGCCGCGTACCTGCGCTCGCTGGTGGACCTGGGCGGGATCCGCCCGCTGAAGGTCGTCGTCGACGCCGGCAACGGCATGGCCGGGCTGACCACCCCCGCGGTGCTCGGGGACACGCTGCTCCCGGCGCTGCCGCTGGAGATCGTCCCGCTCTACTTCGAGCTCGACGGCACGTTCCCGAACCACCCCGCGAACCCGCTGGAGCCGGAGAACCTGCGCGACCTCCAGGCCGCGGTCCTGGCGCACGGCGCGGACATCGGGCTGGCGTTCGACGGCGACGCGGACCGCTGCTTCGTCATCGACGAGCGGGGCGAGCCCGTCTCCCCGTCCGCGGTGACCGCCCTCGTGGCCCGCCGCGAGATCGCCCGGGCGCGCGCGGCCGGGGAGGAGACGCCGGTGGTCATCCACAACCTCATCACCTCCCGCGCGGTCCCCGAGCTGGTGCTGCGCGAGGGCGGCCGCCCCGTGGTCACCCGGGTGGGCCACTCCTTCATCAAGGCCGTGATGGCCGCCGAGGGCGCCGTGTTCGGCGGCGAGCACTCCGCGCACTACTACTTCCGCGACTTCTTCAACGCCGACACCGGCATGCTGGCCGCGATGCACGTCCTGGCCGCGCTCGGCGGCCAGGACCGCGCGCTGGGGGACCTCGCGGCGGAGTACGAGCCGTACTTCTCCTCGGGCGAGATCAACTCGGAGGTGCGCGACAAGGACGCGGCCGTCGCCCACGTCCTGGACGCGTGCCTGGGCCAGGACGTGACCGTGGAGTCGATGGACGGGACCACGGTCGCCGCGGTCGACGGGTCGTTCTGGTTCAACCTTCGCCCCTCCAACACCGAGCCCTTCCTGCGCTACAACGGCGAGGCCAGGGACCCCGAAACCATGGAACGCGTCCGCGACCAGGTACTCAAGATCGTCAGGAGCAACGCATGAGCGAGAACACCGCCGAAAACCGCCTCGCCGAGCTGGGCGACGAGGCCCACGAGCAGCTGAACCGGATCCTCGGGACGGCGCTGGGGGTGGCCCGCGAGCAGCTCGAGGCCAACGGCGTCTTCCTGCCCTTCGGGATCGCCCTCGAAGCCGCGACCGACGGGGCCGAGGGCGAGCTGCGCCTGCTGGCCGTCCAGCCGCCGGAGGACGAGAACGACCCGGAGGCCGACATCGACGCCGAGTCGATGATGATCGACCTCGTCACGCTGCTCTCCCAGCAGCGCGAGGCGTTCGCCGCCGTCGCACTGGTCTCCGACGTCACGCTGGTCGAGGAGGGCCGCGACGCCGTGCACGCCAACGCGGAGCACAGCCTGGGTGGCGCCGTCGCCGTCGTCCAGCCCTACACCGCGCCCGCGGACGACGCCGGCGCGTGGACGTTCGACGAGCCCACCGCGGAGCCGGGCGAACTGCTCGTCTGGCGGTAGCCGCCCGGGCCGCCCCGGCGGTGCGAGAATGGGACGGTGAAACTCAACGCGTTCGCCGACGTCTGCCTGCGCACCCTCATGGTGCTGGGCGCCGGCGCCGAGCGGCAACTGACCACGCGCGCCGTCGCCGAGGGCATCGGCATCCCGTATCACCATGTCAGCAAGGCCGTGCTGGAGCTGCGCCGCCTCGGACTCATTGACGTCGCCCGCGGCCGCAACGGCGGCGTGCGGATCAACAACGCCGGCCGGGAGGCCTCGGTCGGCGGACTCCTGCGGCTCCTGGACGGCCACCGCGACGTCGTCGACTGCGTGACGGCCAGCGGCGGCGAGTGCCCCCTGCTCGCCGGCTGCCGGCTGCGGTCCGCCCTCCGCCGCGCACGCGACGCCTTCTACGCGGAGCTCGACGCCCTCACCGTCGCCGAGCTCACCCGCTCGCCGGCGCTGGCCCGGCTCCCCTTTCCCGGCACCGCCCCCACGGGCCTCCCCTAGGCTCCGGGGCCGTCCCTGCCCGCGCCCGCCCATCGACGGTCGCCGGTTCCCGCCTTCGGGTGTCGTCGGGCGCGTCCCGGATTTGCCTCAAAATTCTACGGAGTGTAGAACTTGAATATAAACTTGCATACCAAATGCAAGTTATATCCCCAAGGAGTCCGCCCATGCTGTCCGACAAGTCCCGCCCGGTCATCGAAGCCACCCTGCCCATCGTCGGAGGACGCATCGGCGAGATCACCAAGAAGTTCTACACGGGCCTGTTCGCCGCGCGGCCCGAGCTGCTCGACGGGACGTTCAGCCGCGCCAACCAGCGCAACGGCACCCAGCAGCAGGCGCTGGCGGGAAGCATCGCGGCGTTCGCCACGCACCTGCTCCGGAACCCGGGGACGCTGCCCGAGGCCGTGCTGTCCCGGATCGCGCACAAGCACGCCTCGCTGGGCATCCGCGAGGACCAGTACCCGATCGTGTACGAGCACCTCTTCGCCGCCATCGCCGACGACCTCGGCGACGCCGTGACGGCGGAGGTCGCCGCGGCGTGGTCCGAGGTCTACTGGCTCATGGCCGACGCGCTGGTGAAGATCGAGAAGGGGCTCTATGCCCGGCAGGCCAACGACAAGGCATGGAGCCCCTGGCGGCTCGTGGCCAGGGAGCCGGCCGGCGTCGGGTCCATGACGTTCCGGTTCGAGCCCGCCGACGACACCCCCGTCACCGCCGCAACCCCCGGGCAGTACGTGTCGGTGCGCGTGGTCCTGGACGACGGCCTGCGCCAGGCGCGCCAGTACACGTTGAGCGGCGACGCGGCCTCCACCACGTCGCGGGTGTTCACCGCCAAGCTGGACGGGGGCGGCGAGGTGTCCCCGGTCCTGCACCACGGCGTCGCCGTGGGCGACGTCGTCGAGCTTTCCAACCCCTACGGCGACATCGAGGTGGACGGCTCCGACGCCCCGATCGTCCTCGCCACGGCCGGCATCGGCTGCACGCCCAGCGCCTCCGTCCTGCAGTCGCTGGCCGCCGAGGGTTCGCCGCGCCGTGTCCTGGTGCTCCACGCCGAGCAGACGGAGGCCAACTGGGCGCTGCGGGACCAGATGCTCGGGGCCGTGGACCGGCTGCCCAACGCCGAGCTGTTGCTCTGGCTCGAGGACGCGGGCTCGCGCTTCGCGGGCACCGAGGCGACCGAGGGGCTGATGGACCTCGCGCCGTTGGACCTGCCGCTGGACGCCAAGGTCTACCTCTGCGGGCCGCTGCCGTTCATGCGCGCCGTCAGGTCCCAGGCGATCGACGCGGGCATCCCCGCGACGAACATCCACTACGAGGTCTTCGGCCCGGACCTCTGGCTGGTCGGCTAGGCCGGCAGCAGCCGGGGGTGCGCCCGTCCGCGCTCGACCCACATCCGCACCATGGAGTTGAACAACAGCGGGTCCTCGATGCTCCACTGGTGGTGCATCGCGGGCGCCAGGCGGAAGTCGGCCTGCGGCAGGGCGGCGCGGATGTCGGGGAACGAACGCCGCACCACGGGCGGTTCCCGGGATCCGGCGACGGCCAGCACCGGGCCCGCGTAGGACCCCAGGCCCGCGGGCAGCCCGCCGGCGTAGACCTCGGCCATCATCCTGCGCGCGTTTTCGGCCCGGATGGTGATCCCGTGGTCCGCGAACAGCCGGCGGTCGTCCGGCGGGATGCCGAAGGCCCCGGCCTGGAACCGCCAGAACCACTCCCGGCCCCAGAGCCGCACCTGGAGCCGGGCCAGCTGCCGCGCGGCGGCGTCGATCCCGCGGGCCGGGACGCCGGAGACCAGCGCGCTGTCCACGAGCTCGGGGTGCCGGGCCATGAGGCGCAGCGCGACGACGCCGCCGAGCGAGAGGCCGACGACATGCACGCCACCCTCCTCGACCTGGTCGGCGACGAAGGCCGCGACGTCGTCCGCGGCGCTCTCCAGGCCGGCCCAGTCCTCGGCGGCGCGGGCTCCGAACCCGGGGAGGTGTGGTGTGAAGACGCGGTAGTCGGGGAACCCCTTGACCTGCGGGTCCCACATCCAGTTCGCCACGTTCCCGCCGTGCAGGAACAGCAGGGTCCGGGCCGGCGCGCCGTCGGGGCGCCGGCGGACGGGCGGGTGGATCTCCGGGTAGGAACCGGGGTCGGGACGGTCCGCCGCGGCGGCCCGCACGGCGGACCGGGTCACGGCAGCCGCCCCTCGACGGAGTCGAGCCACTCGAGCTCCGCCTCGAGGTGGCCGATGCCGTTGTCGAGGGTGGAGGCCATGAGGAACGCGCGCCGGTCCGCCGCGACGCCGGGACCGATCTCCGCGCGCTGCTCGCGGTACTCCGCGAGCGTTGCGAGGGACTGCTGGCGCCGCTCGGCGAGGAGCCCCAGCACGGAGTCGCGGTCCAGCTCCCCGGCGAAGAAGACGCGGCCGAGGAAGGGCTCGCGCCCGGCCGGCGGGTCGAGGGGGCCCGACAGCCAGCCCAGCAGCGCCCGGCGTCCCGCGTCGGTGATGTGGTGCTCCTGCCGCGCGGGGTAGTTCTCCTGCGGGACGGTCCGGACGGTGGCGAGGCCGTCCCCGACCAGTTGCGACAGCGTCCGGTAGATCTGGGCCTTGTCGGCGTTCCAGAAGTGGTTGATGCTCGAGTCGAAGTGCTTCTTGAGGTCGTAGCCCGTCATCGGGGCCAGGCTGAGGAGGCCCAGGATCAGGCGCGCGAGGATCATGAGCCCATGATGCCAGCCACCTAGTCGAGTTATCGCCCAGGCTGCCCCGCGTCGGGGAACGGCTCGGTAACGATCCGCACGCGGGCGATCCGCAGCCCGTCGACCGCCGTGACCTCGATCCGGTAGCCCGGCCCGTCGACGGTGTCCCCGGGCGCGGCGATCCTGCCGAGCGCCGCCAGGATGTACCCGCCGACCGTCTCGTAGCTGCCGTCGTCCGGCACCTCGATCCCCGCGACCTCCGGCAGCTCCTGGACGATCAGGCTGCCGTCGACCAGGACCGCTCCGCTCGCGTCGACGATCCTGCCCGCGGGCGGGACGCCGAGGTCGTACTCGTCGTAGATCTCCCCGACGATCTCCTCCAGCAGGTCCTCGAGGGCCACGATGCCGTCGGTGCCGCCGTACTCGTCCACGACGAGTCCGAGCTGCTGGGCCTCCCCGCGCAGCCTCGCCAGGGCGGCCAGCACCGTGACGCTTCCCGGAAAGGCGATCAGGGGGCGCGCCAGAGAGCCGACGCTGGCACCGTCGCGCGCGCGGAGGAGGTCGCGCAGGTGCACGAAGCCCACGACGTCGTCGCGGTCGGCGCGGAAGACGGGGTACCGGCTGTGCGTCAGGCGCGCCGCCGCGGCCAGGGCCTCGGCGGCCGGCGTGTCCGCCGCCAGGAAGTCCACCTGCCCCCGCGGCCGCATCACCTCCGCGACCGTCCGGTCGGCCGCGTCGAAGACGTCGCCCAGGATCTTGCGGTGGTGCTCGGACAGATCCTCGCTCCCGGCGACCATGGCCCGCACCTCCTCCGCCGACACGGCCGCGGTGCGGGCCTGCGGGTCGCCCCCGAGCAGGCTGACGACGGCGTTCGTCGAGACCGAGAGCAGCCAGATCACGGGCGTCATCGCGCGGGCGAAGACCCCCAACGGAGGCGCGGCGAGACGCGTGACGGCTTCGGCCCGCTGCATGGCGATCCGCTTGGGCACCAGCTCGCCGAGCACGAGGGACAGGTAGGCGATGCTGAGAGTCATCCCGACGAGCGCCACCGCGGGCGCGGCCGCGCCCGGCACGCCCCAGCCGGCCAGCACGGGCACGAGGTCGGGCGCGATCGTCGATGCCCCGTACGCCGAGGAGAAGAAGCCGGCCACCGTCACGCCGATCTGCACCGAGGACAGGAACCTGTTCGGGTTGCGGACCAGCGCGGCCGTCCTCAGTCCACGGCGCCCGGTCGCCTCGATCCGCCGGATCTGCCCCTCGCGCAGGCTGACGAGGGCCATCTCCGTCCCCGCAAAGATCCCGCCGATGAGCACGAAGAGCAGGACCAGACCGACGTTCAGGAGGGTGTAGTTGTCCATGCCCCACCCTAGGCCGGACACGACGGAGGGCCCACCCCCTGCGGGGCGGACCCTCCGTCGACCGGCGGCGCGAGGCGCCAGGCGCTAGGCGCGGAGGCGCTCCTGCAGCCCGGCGAGCTCGTCCCGCAGCGACTGCGGCAGGGAATCGCCGAAGTTGCCGTACCATTCCTCGATGCTGGCCAACTCGGTCTTCCACTCCTCGGGATCGACGTTCACCGCGACCTCGACGTCGGCCGGCGTGAAGCCCTCCAGCCCCGTCAGGTCGAGGGAGTCGCCGGTCGGCACGAAGCCGATCGGGGTCTCCCGCGCGTCGGCCTTGCCCTCGATGCGCTCGATCGCCCACTTCAGGACGCGCGAGTTGTCGCCGAAACCGGGCCAGGCGAAGCCACCCTCCGGGGTGCGCCGGAACCAGTTCACCAGGAAGATGTGCGGCAACCGGTCCGGGTCGGCCTTGGCGGTGATGCTGTCCCAGTGGTTCAGGTAGTCCCCCGCGTCGTACCCGATGAACGGCAGCATCGCCATCGGGTCGCGGCGGACGACGCCGACCTGTCCGGCGGCGGCCGCGGTCGTCTCCGAGGAGAGCGTGGAGCCCATGAAGACGCCGTTGCTCCACGTGCGGGCCTGGGTCACCAGGGGCACCGTGGTCTTGCGGCGGCCGCCGAAGAGGATCGCGTGGATCTCGACGCCGTCGGGGCTGTAGTAGTCCTGCGCGAGCATGTCGATCTGGTCGATCGGCGTGCAGAAGCGGGAGTTCGGGTGCGCGGCCGGACGGTCGGCCTCGGGGGTCCACTCGTTGCCCTGCCAGTCGGTCAGGTGCGCCGGGGTCTCCTCGGTCATGCCTTCCCACCACACGCCGCCGTCGTCCGTGAGGGCGACGTTCGTGAAGATGGAGTTGCCCTTGGTGATGGCGCGCATGGCGTTCGGGTTCGTGCCCCAGCCGGTGCCCGGCGCGACGCCGAAGAGGCCGTACTCGGGGTTGAGCCCGCGCAGTTCGCCCTCCTTGCCGATGCGCATCCAGTTGATGTCGTCGCCGAGCGTCTCGGCCTTCCAACCCTCGATCGTCGGATCCAGCAGCGCCAGGTTCGTCTTGCCGCAGGCCGACGGGAACGCGGCCGCGATGTTGTAGGCCTTCCCCTCGGGGCTGGTCAGCTTGATGATGAGCATGTGCTCGGCCAGCCAGCCCTCGTCGCGGGCCATGACGGAGGCGATGCGCAGGGCGTAGCACTTCTTGCCGAGCAGCGCGTTGCCACCGTAGCCGGAGCCGTAGGACCAGATGGAGCGCTCCTCCGGGAAGTGCACGATCCACTTCTCTTCGTTGCACGGCCAGGCGACGTCCTCCTCGCCGGCCGCCAGCGGCGCGCCGAGGGAGTGCAGCGCGGGCACGTAGAACGCGTCCGTCAGTTCCATCCGGCGCAGGACGTCGGTGCCGATGCGGGCCATGATGCGCATCGAGGCCACCACGTAGGCGGAGTCGGTGATCTCGACGCCGTACTTCGGCTCCTCGGCGTCCAGGGGGCCCATGACGAACGGGATGACGTACATGGTGCGTCCGCGCATGGATCCCTCGAACAGGGTACGGAGCTTGGCCTTCATTTCGGCCGGCTCCATCCAGTTGTTCGTGAAGCCGGCGTCGTGCCTGTTCTCGGAGCAGATGTAGGTCTGCTCCTCCACGCGGGCGACGTCCTTCGGATCGGAGAAGGCCGCGAACGAGTTCGGGAACCTGTCGTCGTTGAGACGCACGAACGTCCCGGAATCCACCAGCTCGGAGGTCAGGCGGTCGTACTCCCCCTGGCTGCCGTCGACCCAGTAGACGCTCTGCGGCTGGGTGAGTGCGGCAACTTCCTCGACCCACGCGGCAAGCTGTGCGTGGGTCGTGGGCGCGGTCCCGCGCTGCGCGTCAAGGACCTGCTGGTCGGAGCTCTCGCTCATATCCATTCCCTCCATTGGGCTGCTACTGGTTGCTATTGATGCTATGGCTGACCGTCGCGGACCGAACGTGACGCACCTCGCCTCCGTTCCCCCACCCCGCCGCGCAGGGAACGGTGAACCGCGGATTTCCGCGGGTTTCCACGAGTTTCCACGGGTCGATTGTGACGAAGGTCACGTAGACCGGTCTAGTAACAGTTCACGACATCCCGCCGCGGTGCCCGCGGCCGGCGCCGCCGGTTAGGGGCAATTTTGCACCGCCCCGGGGAGTCTGTATAGTTGTTCGAGGTCGCCGACGAGTTCACAGACCAAGCGCCCATAGCTCAGCTGGATAGAGCGTCTGTCTACGGAACAGAAGGTCAGGGGTTCGAATCCCTTTGGGCGCACCACATGAAGGCCCCCGCCGCGGCGGGGGCCTTCTTCGTTGGGTGCGGCCGGCCGGAGCCGCTACTGCCTGAAGGCCGCGTCGAAGGCGGTGCCGGAGGGCCCGAAGTCGAAGCCCCGCAGGAAAGCCAACGCCTCCGGCGCGCCCCGCAGGCGGTCCATGCCGGCGTCCTCCCACTCCACGGAGATGGGGCCCGCGTAGCCGACCGCGGCCAGCGCGCGGAAGCTGTCCTCCCACGGGACGTCCCCCCGTCCGGCGGAGACGAAGTCCCAGCCGCGGCGCGGGTCGCCCCACGGCAGGTGCGAGGACAGGATGCCGTTGCGTCCGCCGCCCATCCGCATCTTCGTGTCCTTGCAGTCGACGTGGTAGATCCGGTCCGCGAAGTCGGAGATGAAGGCCACCGGGTCGATCTGCTGCCACAGGAAGTGGCTCGGGTCCCAGTTCAGCCCGAAGGCCTCGCGGTGCCCGATGGCCTCCAGCGCCCGGTGGGTCGACCAGTAGTCGTAGGCGATTTCCGACGGATGGACCTCGTGCGCGAAACGCACCCCGCATTCGTCGAAGACGTCCAGGATGGGATTCCAACGCGCGGCGAAGTCCCGGTAGCCGGCGTCGATCACCTCGGCCGGCACGGGCGGGAACATGGCCACGTACTGCCAGATCGACGATCCGGTGAAGCCGACGACGGTGTCCACCCCCAGACGGCGGGCAAGTCGCGCCGTCAGCTTCATCTCCTCCGCGGCGCGGGCGCGCACGCCGTCCGGGTCGCCGTCGCCCCACACGCGGGCCCCCACGATGTCGCGGTGGCGGAAGTCGATCGGATCGTCGCAGACCGCCTGCCCCTTCAGGTGGTTGGAGATCGCCCAGACCTTCAGCCCGTGGCGCTCCAGGATGTCCTGGCGCCCGCGGATGTAGTCGTCGTCGTCCCAGCGCCAGGCGTCCAGGTGCTCGCCGGAGACGGCGATCTCCAGGCCGTCGTAGCCCCAGCCCGCGGCGAGCCGGGCCACCTCCTCCAGCGGCAGGTCCGCCCACTGCCCCGTGAACAGCGTGTAGTTCCGTCCCATCAGCCTCTCCTCACGGCTCGACGGCGGCGCTGGCCCGCGCGGCGCTCGCCTCCAGGGCGGCCAGCGCGCGCTGCGTCTCCAACCCGTCCTCGAACGACGGCGACGGCACGGCGCCCTCGTCGAGGGCCCGCAGGAAGTCGGCGGCCTGGGTGGTGAACGTGTGGTCCCAGCCCAGCGTGTGGCCCGGCGGCCACCAGGCGCCGACGTAGGGGTGCTCCGGCTCGGTGACCAGGATCCGCGTGTAGCCCTGCGTCTCCGCCGGGGCCGTGGCGTCGAAGAACTGGAGCTCGTTGAGGTGCTCCAAGTCGAACCGCAGGCCGCCGCGCGAGCCGAACACGTCGATCTGCAGCGAGTTCTTGCGCCCCGTGGCGCAGCGCGTGACCTCCAGGCTGGCCACGGCGCCCGACGCCAGGCGGAGCGTGGCCCAGGCGGCATCGTCGACCGTGACGTCCTCCGGCCCGCGCTCGCCCTCGCGCCGCGTCACGAAGGTGTTGACCGTCCCCGAGACGGAGGCGATCCGCGCGTCCAGGAGGAAGCGCACCTGGTCGATGGCGTGCGACGCCAGGTCGCCGATGGCCCCCGAGCCCGCCGCCTCCCGGCGCAGCCGCCACGTCATGGGCGCGCCGGCGTCGGCGAGCCAGTCCTGGAGGTAGCTGACGCGGACCTGCCGGATGTCGCCGAGCCGGCCGGCCGCGATGAACCTCCGCGCCAGCGCGAGGGCCGGCAGCCGCCGGTAGTTGAAGGCGACCATCGACTGCACGCCCCGGGACCGGGCCGCGGCCGCCGCGGCGGCCATCAGCTCGGCCTCCTCGACCGAGTTCGCCAGCGGCTTCTCGACGAGGACGTGCTTGCCGGCCTCGAGCGCCGCGATGGCCTGTTCGGCGTGGAGGTGCCCGGGGGTGCAGATGTCCACGATGTGGATGTCCTCACGCTCCAGGACGGTGCGCCAGTCGGTGGTGCTCTCCTCCCAGCCGAAGCGCCGCGCCGCCTCCGCCACCTCGCCGGCGCCGCGCCCGGCGAGGACGCGCTGCGCGACGCGCGGGGACGGGTAGAAGGCGTTGACGTTGCGCCACGCGTTCGAGTGGGCCTTGCCCATGAACGAGTAGCCCAGCACGGCGACGCCCAGGGCCGGGCCCGGGGGCTCGGCGCCGGACGGGGAAACGGGGACGGTCATGGATGCTCTCCTTGGGATGTGTCGTGTCTCGAGCGCAGGAACGCGAGGCCGTCGCGCGCCAGGTCGTCCTGCGAGGCCGCGAGCGGCCGCCAGATGGAGGCCGCCGTCGCGATGCTGGCGTTGAGCGCCGTGAAGCTCTCGATGTTGAGCGGGCCCGCGTAGCCGATCTCGTCCAGCGCGGCGAAGATGCCCGTCCAGTCGGTCTGGTCCCCGCCGGGCGCGCCGCGGTCGTTGCCGCAGACCTGCAGGTGGACCAGGTGCTCCCCCGCCGCGCGGACCGCGTCGGCGGAGGAGCGCTCCTCGATGCCGAGGTGGTAGGTGTCCAGCGCCAGCCCGACGCCGCGGCCCAACAGCGGGCCGAGCGCCTCCAGCGCCTGCCCGACCGTGTTGATCAGCGACGTCTCGTAGCGGTTCAGCGGCTCGATGCCCAGCACGACGCCGGAATCCCGCGCGTGCGCCGCCACGGGCTCCAGGTTGCGGCGGAGCTGCGCGTAGGCCGCGGCGCGGCCGGCCTCGCCGGTCCGCCACACGCGGCCCGTGTGGGAGTAGAACGGCCCGCACACGCTGGGCGCCCCGACGTCGCGGGCCAGGTCAATGCACGCGCGCAGGTAGTCCTGCGTCGCCGCGACCGTGGAATCGTCGGCGAGGACCAGTTCGCGGCCGGGCGCCATGGCGCCCACGACGTAGGGACGGAGTCCCCCGAGCGACGCGCGGACACCGGCGGCCGTGAGGTCCCCGGCGTTCTCCAGGGGGAGTTCGACGGCGTCGAACCCCATGGCCGCGATCCGGGGCAGCAGGGAGGGCAGGCTCGCGTCGGTGAGCGGGGACTGCCACACCCACGTGTTGACGCCGATCGGCCGTCGCATGCCGTCCTCCCCGCCGCCGGATCCCTACGGGATCGTCCGTTCCTGCCACACCTGCGGATAGCCCGGAAGGTCGTTGCCGCCGAACTTGGCGTAGTGGCCATCGGGCATGCCCTCGTTCTCGGCGATGAAGTCCGCCCGCTCGGCCTCGGTGATCGGCACCTGCGGCAGCACCCACTCGGTCGGGATCTCCTCGCCGGCGAAGACCTTCTCCAGGGCCAGCAGCGGCGTGCGCCACTGGAAGTTGGAGTAGACGGGCGCCAGCCCGGTCAGTCCAGTCTCCTCCCACTTGCGCAGGAAGCTCATCTCGTCCTCGCCGGTCATCACCGGAAGGTCGGCCCCGGCGTCCTCGAACGCCTCGATGGCGGCGACGGCACCGTCTCCGGCGTCCATCCAGACGCCGTGCACGTCGCCCTTGGCGAGCTCGTCGGAGATGATCTTCTTGATCTCTGTCGGGTCGGCTCCGGTGAAGTAGTCCACCGCCTCGATCCCGTTCTCACCGAAGATCTTCTCGGCGGCGGCCCACCGCTGCTCGAGGACGTCGACGCCGGGGAGGATGCGCAGGGCGACGACCTTGTTGCCCTGCTCGAGGTTCTCGGAGAGGAACTCCGCCGTGTCGATGCCCCAGGCGAAGCCGCCGATGGGGTGGATGAACGTCGTCGCGCAGTCGGTCTCCACGCCGCGGTCGAAGACCACCACGGGCTTGCCGGTCTCGCAGGCGCGCTCGACGGCGGGCGTCATGGCGGCCGTCGAGTTCGGCGAGATGATGAAGGCGTCGCAGCCGCCCTCGGCGATGAAGTAGTCGATGTCGGCGATCTGGGTGTTGTCGTCGTCCTGGGCGTCGCGGGTCTCCATCTCGGAGACGACGCCGGAGTCCTGCAGCTCCTTGAGCTGCTCGTTCATGGTGATCCAACCCGTCTGCCGCCAGGGGTTGGAGATGGAGGCGTTGGAGAAGCAGACCTTCTGGGCGCCGTCCGCCGCCAGGTCCGCGGTGTCCGTCATCTCGCCGTCGATGTATTGCAGCCACGGCTGGGCCGGGTCGCCCTCGAACGTCGCCGAGCGCTGCTCGGACTGCGTGTCGTACACCGCCTGGTCGAACCACTCGGTGCTGGGGGCGGAGGACGATTCCGAGGCCGCGGGGCTCTCGCCCCCGGCGCCCGGGGATTCCTCGATGGATGAGTCGGTGCTGCAGGCCGTCAGCGCGAGCAGCGCGACGGCCGCCACCACGGTGGCCTGGGAGTGGATGCCTCGTCGCATCATGTTCCTTCCTCGTTGGTGCCCACGCGGGGCGGTGCTGCGATGGTGTGTTGCTCTTCGTGGCTCGCCTTCGTGGCGCCGCGCCGGCGCCGCTGCCACGTCTGCGCCCCGGCCGCCACGGCCAGGATGATGATGACGCCCTGCACGGTGTCCCGCCATGTGGACTGGACGCCCACGAAGTTCAATAGCGTGAAGAGCATTTCCAGGGCGAAGGCGCCGGCCGCGGCCGAGAGCACCCAGCCGCGTCCGCCGCCGAGCACCACCCCGCCCAGCACGACGGCGGTGATCGCCGTGAACTCGTAGCCCCGCCCGACGGAGGGGTGCACCCCCGCGTAGCCGACGAGGATGATGCCGGCGACGGTTGCGGAGAGCGAGGAGATCATGAAGGCGCGCGTGCGCACCCACCAGACCCGCGCTCCCGTCAGCGCCGCGGCCCGCTCGTTGTCTCCCACGGCGATCAGCGTGCGGCCGTAGGGCCGGCGCATCAGCAGCGCGGCCGCGGCGGCCGCCGCCAGCAGGATCAGCACCGGGTACGGGATGATCTCCAGCACCGGGACGTCACGGATGCCGCCGCGGCCGATCTGGCGGAAGGAGTCCGCGGGGTTGCCGGTCGCGGCGCCGCCGGTCCAGAAGAGCACGAGGCCGAGCAGGGCGAGCATCATGCCGAGCGTGACGATGAAGCTCGGCACCTTCAGGAGCGTCGTGATCAGGCCGTTGACCAGCCCGACCGCCGCGCCGAAGACGACCATGAGGAGCAGGACGGGGAGCACGCGCGCATCGTCCTGGCCGATGAGGTTCCCGGCGATGATGACCTGCGCGGTCACCACGGATCCCATGGAGAGGTCGAATTCGCCGGAGACGATGACGAAGTACTGCCCGATCGCCGCGATCGCGATCGGCGCCGTGCGCCCCACGAAGCGGATCAGCGACCCGGGCTCGCCGAACGAGGGATTCACGGCGACGACGGCGGCGAAGAGGAGCAGCAGCAGGACGAAGACGGCCCCGCCGGGGCTGCGCAGGGCGCGGAGCAGGCGCTCGGTCCTTCCCGAGCGGTTCTGCCGCAGGACGGCGGCGCGGTCCGTGGTCGCGGCGCTCATGCCCGGGCCGTCCGCTCGGTCCGTGGCGTTCGCCCGGTCGGCGTCTTCCGCCCGGCATCCGCCTCCGGGCGCGGCCCGTCCTGCTCGCCGGCGTCGAACCGCGCCGGACGGGACGCGATGGCGCGCCGCGAGTAGACCGCGACGGCGGCGACGATGACGATGCCCCGGACGACGTCCTTGAGGAACGGGTTGACCTGCATGACGCCCATGATGTTGTCCAGCATCGCGAAGATCAGGACGCCGCCGAGGGTCCCGACGACGGATCCCTTCCCGCCGGCGAGCAGCGTGCCCCCGAGCACCACGGCCGCGATGGAGAGCAGGTCGTAGCCGCCCTGGGCCCCGATCGTTGGGCTGCCGACCCCGAGCCGGGCCGCCAGCA
This sequence comes from Arthrobacter halodurans, assembly GCF_041877255.1. Lineage (NCBI taxonomy): Bacteria > Bacillati > Actinomycetota > Actinomycetes > Micrococcales > Micrococcaceae > Arthrobacter > Arthrobacter halodurans. The sequence continues at coordinate 67,619 of NZ_JBHDLJ010000007.1, forward strand.
GCAGGCCCGCGACCCCCGCCAGCAGCGAGCACATCACGTGCGCCGCGACCAGCGGAACGCCGGTGCGGATGCCGGACATCCGGGCCACGCCGGCGTCGCCGCCCACGGCGTAGATGTGGAGCCCCAGCCGCGTCCTGGCCAGCATCAGCGCCACGACGGCGGCGCAGGCGAGCATGATGAGTGTGGAGATCGGGACCGGGCCGATGCCCGTGGCGCCGACCAGCCGGAAGGAGAAGGGGACCTGTCCGGAGCTGCCCTTGTAGTTGGTGGCCAGATAGCCGCCGACGATCAGCCCCACGCCGAGGGTGGCGATGAACCCGTGGACCTTCAGGCCGGCGACGATGAGGCCGTTGGCCAGCCCGATCGCCGCGGAGACGGCGAGCGCGGCGAACACGCCGGCGGCGATGTTGGACGCCTGGTTCGCCATGATCCCCGCGGCGATCAGGCTGGAGAGGCTCACGACGTACGGCACGGAGAGGTCGAGGCTGCCGGCCAGGATGACCAGGGTCTGTCCGATCGCGATGAAGCCGAGCACGCTGGTTCCGGTCAGGATGGCCGAGATGTTCCCGGCGCTGAAGAAGTTGCGCCCGACCGTGGCGACCAAGACCGCCCCCACGACCATGGTCAGGAGCGCCACCGCGTACACGATATGAGTGGAGGTCATCCGGTGCAGGTAGCCGCTTCTCCGGCTCATGATGCGGCCTCTCCGGTGCGCGCGCCGGTGGCGAGCTGCAGCACCTGTTCCTCGGTGGCGCCCGCGGGGAGCTCCCCCGCGATCCGCCCGTCCCGCATGACCAGGACGCGCCCCGACATGCCCAGGACCTCCGGCAGTTCGCTGGACACCATGAGGATGGCCTTGCCCTCGGCGGCGAGCTGGCGCATGAGCCGGTAGACCGCCACCTTCGCGCCGACGTCGATGCCGCGCGTGGGCTCGTCGAGCAGGACCACGCGCGGGTCGATGGCCAGCCACTTGGCCAGGACCACCTTCTGCTGGTTGCCGCCGGAGAGGTACTGCACCTCCTGGTCCAGGTCCCGGGCCGCCACCTCCAGCGAGGCCAGCGCCCCGGGGGTCGCGGCGCGCGCGGCCGCCGTCCGCCCCGGGAAAACGGAGCGGATCACGCCCAGCGCGTTGTCGAGGATCGACTGGTTCAGGCTGAGCCCCTGCGCCTTGCGGTCCTCGGTGATCAGCGCCACGCGCCGCTTCACGGCCTGCCGCGGCGACGTGGGGGCGTAGGCGGTGCCGTCCAGCCGCATCCGGCCGCGGGTGAACGGCTGCGCCCCGAAAACGGCCTCCACGAGCTCGGTGCGGCCGGAGCCCTGCAGCCCGGCGAGCCCCACGATCTCGCCGCCGCGGAGGGTCAGCGTGATGGAGTCCAGCTGCTCGTTGCCCGCCCCGCTGATCTCCAGCAGGTCCTCCCCCGGCGCCGTCCCCGGCAGCTCGTCCGGGAAGTAGGCCGAGATCGGGCGGCCGACCATCAGCCGGACCAGGGCCGCGTCGTCGAGCTCCCGGGACGGACGGGTGTCGACGACCCGGCCGTCCTTCAGGACGGTGATGGTGTCGCAGAGGTCGAAGATCTCCTTGAGGCGGTGGGAGACGTAGAGGATGGCGGTCCCGCGCTCCTTGAGCCGCCGGACGATCCCGTACAGGAGCTCGACCTCCGCCCCGGCCAGGGCGGCCGTGGGCTCGTCCATGGAGATGATCCGCGCGTCGTAGCTGATGGCCTTGGCGATCTCGACGATCTGCTGCTGCGCCACGGAGAGCGTGCCGACCGCGGCCGTCGCGCGGATGCTGTCGATGCCCAGCTGGGCCAGCAGCTCCGTGGTCTGCGCGTTCATCGCCCTCCGGTCCACGAGCGGGCCGCGGCGCGGCTCCCGGCCCAGGTAGACGTTCTCGGCGACCGTCCGTTCCGGGAGGAGGTTGAACTCCTGGAACACGGTGGACAACCCGGCGACGTGCGCCTGCGTGGGGTGGGAGAACTCGACGGGCCGTCCGTCGAGCTCCACCGTGCCCGCGTCGCGCTGGTGCACGCCGGCCAGGAGCTTCATCAGGGTGGACTTGCCGGCACCGTTCTCGCCGACCAGCCCGTGGACCTCCCCGGCGCGCAGCTCCAGCGCCACGTCCTGGAGCACCGGCACGCCGAAGAAGCCCTTGGTGAGCCCGGTCACCCGGAGCACGGTCGCTGGAGCATCTCGCGTCATGGGCCCAGCGTGACACGCGACACATTCTTTTGTCGATAGACATTCAAAAGTTGTTGGCACCCGAGGTGATTGCCGCGCGCGTGACGGAAGAAAGCCAGCGTGGTTTACTCGAAGCGTGCTCAAGATCCAGCCTCCGCCGCCGCCGGCATCCCGGGCGTCCCACGTGCCCGCACCCGGGGCCAGCGAGGTCTTCCAGCTGCTGCGCGACGGCCAGCCGCGGACCCGGGCCGAGCTCGCGCAGCTGACCGGGCTCGCCCGTTCGACCGTCGCCTCGCGCGTGGACACCCTGATGCGGCTCGGGCTCGTCGCCCCCTACGGCGGCGCCGCCTCCACCGGCGGGCGCCCGCCCTCCCTCTTCGCCCTGAATCCCGGCGCCCGCGTGGTCATCGGGGCCGACGTCGGCGCGACGCACGCGCTCGTGGTGGTGAGCGACCTGTCGGGCGCCGAGCTGGCCAGCGACGAGGCGCGGATCAACATCGCCGACGGCCCGGAGGCCGTCCTGGGGTGGCTCATCGACACCATCCGCGCCCTGCTCGGACGCGCCGGGCGCGCGCCCGCGGAACTCGCCGCCATCGGCATCGGTCTGCCGGGTCCCGTCGAGCACCAGACCGGACGCCCCATGAACCCGCCCATCATGCCCGGCTGGGACCGGTACGACGTGCCGGGGCGCGTGCAGCGGGCCTTCGACGTCCCCGTCCTGGTGGACAACGACGTCAACATCATGGCCTTGGGCGAACAGAGCGCCTTCTGGCCGGACACGTCGGACTTCATGTTCGTCAAGGTGGCCACGGGCATCGGGGCCGGCATCATCTCCGGCGGCGCCCTCCAGCGCGGGGCACAGGGCACGGCGGGGGACCTCGGCCACGTGCGGGTGCCCCGCGGGGGCGGCGTCGTCTGCCGGTGCGGCAACACCGGCTGCCTCGAGGCCCTCGCCGGCGGCCCGGCCCTCGCCCGCGCCCTGAACGAGCACGCGGGGGGATCGCTCGCCACCAGCCAGGAGGTGATCGACCTGGTCCGCTCCGGGGACGGCACCGCGATCCAGGCGATCCGCCAGGCGGGCCGGGACATCGGCGACGTCCTGGCCGCCTGCGTCAACCTGATCAACCCCTCGGTGATCGTGATCGGCGGCAGCCTGGCGCAGGCCGGGGAACACCTCCTGGCGGGGATCCGCGAGGTGATCTACCGCCGCTCGCTGCCGCTGGCGACGGAACACCTGCGCGTGGTCCCCTCCGTCGCGGGAGCCCGGGCCGGGGTGCGGGGCGCCGCCGTCATGGCCATCGACCACGTGCTGTCCCCGGAATCCATCGCGGCGGCGAGCGCACCCTAGGGCGGCGCGTCCGGGCCCGGCGCGGTCAGCCGCGGCCGGGCCGGGGCACCTCGAAGTGCGTGATGCGCGCGTCGCGCCCGTCGAGCTCCGCCCACGGCTTGTCGATCTCCATGACGGTCAGCCCGAGGGTGGGGTACCGCGTGGCCATGTCCATCACGGCGTCCTCCGACGAGTCGACCGAGGCCAGCCGCATGGAGAGCTCCTGCACGGTGGGCATGTGCCCGATGACCAGCAGCGTGCCGACGCTCTCGGGGGTCTCGTTGATGATCGACAGCAGCCGCGAGGGTCCCGCGCCGTAGATGCGGCTGTCCAGGTACGGCGTCGGGCCCTTCTCCCCCAGCTCGCTGCCCACCCACGCGCACGTCGCGCGCGTGCGCAGGGCGTCGGAGCAGAGGATGTAGTCCGGGACCAGCCCGTGCTCCACCATCCACCGTCCGGCCAGCGGGGCCTCCCGCTCGCCCCGGCCCGCGAGCGGACGCTCGTGGTCGACCACGCCGAGCGGGTAGTCGGACTTGGCGTGGCGCAGCACGAGGAGGCGCTTGATGTGGTGGTCGCTCATGCCCTTAGCTTAGGCACCGCGGGTGCCCATGCTTAAGCACAGCCGGCGCCCGCCGTGGGGCGGGCGCCGGCGTCGTTCGGTGTGCCGCCGCTAGATGCTGTACTCCGGGGCCGCCCAGACGACGACCTCGGGGTGCTCGTAGAAGCGGTAGCCCTGGCCGCGGACGGTCCGGACCGTGTTGGCGAGGCGGCCCAGCTTGGAGCGGAGCCGGCGGATGTGCACGTCGATGGTCCGCTCGTTCGGGACTTCCTCCGCGTTGCGCCAGAGGTTGGACAGCAGCTCGTCGCGTCCCACGGTGCGGGTGCCGTTCTCGACGAGGTAGTTCAGCAGCTCGAATTCCTTGAACGTGAGGTTCAGCGTTTCGCCGTCGAGGTGGACCTCGCGCCGGGAGAGGTCGATCAGCACGCCGGACGGGCGCTGGGACGCCTGCTGGCTGCGGGCCGGCGCCTCGGCCCGCGGGCGGCGGGACACGGTGGGGTCGCCCAGCGCCTGGCGCACGACCTCGATGTTGTCACCCGTGGCGGCCGCGGGGGCCAGGGCGACGGCGGCGTGTGTCTGCGCCTCGGGGGCGAGCGTCTGGAGGAACGCACGCACCTGCGTGGCGAGCTTGCCGAGCGAGGTCCCCTGGGCCTGGGCCGCGGCCTCGTCGAGGCCCACGTAGAGCACGAAGCCGCGGGCCTCGGTGTCGGCGCTGACGGCCTGCGGGCCGCCTGCCCCGTTCGGGGCGACGACCGGCGTCGGGGCCGTCATCGGCTGCGGGTCCTGGACGCCCGGGACGGCGTGGAGCTGGCGGAATCCCTGCGGGGCGGCGTAGCCACCGCGGCCCCCGGGCTGGCGCTGGGCGGCGGCGGCGCGGTTCTGGGCGTTGCGGATGGAGATGTGGACGTAGCCTGAAGTGACGGACATCTTGATACCTCGTAACTGTGCGAAGAGCCTGTGTGAGCGGCGGAATGCGTGGTTCGTGTCCGTCCGGCCGCGGTGGCGGCCGGGGGGCAGGCGATGGCGTGCTGGTCCTGGGTGCGGAGCGTCAGGCCCGCATTCGGCAACAACTCCGCGCCCGGCCAACTCCATGGCCCCACGCGGGTTCTGCTGCTGCAGTCGATGTTGCGTCGTTGTTCACAAAAACCAGTCTGCGCGTAATAAATAGAACCCGCAAGTAATATTCATGCACTTGTTCCACATAGTGAGACGCGCGACACCGGATGTGACAAGGCTCACCCTGCGCACATCTCTGAAATAAATCCTTGACAATGCGCGGTATGACCATCCGAGGCGCCCGGCAGTGGCCGATTTGCGCGGTCCGGAAACCCCTAGGAGGCGTCCTGCGCGTGGCTGCATAAGTATGCATCACAGTGATTGACGGCGTCATGCCCTTGACTCTGCGGCACGGGTGGGGTTCGCGGCGGCGCGCACCGGCGGGGCACCGGATAGGGTGTGCTCCACGGGCCTCACAGTCCGCGCACAGGATTCCCATAGGTTCGACCAACTCGGACGCCAGAGAGTGGACCCATGAGCAACTCGCGTTTCACGCCCAGCCAGCTTCCACGTCTGGAACACCCCGACGGGACGTCCATCCGGGCCCTCGTGGTCGACGACGAGCCATCGTTGGCCGAGCTGGTGAGCATGGGCGCGCGCATGCTGGGGTGGGACGTCCGCGTGGCGCACGACGGCCCCGCCGCGGTGCAGGAGGCCCGTTCCTTCTCGCCCGACGTCCTCGTCCTGGACTGGATGCTTCCCGGCTTCGAGGGCACCGAGGTCCTGCGCAAGGTGCGGGCCTTCCAGCCGGGGGTTCCGGCGCTGTTCCTCACGGCGAAGGACGCCGTCGAGGACCGCATCGAAGGATTGAGCCTCGGCGGGGACGACTACGTCACGAAGCCCTTCAGCCTCGAGGAGGTCCTCCTGCGCCTGCACCGACTCGTCGAACGCTCCGGGGCGACGGCGGCCAACTCCGCGGAGCTGGTCGTCGGAGACCTGGTGATGGACCTCGACATGCGCGAGGTCCGCCGGGCGGGCGAGGCCGTGGCGCTGACGGCCACGGAGTTCGACCTGCTGCGCTACCTCATGGAGAACGCCCGCCGCGTCATGTCCAAGAACCAGATCCTCGACAGCGTCTGGCAGTACGACTTCGGCGGACACGCCAACATCGTGGAGCTCTACGTCTCCTATCTGCGCAAGAAGATCGACGCGGGCCGCGAACCGATGATCCACACCGTCCGCGGTGCGGGCTACGTCCTCAAGCCGGCCCCGTGAGGACCACCCGCCCCGGCCGCCGCCCCGGCAGCGCGGGCGCGCAGGTGCCCCCGGAGCCCCGGCGTCGTCCGCGGCGCGCGGCCCCCGCCGCGGCGCCGGACCCGCGGGCCGACGTCGCCGCGGAGCGTTTTCCGGGTGGCCCGACGGGCGGTCCGGGCCAGGGCGCGGCCGGCGGCCCGGAGTCGCGGCCGGCCGACGGCCGCCGCGCCGTGTCCCTCAGCCGGCGCATGCTCACGGCCCTGGTCTCCCTCCTGGCGCTCATTTGCCTACTGATCGGGACCGCCACGCACACGGCCATGCGCTCCTCGCTCTACGCGCAGCTCGACGAGCAACTGGCGTTCGCGTCCGAACGCGCCGCCGCGTTCGGCGGCCAGCCCTCGCGGGGCCAGGACCCCCTCAACGCGCCCGGCCAGGCGTCGGGCACGCTCAACGCCCGCCTGATCGGCAACGTCATCCTCAACAGCGGCGTCCTGGACCACGAGACCGGCGAGCGCCGCGGCCTGGAGCAAGCCGATTTCGAGGCCATCGCCTCCGTCGTGCCGGGCGCCGGCCCCGTGGACGCGGACCTGTCCGTCGGCCCGTACCGGCTGGTCGCCGTGCAGGTCCAGGACGCCTCCCAGGGAACCCTGATCACGGGACTGCCGCTGAACGCGATGCACCAGACGCTGACGTCGCTGTCCTGGACCATGCTGCTGGTGTCCGCGGCGGGCCTCGCCGCGACGGGCCTCATCGGATCCGTGATCATCCGCCGGGCCCTGCGCCCGCTGGAGCGGGTCGCCGGCGTCGCCGGTTCCGTCGCCGCCCTTCCGCTGGACGCCGGCGAGGTCCGGCTGGCCCAGCGCGTCCCGCCCGAGGACTCCGTTCCCGGGACGGAGGCGGGCGACGTCGGGCACGCCCTCAACGCCCTGCTGGACAATGTCGAGTCCGCGCTGGCGGTCCGGCAAGGGTCGGAGGAGAAGATGCGCCGGTTCGTGGCGGATGCCTCCCACGAGCTGCGGACGCCACTCTCCTCCATCCGGGGCTACTCCGAGCTCGTCTCGGCCACGGAGCACCTGAGCGACGACGGACGGCAGTCCTTGGACCGCGTGATCGAGCAGAGCCTGCGGATGGGCGCGCTGGTGGACAACCTGCTGCTGCTCGCCCGGCTGGACGAGGGCAAGCGCGCCGAGTTCGCCGACGTCGACCTGACCCTGCTGGTGGCCGAGGCGGCCCGCGACGTCCGCGTCGCCGCCCCCGACCACGAATGGCGGCTGCGTCTGCCCTCCGTGCCCGTGCCGGTCCGCGGCGATGCGGACCAGCTGTCCCGGGCGCTGGCGAACCTGCTGTCCAACGCCCGCAAGCACACCCCCGAGGGCACCGTGGTGGAGGCATCCCTGGACGTCTCCCCCGACGGCCGGCGGGCCCTGCTCGCCGTCGCCGACGACGGCGAGGGCATCGATCCCGGATTCCTGCCCGCCGTCTTCGAGCGCTTCACCCGTGCCGACCGCGCGCGCTCCGGGACGGACGGGACCACGGGTTTGGGGCTGCCGATCGTCAAGGCGATCGTCGAGTCGCACGGCGGCGAGATCTCCGTGACCAGCCGGCCGGGGCGCACCGTGTTCTCGATCAGCCTTCCCCTGGCCATCCCCGCCCCGCCGAGGCCGGCACAGCCTCCGCGCTCGGCGCCGGACCCGGCGCGGGATCCCGCGGCTGCCCCGGCACGCCGCCCGGGAGCCTGACGGCGTGGCGTGTGCCGCCCGAAATCAGTGGGCGAGACCGTAGAGGCGGTCGCCGGCGTCGCCCAAGCCGGGGACGATGTAGGACTTCTCGTCGAGCCGCTCGTCGAGGGAGGCGAGGACCAGGTGGACGCGGTCGTCCGCGCCGTGCTCGGACTCCAGGCGCGCGATGCCTTCCGGGGCCGCGATCAGGCAGATGCACGTGACGTCGTCGGCGCCGCGGTCGAAGAGGAACTTGATCGCCTCGACCAGGGTGCCGCCCGTGGCGAGCATCGGATCCAGCACAAACACCTGGCGGCCCGTGAGGTCCGCGGGCAGGCGCTCGGCGTAGGTGATGATGTCGAGGGTCTCCTCGTTGCGCGCCATGCCCAGGAAGCCGACCTCGGCCGTCGGGACCAGGCGGGTCATGCCCTCCAGCATGCCGAGCCCGGCGCGCATGATCGGCACGACCAGCGGGGTGGGCTTGGCGAAGGCGGTGCCGGTCGTCAGGGCCACCGGGGTTTCCACCTCGACGTCCACCGTGCGCACCTCGCGCGTGGCCTCGTACGCCAACAGCGTGACGAGCTCCTCCGTCAGCTGCCGGAAGACCGGCGACGTCGTGTTCTTGTCCCGCAGGACCGAGACCTTGTGGGCCACCAATGGGTGGTCGACTACCTGTACGCGCATGGTCCAAAACTACCAGCCCCGACAACGGCCCCACTAAGCTCGGCCCATGATCCGGGACGACGCGCACCACCGCGAATGGATGGGCCTGGCCCTCGAGCAAGCGCGCGGCGCCCTGCGGACCGACGACGTGCCGATCGGCGCCGTCGTCGTGGGTCCGGACGGCGCCGTGCTCGGCGCCGGGGGCAACGCCCGGGAAGCCACGGGCGATCCGACGGCGCACGCCGAGATCGTCGCGATCCGTGCCGCGGCGGCCGCGCTGCGCGGCTCCGCGCGCGACGACGGCTGGCGGCTGGAGGACTGCACCCTGGTGGTCACGCTCGAACCCTGCGCGATGTGCGCCGGCGCCGTGGTGCTGGCCCGCATCCCGCGCGTCGTCTTCGGCGCCTGGGACCCCAAGGCCGGCGCCTCCGGCTCCGTGTTCGACATCCTCCGCGAACCGCGCCTCAACCACTGGACCGAGGTCTTCCCGGGCGTCCGCGAGGAAGAGTGCGGCGAGCTGCTCCGCGGGTTCTTCCGCGACATGCGCTGACGACCCAAACCCTGCACAACCCCGGGAGCATCCGGGACCCAACGACGCTCCCCGGCTCCAGCACCCCATCGACGACCCAAATCCTGCACAACCCCGGGAGCATCCGGGACCCAACGACGCTCCCCGGCTCAAGCACCCCATCGACGACCCAAACCCTGCACAACCCCGGGAGCATCCGGGACCCGCCAGGCGTTGACCCCCGTTTCGGGCCGACGGACAATGGGCGCAGTGCCGGACTATCCGAGCCCGACCCCTGACTCCGGGCGGTTCCCATGCACCACCAAGCCACTCCCAGCCCAGCCGACATCGAAGAGCTCGGGCGGCTGATCGACGGCGACGTCGTGGTTCCCGGCGACGACGATTTCGACGAGGCCCGCTCCGTGTGGAACGGCATGATCGACCGCCGCCCGCTGGTCGTCGCCCGGGCCGCGGACATCGGCGACGTCGCGCCCGTCATCGAGTTCGCACGGCGGCATTCCCTCCCGCTGGCCGTCCGCGGCGGCGGGCACAACGTCGCCGGGAACGGAACCGTCGAGGCCGGCGTCGTGCTGGATCTGCGCGACTGCAACCGGGTCGAGGTCGACCCGGTCGCGCGCACGGCGACCGTGGAGGCGGGCGCCACGCTGGCGGAGCTCGACGCGGCCACCACGCCGCACGGCCTCGCCGTCCCGGTGGGCGTGGTCTCGGGCACCGGCGTCGCGGGCCTGACCCTCGGCGGCGGGTTCGGCTGGCTGACCCGCAAGCACGGACTGACCGTGGACAACCTCCGGGCCGCCGACCTCGTGACCGCCGCGGGCGAGACCGTCCACGCGGACGCCTCCGAGAACCCCGAACTGCTCTGGGGGCTGAGGGGCGGCGGGGGGAACTTCGGCGTCGTGACGTCGTTCACGTTCGACGCGCACCCGCTGCCGCAACCCGTGTTCGCCGGGAACCTCATCTACCGGCAGCCGAACTGGGCATCGGCCCTGGCCGCCTACGAACGCTGGACCCGGGACCTCCCGGAGGAGATGACCAGCATGCTCACCGTGCTGACCCCGCCCGAGGAGCTGGAGATGGGTGCGGAGCCGCTGCTGGTGTGCGGCTTCGCATGGGCGGGCGAGGACCACGGCGCGGGGCGGCGCTGCGCGGAACCGCTGCTGGCCGCGGCGCCGCCGGACGAGCAGCTCGTCGGGCCGTCCCCGTGGACCGAATGGCAGGCCGCCATGGACGCGGCCTTCCCGCGCGGCCGTCGCGCGTACTGGAAGAACACGTCCTTCGACCGGTTCGACGACGAGGTCATCGACGTGCTGGTCCGGCGCGCCGCCGAGCAGACCTGGCGCGGCACGGCCTTCGACATCCACCACATGGGCGGCGCCGTCGGGCGGGTCCCCGCGGACGCGACCGCCTTCCCGGACCGCGGATCCCGTTTCTGGATCAACATCTACGGCTTCTGGCAGGACGCGGCCGACGACGAACGCAACATCGCGTTCGTGCGCGGCTTCGCCGCCGACATGGAGCGCCACTCCACGGGCGGCCAATACGTGAACTTCCTCGGGACCGAGGACCTCGGCGGACCCGAGGCCGCGGGGCCCGGCGCCGGCCCAGGCGCCCGCGGCGGGGACGACGACGGGGCCGCGGCCGAGCGCGCGGCCTGGGACCTGGCCCTGGCCGTCTACGGACCGGACAAGCTCGCGCGGCTGTCGGAACTCAAACGCCGGTACGACCCGGAGAACCTGTTCCGGCTCAACCACAACGTGCCGCCGCGCGATCCGTCCGGTTAGCGCCGCGGACCGGCGGCGCCAGCCGGAGGCACGAACGGAGGCACGAGCGGAGACGCGGAACGCCGCGACCGCGAGCCCGTTTTGGGCAGAATCGAACGCTCCGGTACAGTGGTCCAGTCTGGTGACGTGTCCGAGCGGCCGAAGGTGCAACACTCGAAATGTTGTTTGGTGTCAAAGCCAACGTGGGTTCAAATCCCACCGTCACCGCCACGTAGCGAGGCCCCTGGCTCCCTTTGTTTTACAAGGGAACCAGGGGTCTTTGCTTTGCCCCCGGCGCGTCGCTTGGCAAGGAATTGGCAAAACTCTCCTGCTCGATGCATCCAGGGTGCTCAGAATCGGCCCTCTTTACAAGACGCCTCTGCCGGCAGGCAAGCTGCGCGAACCCCCGGCCGCTAGCTCAGGGCTACACCCGCTCGGTTGCCTCCCGTGAGACTCGCCTACGAACACGGACACAGCCTTTTAGACGGGTCGTGGCACTGCGGCATCTAGTTCCGGGAGGCAGGAGTCTCCACACTTAGTCCTTGATTCACGTCACGGCTCCTTGAGACCGCCGCTTTGGTCGCCTCAGAAGAGGGTAATCAGTCTTGCAACGTTAACTGGCGCACCAGTGGACTTGTACTGGGCGATCTACGATTCTTGCAACACGGCCGCTTACACGGGTAGTGTGAGCAGAGAGAGATAGAAGCCTTGCTAGCAAGGCCTCAACTTCAGCCGCACGAACACAAAGCCTGTGACTTATTGACTGGGTCACTGGGCAGAGGTGTGAGACCCCTGAGGTGAACGGAAGTTCATGGTGTCTGAAGAAGTTTCGTCAACTGTTTCTCGCGTAGCTCCGGACTAGTGTTCGGGGCTTAGTAACCACACGCGAGGAGCTTGGAATGACCAATCCGTCGAGAGAAAACGACAACCGCGAATGCGGCCCTGGGGCCCAAGAGGCCCCCGTCGCACCTTCTCCGGAAACTGGGACCCAAGCTCCAATCGCTAAGACGTTTAGCGGAACTGCCGGGGCTGCACTACAGAGTGCGCCCCGGCAGTTCACCGCGACGGACGTCTTCACTCTCTTGGTCAAGGCGATCGGTGAGTTCGAATCCACCGGAAAAACGCCGACTGCGGCGGGAGTCTCCGCCCGGATGCGTGTCATCGAACCAGACTTCTCGATTGACAGGACCGAGTTCTCCACATTTCGGGGAATCACTAAAGCTGCGGAGGGCGCAGCCCTCATAGAGGCAAATCGCACCTCGAGCGATTACGTCCTCAAACTCGTCTCAGTTGAAGACATGCGCGGCGTCAATCTGCGGCCGGACCTGTGGCGTGCCATTCAGGACTGGACTGATGGCGTGAGGTACGCGTTTGATCGCACTACCAAAACCACGGAACAATTTGTTGGCGGCGTCCCCTCCGGGTCCGTGGAAGTGCCGTCGGTGGACAAGGCGACCCTCATTGAGTGGATGAACCAATTCGCGTCGCGCCCGCTTGGTGAGCTCAATACCCAGCTCGCGGAGGCTCTGCGGGAAGACGACCCGGTATCAGCCTTCCACGGAGTTATACGCGGAGACTCCAGCGTCAAGCGCCGATGGAACCGCCGGCTTCGGTCCGGCATCTTGGACACGGCAGTGGCATGGTCCACTCGGAATGCTATACCCCGAAGGGATATATTTACGTCGATCCCTGCCCCCACGTCTTCTTCCGCTGTCGCGCCCACCGGTCTTTACGCGTCTCCGTCCGTTGCTGTGTCGCCGACACCCCCAGTGGACGTGGACCTTCGCCGTCGTATCCTGAGCATCCTGGATTCCATGCCCCTGCATGAGCTGCTTCGCTTGCCGATTCCGCTTGAGCATTCCCTGAACCGGTAGCCGGCGGTGCCCGCGATCGACCTTCGTGCGCTGGTCAGGAAACCAATCGCATTGACGGGCAGATTTGACAAGCCCAAAGACTCTCACTGGCTACACGAGGGAATACGTCGCGACCTAAAGTTCGCATCTCCGAGCGCTTCACCAATTTGGCTTCCTGGTGGGGGAAAAGGGCTTCAGCGGTTGAAGTTATCTTTGCAGGAACCAATCTCCGGCATGGGCGCGCAACGTTCACATGAAGCCTATGTGAAGCTTCTAACTAGCGCGTTTTCCGTGCACACCGAGGCGGGTCGGGTTCGCATCGGACCCGATGGCACTATCCTCGACGACGCCGAGCGTGCCCGATCTCGTTCGGTCCTCTTGGCAGGGGTGTTCCGAGATGGTGAAGAGCGGTTCGAAAAAGACATCTTTTCATCCCCGCGCTTCGCTGGCGTCGGAGTGCTCGCCGTGCTACCGAATGCGAGAAATTCTAAGCAGTACGACGATGCCTGGCTTCGGATTGAGTGGGTACACTCCACCACTTCAATGTTGCACTCACTTGGAAGAGTTGAGGGTCTTCGCGTGGAGACCCCGAACCTCAATCGTCGCATCGAGATTCTTGTGGACCCGAACCTCGCAGCTATGAGCGCCACACTCGAAGCGGACATAGAGCGGGCCGCCCGTCTGCTGGGGGTAAATCCGCAAGTACACATTGTCACCGCCGCCAATCGCGGGATTGTGGCGGGCAAGGTGAAAGCCAACAACCCCTTCGAATTGATTGTGCTCGGGTCGGACGTACACGAGTCTGTGGTAGCCGAATTCACACGCCGGCACGGAGAGCGAGACCTCCACCGGGCAGGCGTTACCACAGCGGATGACGCCCTGCGTTGGCTGCTCGATAGCCTCCCTCACATCATGGGCGTCGGGGCCGGCCTGATGAGCCACCCCCAGGTCGAAGCGGAGCCGGGGCGACCGCGGATGCCGGTGCGAGTACCCACAAAGTGCATCCACCATGGCGCGAATACTTATGTGCTGGATGGGACTACGGATGAGTGGTGGACCCGCGATTTCGCCCAGCATGGGCGCGAAGCCAAATCCATCTTCAAGACCTACTCCCTCGGCGATGGCAAGTTTCAATGGCAGAGCGACCGTGACGCCGCAGGCGATGTCATCGAGGAAAAACACAAGGGTTCGGTCCTCATCACGTTCAAGGCCAGCGACACGAACTCATGCCCGCGCCCTGAGTCCCACCTTCGCTAGGCGCGTCGGCGGCTGCGCTAGTTACCTCTTACCTACGCCCGTGGCTCTCCAGCCATAGTTTGTTACTCCTTAGGATTCGCACACTTGGGGGGGCTCGTAGGAAGCGAGGTCGGTATTGGCAGCTCGGAAACCCACGGTCCGAGCAAGCATGGGGTCGAGCCATTTCAATCCCGCACCATAACAGGCATTATGTTGTGGATTGACTACGTACTCAGGGGGCATGTCGCCAGCAGCCCAGTCGGTATCTTCGCCACGACCCTCCGGTCTCCGGACCTTGGGACTGGCACCGCGCCGACACGGTCTGCCCGCAGATGCCGCGGGAGGAGGGAATCGCCTCCTGCGAGGGGCACTTGACAATGACATCTTGCTCGAGCCATCCGGCCGTTTCGAGGGCCTGCAAGAGGGCAGCGGACGGTCTGGCCCACTCCCTGAGACCGCGGTCCGGGTCGCCACGGACAGCTCCGCCCGAGCTACGACGAGGTGGAAGACATTCGCCTCGGATTCGCGACGTGTGCTGAACGACGGAGGCACACCAGTGTCTGGACCAAGGGTTTCGCGGGTTCAACTGGCGAGTCGCCCTTTCGGAAAGCGGTAGTCCACGCATCGGAAAGCGCGGTTCCGGTGACCGGGAAGCGGTGGTGTGTGGTGCGGCCCGGTCACCGGTGGTGCGGTGCCCTTACTCCCAGTAGCCAGCGCTGCTGCGGGCCAGTTCGCCGAGCTCTCGGCGCATGTCCACCTCTCCTAGGACGATCCTCTTCGCGTGGTTGACCAGCCGGTTCACGATCGAGTCCGCGGCGACTTTGTCGGGGAGGACATAGACCCAGTAGTCGGGTCCGGATTGTGAGGCGATGACGGTAGCTGACCGGTGTTCGCGGTTCGCGAGGATCGTGAACAGATCGGCGGCCGCCTTGATGGCGCCCATCGAAGTTCCCCAGTCTGTGCTCGGCGAAGTTCCTCACCTGCGACGGTTAGGTTAGCAGTCGCGGGGTGCCGGTCGTGGCACGCCTGAGCTGTCCGGCGGCGTCGTGGTGGGCGCGGAGCCGGTATGAGTTTCCGTCGAGGTTGAGCACGACGGAGCGGTGCAGGAGCCGGTCGAGCATTGCTGCGGCGAAATTCCATCGGGGTTGATCTTCAGCTACTGCCGGCGGGCAGCTTTTGCCCTACGCCGCCACATCTCTGGCGAAGACTGAGCCTGTTTGCAATAGTGACTCGCCACCGCAGGCTCGGACCATCATGTCGAAGTGCGCGCTGTGTCCCTGCTGCTCGAAGAACAGTTGAAGGAGCTGTAGGAAATCTTTGGCGTCCCCGATGTAGTGAGACTGCGCAAAATCATCGATGATCGTGTGTGATCCCGAGTTCGCCCAGGTGATGAACATCGACATTAGCCGCTCGTCCGCAACGGAGAGTGGTTGCTGCCGCTCGTGACTCTGCGTCGAACCCACCGTCTTAAAATAGCCTTCGATGATTCGTCTCACGATGTTGAACACACCAACTTGGGCGATCGGCGAGTCCTCATCGCCGTCGGCGATATCAACGACCGACTGCCAGAGCAGCTCATAACTGCCGCGGATCTTGCTGCGCCGACCGTCGTCCTGCACTGACGTGATTTTGTCGAGGCCCTTTCGCAGTCGATAGTGACGGCGGTCGCCGGTCTTTCCCGTGTCCGTCGCGTACGCCGCTTCGTGGTGGAACTGGGTGTTGTGCGTCAGCACGATAAGTTGCTCGATGTTCGTCTGTCCGTCAATGACCTGCTTAGCGATATCGCGAATGTACGCTGCGACGATGAAGAGAGTGTCGCTGTCGAGGCTCGAGATTGGATCGTCGATGACCGCAATGACGGGCTCGACAGTGCCACCTGACACTGCGCTTCCGGTCAAGGACTCCACAAAGTAGGCGAAGCAGAGGAAGGACTTCTCACCTTCGGATAGTGATTCGAATGCCGGCGAGCCATCGTCGCGTATGATCCGGTAACCACCCGCGACTGCGTCTGTGATTGCCAGATGGAACCGATGGAACCCCAGAGCCTTAAGAAGCTCGTTAATACGCTCAGCGACATCTGCGGTATTCGAGATCGAGTTGCGGAGCGCCTCAATCTCTTCCCTGGCGCCCTCATCAGCTTGCAAACTTGCCGTGATGTTGGAACGCAGTTCTTCGATCTTCGCCAGTTTTTTGGCGTGGATTCCGTTGTAGCGCTTCATGTGGCTCGACGTTCCTGCATCTGTGAGAAACAGCGCCCAGCCGTCATTGACTAGGTTCTGCAACTCCGCGCGCGAGTCATCGATCAGTTTATTGTGTCGAGTGATGTCCGCGTTAGCATCCTTGATTAATTCGTCCAAATGACTAACCAGTGGTGCGATGTCGACAACATCTATTCGGTTTGTGGGGTGACGACGCTTATCGTTCACTTTGGACAAGATGAGTTCGGCGGCGGTTTGAATAGCATCGATCGCATCAATTAGGCGCTCTGCATCGATCGCCGAGTCAGCGTCGACGGCTGCTTTGAGGCTGGCGAGCTCCTCGCGAAGGGTCCTTGAGCGCTCCTCCACCTGTGTTGTGATGCTCGTTGCTAGGGAGAGTGCCGCATCGTACCCCGCCGCGAAGTAAGCAGTGAGCCTGGCTCCAAATCCTTCTGGAAGATCTTCCTGGCAAAACGGGCATTTGTTATTGGTGTTCTGAAGATGCTGGCGACCTTGACTGACCCAGTCCCCATTCCCGAGGTGTTGGATCAGAGCGGCGAGGTCCCCGGCTCCCGTTGTCACGTCATCCATGCGGAGTTGCGCGATCTGCTCCTTTGAGATGAGGAAATTCACAGAGGTGCCGTGTAGCGGGGAACGCCGATAAAGCTCGCCGGTCAGCGAAGAGTTGCGAGCCTCGAGTGTGTCCCATGTCAGATCCTTCTCGGCGACTAGCTCTGGCTTATATCGAGATTGGGCCTCCTTGAAGAACTTCTCCCTGCTTCGCCTGAAGCCCTTGAAGACGGTCTCCCGGACTGCCTCTGGCACGTCCTTGTGTCTCTCGAAGACGGCATGGCTGGCGGCAAGACGCTCGGTCTCAATCTCGCCCAGCAATCCACTCGGGTCGAGGAGAGCATCGTCAGATCCGATGTCCTTAATCCACCCATTTCGTTCGGTGCGACGAACGACACGCTCCTGATCCAAAAGGGTGATTCTGGAATTCACGTCACCCGATTCTGAACCAATTGTGAAGATACCGTTTACGTGCTCGTTTAGCACCGTCGACCGGTACGCCTCGTTGAACACGCGAATGGACGTCGCAGTTGCCGCAACCGGCCAGTGCAAACGTGCGTCTTGATCGCGCGGCTGCCGGGACAGCGCGTTCGAGATCGTCGTCTTGCCTGAGCCGTTGGGCGCGTGCATGAAATTGACCTTTGCAAGGCTGGCGAGCACCATCGGGTTGCTGCCAAAGCAGTACTCCGCAGTAACCCTAATTTCGGTCAGGCTCATTTTCCCCCATCATATTTCCAGCCAGGTCGTCGTCGACATGCACTTCCCGCCGGGGCCGTTTCCTCGCCGAAGTCGAGTCAGCGCGATAGCGACCGGCTGCCATACCCGGCCTGCTTCGCGCTAAAAGCGTTCTAGCGAGAGTGCCTGATTATTCTAGGTGCCCTTGTATCTTTGACCCGGCAATGCCGCGTATCGGAAACGTTAAATTCTGACTACTCGCCGTGGGGGCCGCACGACCCTACCCAGAATGTCGTGTTGGACCAGACTACGAATCCTGTGGGAGCGTCGGGAGCGCCCAAAATCTGGTCAGAACCACTTCCTACTCGGCAAGAAACGAATCAGCCGGAAGTTGCCTTTCAGGACTCCTCCCGGTCCGCCTTTTTTCCCGCCCGCGAACGACTGCCCATGGTGCATTTTGGTGCAGGAGTACCTGTGAGCATCCGTGTATACCTGTGAGTAAAGTGACCATAATCGCTGAATTTACGGCGCTTTAGATAGGGTCCCCCAACCCTCCTTGCCCTTCGCAATGGGTTCAAATCCCACCGTCACCGCCAGTGGACAGGGCGTCCGTTTCGTTGGAACACCAGCGAGGCGGGCGCCTTTTCCGTGTGGCCCCGACGCCGGCTAGATGTATTGACCTCGACCGTTGTTGATTCGGTCGATAGGGGTTTTGCCTCCGATGCCGAGGTGGGCCCTGTCTAGGTTGTAGTACTCGAGCCAGACGGGCAAGGCCTTGGCGCGGTCTTCGTTGGAGGCATAGGGACGGGCGTAGGCCCACTCGATGGCGAGGGTGTGGTTGAGGCGCTCGACTTTCCCGTTCGTCCAGGGGCAGTGCGGGCGGATGAACCGCTGCTTCACGCCGTGGGCGGCGGCAACGGAGCGGAACGCGCCGGAGTGGCGGTAGGCGAACGCGTTGTCGGTGATGAGCCGTTCAACGCGGACGCCGAGGGAGGCGTAGAACGCGATCGCCCGTTCCAGGAACCCGGCGCAGGTCTCTCCCCGCTCGTCGGGGTGGATTTCCGCGTAGGCCAGCCGGGAGTGGTCATCTATCGCGGCGTGGACGTAGTCGTAGCCGATCCCGCGTCCGCGGACCTTCTCGCTGCGCCCGTGGGCGCGCCAGCCGCCTCCGTCGGGGATCCGTCCGAGCTTCTTCACGTCCACGTGGATCAGGGACCCCGGATGCCCGTGTTCATAGCGGTTCGCGCTCCGCCGGCCAGCCCGGATGACCTGTCCGGTGACCGGGTCCAGTTCGCGCAGCAGCGGCGCCCGGTGGCGGGCCAGGATCCGTCCGACCGTCGAGGCGTGCATTCCCAGGCGCCGCGCGATGAACACCGGTCCCCGGCGGGTGAGTTCCCGCGTGATCCGCACGCGGGCCTCCACACACGGTGCCGTGCGCCGCGGATGAGAATGGGCCACGCTGGGACGGTCCAGCAACCCGGGCGCACCGGACTCGAGGAACCGCCGCCACCACCGCCAAGCCGTCGTGCGCGAGATGCCCATCTCCGCCGCGACGTGCGCGACCGCTCGTCCGGATTCGATGCGCCGCACCAGGGTCAACCTGCCCGCTGGAGTCAACCGGGCGTTACCGTGGGACATGAGAGACCTCCGTGTGTTCGAGCTGAAGAACTAGACAGCTCCAACTCGACCCCGGAGGTCTCTCCTGAGTCAACAACGATCCGGGTCAGTACAGCTAGAGCGCGGAGGGGTTCCGCCGGAGCATGGCGTCGGCCCGGAACCAGCCCAGGCGCTCGTAGAACGGCACGACGTCTCCGTCGCAGACCAGGTCGATCGAGTAGAGCCCGTCCAGTTCGGCGGTCATCCGCTCGACCAGCTCCCGGCCGATCCCGCGGCCCCGGTAGTCCGGAAGCACCTCCAGCCATGGGAGGAACGCCGTCGCCACGCCGTCGGAGATGGCGGTCACGAATCCCACGACCCGTCCGGCGTCGAGCGCGACGAGGGCCCGGTGGCTGCCGCGCAGCACGGCTAGGTGCTTGACGGGCGACGGCGGCGACGGCCATCCCGCGAAGAAGCCGCCGTCCAGCGCGTCCGGGGCGAGCGCGGCGGCGTCGAAGCTGTACTCGACCGGGCCGCGCCGCGCGCCGGGTGGTGCGCTAGGCATCCCGGCCCGGCCCCTCCGCGCCGGCCACCGCGGCGCGCTGATCCCGGCGCACCCGCCGCACCGTGTGGAACACCCGGTGCGCCAGGACGACCAGCGCCGCCCACGCGAGTCCGAGCGCCCAGGCCGCGGCGACGTCGGTGAACCAGTGGTGCCCCAGGAAGACGCGGCTCAGCCCCATCAGCACCACGAACAGCGAGCAGGCCGCGATCACGGCGATCCGCCCCAGCAGGGCGTCGATCTCCAGGCAGCACAGGTAGGCGATCACGGCGACGATCGCGGTCGCGTTCAGGGTGTGGCCGCTGGGGAACGACGGCGAGGACTCGTACGGCGGGACCGCGTCGGCCAGGTCGGGGCGGGAGCGGCCGATGACGTTCTTGCCGACGACGGTCATGGCGAGGGACCCGAGCGCGGCGACGCCGATGAGGATCAGCGGGCGCCACGACCTGCTGATCCGCGACAGGACCGCGATCACCAGCACGGCCAGGACCGGCATCCCGATCGTCCCGCCGACATCGGTGAAGGCGGTGACCCCCGCGGAGAGTTCGGGCGTGCGCTGCTCCACGGCCCACGCCAGCAGTGGACCGTCGACCCCGGCCATGCCGTCCGTCTCGACGACGGACTCGTAGATCTCGGCGGCGAGCGCGGCCAGCCCCACGACCAGCAGGCCCCCGGCCGCCAGGACGATCCACATGGCCGCGTAGGGCCCCATCCGGCGGGCGACCTGCTGGACGGCCGGTTGGACGGTTTCCTTCCCCGGAAAGTTGCGCATTCCTGAAAGACTAGTCCCATGGCGCTGCGGATCCTGGCAATCGGAAAGAAGCACGAGGCGTGGGTGGCCGAGGGGATCGGACGCTACGGGAAGCGCATGAAGAAGCCCTTCGACCTGTCGTGGCAGCTGCTGCCCCACTCCTCCCGCGAGGGCGACGCGGCGCGCTCCGAGGAGTCGGCGCGGATCCTGTCCAAGGTCCCCGCGCAGGAGTATCTGGTCCTCCTGGACGAGCGGGGCAGCAACATCGACTCCCCCACGCTCGCCCGCACCCTGCGCGCCCCGCTGGACACCTCCCGCGGCGTGAGCCTGGTGATCGGCGGAGCCTACGGCGTGGACGCGTCCGTCCACGCGCGGGCCGACTTCGTCTGGAGCCTGTCCCGGCTGGTCTTCCCGCACCAACTCGTCCGCCTGATCGTGGCGGAGCAGCTGTACCGCGCCCAGGAAATCGCCGCGGGACGCCCCTACCACCACGAATGACCGGGTTGGGCCGCGCGCTGGCGTACGGTGGGCGCAGAAAGCCCGTTCCAGACCGAGGAGCACCCATGAACCGCCGCACCCGTCCCGCCGTGGCCACCGCCCTGCTGCTGCCCGCGCTGGCCCTGACGGGTTGTGGCGGCCCGTGGTGGTCGGGCGACCCGGCGGCCGCCGATTCGACACCGGCTGGTTCGTCCTCTTCCGGTGCGACGCCGTCCGGCACCCCCGGCGCGGGCGCGGCACCGGACGGGGCGGCCCCCGTGTCCGGCGCGCCGGCGAGCGCGGCGGCCCCGCCCACCGGGGCGGGATCGCAGGGTTCGACGTCGGCAGGCCCGGTCTCCCCCGCGCCCTCGGGGCGCGCGTCCGCAACGGCCGGCACGCCGTCGTCCCCGTCCCTCTCGGCCCCTGCCCCTTCGTCCCCGGCCGCCTCGGTGCCGCCCGCCTCGGTCCCGGCCGCGGGCGAACCGGCGCCCTGCAGCGCGCCGGACCTGGAGATCGCGGTCGTGGACACGGGCGGCTCGGCGGACGCCGGCGGCGTGAGCCGGCAGCTGACCGTCGCCAACCCCGGCGCCGACTGCACAATCTCCGGCTTCCCGGTCATCACCTACCAGTCGGCCCCGGGGAAGATCGTCGGGGCGCCCGCGGGACACTTCGGCGAGCCCGGTCCGGCAACCATCCTCGGGTCGGGCCAGATGACCACCGTCGCCCTGCGCGAGCAGCAGGCCGGCAAGTACGGGCCGGACTGCCGGGCCACCGACGTGCCGCTCCTCGCCGTCGCGCTCGCCGACGGCGGGGCGACCGCCTACCTCGACCGCCCCGCCACGGCGTGCGCTTCGACGGCGATCGAACTGCTCCAGACCGGCCCCTACGACTCCTGACACCACCGTCCCGCGGACAGGCGGCGGCGCCCGGACGCAACCTGTCGGCGGCCCGGCGTAGGCTGGTTCCGATGGCAAAACAGTTGGCCGCCGCCGCGGTGCTGGACCGTTTCACCCCGCCCACCCGCGAGTGGTTCACGGGTGCCTTCGCCGCGCCGACGGACGCCCAGCTCGGCGCCTGGGACGCGGTCTCGTCCGGGGCCAGCGCACTCGTCGTGGCGCCGACGGGCTCCGGCAAGACGCTCTCCGCCTTCCTGTGGGCCCTCGACACGTTCATCCGCGACGCCCGCGACCGGCCCGCGTCGCCGTCCGGGGCACCGGCCGAAGCGGCTTCGGCTTCGGCGCCCGCTGCGGCAAAGGCCCGGGCCAACGGCAGCCGCGCTTCCGGGCGTCCGCCGAAGCGCAAGACCCGCGTGCTCTACATCTCGCCGCTGAAGGCGCTGGGCGTCGACGTCGAACGCAACCTCCGTGCCCCACTGATCGGGATCACGCAGACGGCGAAGCGGAGGGGGCTGCCCGCGCCGGACATCACCGTCGGCGTCCGTTCGGGCGACACCCCGGCGTCGGACCGGCGCAAGCTGCTGACCAGCCCGCCGGACATCCTCATCACGACGCCCGAATCGCTCTTCCTCATGCTGACCTCGCGCGCCCGGGAGACGCTCACGTCCGTGGACACGGTGATCCTCGACGAGGTGCACGCCGTCGCCGGGACCAAGCGGGGGGCGCACCTGGCCGTCTCGCTGGAGCGCCTCGACGCCCTGCTCCAGCGCCCGGCGCAGCGGATCGGCCTCTCGGCGACCGTCGAACCGCGGGAGGAGGTCGCGCGCTTCCTCGGCGGATCGCGGCCGGTGCGGGTGATCGCGCCGCCGTCGACGAAGCGGTGGGACCTCACCGTCACCGTGCCCGTCGAGGACATGACGGACCTGCCGGCGGCGGCCGACGCGGGGAACCTCGACCCGGTGACGGGGCTCCAGCCCAAGGCCAGCATCTGGCCGCACGTCGAGGAGAAGATCGTCGACCTGATCGAGGCCAACCGGTCGACGATTGTCTTCGCCAACTCCCGCCGCCTCTCCGAGCGCCTGACCGCGCGCCTGAACGAGATCCACGAGCAGCGCCACCTGGCGGCCGCGGCGGCCGCCGAGACGAACGGCCCGGCGACCGCGGGGGCGGCCGCGGACGCCGGGCCGGGTCCGCGGGAGCCGCGCCGGACGCCGGCGGAGATGATGGCGCAGGCCGGCTCGGCCGCGGGCGCCGAGCCGCTGCTCGCCCGCGCGCACCACGGGTCCGTGTCGAAGGACCAGCGCGCCGGGATCGAGGACGACCTGAAGTCCGGGCGGCTGCGCTGCGTCGTGGCGACGTCGTCGCTGGAGCTGGGCATCGACATGGGCCTCGTGGACCTCGTGGTCCAGGTGGAGTCGCCCCATTCGGTCGCCTCGGGCCTGCAGCGCGTGGGCCGCGCGGGCCACCAGGTCGGCGAGGTCTCCCAGGGCGTGTTCTTCCCGAAGCACCGTGGCGACCTGGTGAACACCACCGTCACCGTGGAGCGGATGCGCGTTGGGGGCATCGAGCCGCTGTCCGTGCCGGCGAATCCGCTGGACATCCTGGCGCAGCAGACCGTGGCCGCCGCGGCCCTCGGCGAGGTGGACGTCGAGGAGTGGTTCGACGTCGTGCGGCGATCCGCGCCGTTCGCGTCGCTGCCGCGGTCCGCGTTCGAGGCCACCCTGGACCTGCTCGCGGGGAAATACCCGTCCGACGAGTTCGCCGAGCTGCGCCCGCGCATCGTCTGGGACCGGGACGCCGGCACGATCGTGGGTCGCCCGGGCGCCCAGCGGCTGGCCGTCACCAGCGGTGGCACCATCCCGGACCGCGGCCTCTTCGGCGTGTTCCTCGTGGGTTCGGAGGACGCGGCGAAGGGCGGCCGGCGCGTCGGCGAGCTCGACGAGGAGATGGTCTACGAGTCGCGCGTCGGGGACGTCTTCGCGCTCGGGGCCACCAGCTGGAAGATCGAGGAGATCACGCACGACCGCGTCCTGGTCTCCCCCGCGTTCGGCCAACCCGGCAAGCTCCCCTTCTGGACCGGCGACTCCCTCGGCCGGCCCGTCGAGCTCGGCCGGGCGCTGGGCGCGTTCCAGCGCGAGCTGTCCGCCGCGGCGCCGGACGACGCCGCGGCCCGGCTGCGCGCCGTCGGCCTGGACGAGTGGGCGGCCGGGAACCTGCTGGCGTACCTCCACGAGCAGCAGGAGGCCACCACCACGGTCCCGAGCGACCGCACGCTCGTCGTCGAGAGGTTCAAGGACGAACTGGGCGACTGGCGCGTGGTGCTGCACTCCCCGTTCGGCCTGCCGGTGCACGCCCCCTGGGCCCTCGCGGTCGGCGCGCGGCTGCACCAGCGCTACGGGCTCGACGGTTCGGCGATGGCGGCGGACGACGGGATCGTGTTGCGCGTGCCGATGATGGACGACGAGCCGCCCGGGGCGGAGCTCTTCCTGTTCGACGAGGAGGAGCTGGACGCGATCGTCACGGCCGAGGTGGGCGGCTCCGCCCTCTTCGCCTCGCGCTTCCGCGAGTGCGCCGCGCGTGCACTGCTGCTGCCACGCCAGAATCCGGCGAAGCGCACCCCGCTGTGGCAGCAGCGGCAGCGCTCGGCCCAGCTGCTGGACGTGGCCCGGAAGTACCCGACGTTCCCGATCATCCTGGAGACGGTCCGCGAGTGCCTGCAGGACGTCTACGACCTCCCCGCACTGCGCTCGCTGGCCGCGTCGATCGGCCGGCGCGACCTGCGCATCGTGGAGACGACGACGCGCCAGCCCTCGCCGTTCGCCCAGTCCCTGCTCTTCGGCTACGTCGCCCAGTTCCTCTACGAGGGGGATTCGCCGCTGGCCGAGCGCCGGGCCGCCGCGCTCTCGCTGGACTCCGGGCTGCTGAACGACCTCCTCGGGCGCGCCGAGCTCCGCGAGCTCCTCGACCCGCAGGTCATCGCGCGCACCGAAGCCGAGCTCCAGCGCCTCGCGGAGGACCGGCGGCTGAAGGGCCTCGAGGGCACCGCGGACCTGCTGCGGCTGCTGGGGCCGCTCACCGTGGAGGAGATCGCCGCCCGGCTGCTCCCCGAGGATTCCGCGGCGGAAACCCAGACGGCCCCGGCACAGGACTCGGCGGCAGCGGAGGCGACGCCGGAGAGCACGCGGACGCCGGACGCCGCGGCGCCCAGAGAGGTTGCCGGTGAGGTTGCCGGGCGCGACGAGTCCGCCGCGGGGGAAGAAGCCATCGCCCGGACCGGCGCCGGCCGCCACGCCGCCGAACTCGTCCGCGCCCACCGCGCGCTGCGGGTCAACCTCGCCGGCCGCGAGGTGTTCGCCGCGGTCGAGGACGCCGCGCGGCTGCGCGACGCCCTGGGGGTGCCGCTGCCCATGGGGGTTCCCCTGGCGTTCATCGAGCCGGTGGCCGACCCGCTCGGCGACCTGGTGGGCCGCTACGCGCGCACCCACGGGCCGTTCACCGCGGCCGAGGCCGCCGCGCGCCTGGGCCTCGGCTCCGCCGTCGTGCTGTCCGTGCTGAAGCGGCTCGGCACCGAGGGCCGGGTCGTGGAGGGCGAGTTCCGGCCGACGGCCTCCGCCCCCGAGGGCGCCGGACAGCCGGCCCCGAGCGAGTGGTGCGACGCGGAGGTCCTGCGCCGCATCCGCCGCCGCTCGCTGGCGGCGCTGCGCGCGGAGGTGGAACCGGTCGACGGCCCCACCTACGGGCGCTTCCTGCCGTCGTGGCAGTTCGTGGGCGAGAACCTCCGCGGGATCGACGGGGTCGCGACGGTGATCGACCAGCTTTCGGGCGTCCCCGTGCCGGCGAGCGCGTGGGAGGCGTTCGTGTTGCCCGCGCGGGTGCGGGACTACCGGCCGGCGATGCTGGACGAGCTGATGGCCACCGGGGAGGTCCTGTGGGAGGGCGCGGGCGCCCTCGCGGGGAACGACGGCTGGATCAGCCTGCACCTGGCCGAGCACGCCGCCCTGACGCTGGACCCGAGCCCCGACTTCGAGCCCGGCGGGCTCCACGAGGAACTCCTCGGCGTGCTCGGCACGGGCGGCGCGTACTTCTTCCGCCAGCTGTCCGAGTCCCTGCGCGGGCCGGCCGCCGGGCCGGGTCGGGACGCCGGCCCCGGGGTCGCGCGCCCTCGCCGCGGCGACGCGGAGATCCTCGAGGCGCTGTGGGAACTGGTCTGGGCCGGGCGCGTCGGGAACGACACGTTCGCGCCCGTCCGCGGGCTGTTGGGCGCGGGGCGGACGGCCCACAAGCAGCGGGCGGGGACGCCCCGCGCGCGGGCGGCGCGGATCGGCCGGCTCCGCGGGATGCGCGGACCGGGCCTGCACGACGCCGGTCTGCGCGCCGGCGGCGCCGCGGCGTACGACGCGGACGCCGGCGCCCCCGGGGCGGGGCTTCGGCCCGGGTCCTCCGCCGTCGCCACCCCTTCGTTGCCCAGCGCGGCCGGCCGCTGGTCCCTGCTGCCGACGCCGGACCCGGACCCCACCGTCCGGGCGCATGCCCGGGCCGAGTACCTGCTGGACCGCTACGGGGTGCTCACGCGGGGTTCCGTCGTCGCCGAGGAGGTGCCCGGCGGCTTCGGTCTGCTCTACCGCGTGCTGACCCGGCTCGAGGAGGCCGGCCGGACGCGCCGCGGCTACTTCATCGAGCACCTCGGGGCGGCCCAGTTCTCCGTCCCGGCGACCGTGGACCGGCTGCGCGGCCACACCCGGGACACCGAGCTCGACGCCGTCCACGCCGGCTCGGCCCATGCCGGCTTGGCCGCGGGTCCCGCCGGGGGGCCGCCCGCGCGCATCCCGGCGGCCGTCGCGCTGTCCGCCACCGACCCGGCCAACCCCTACGGCGCCGCCCTCCCGTGGCCGGTCCTCGAGTCCGCGCCGGACGCCCCCGCGGCGACCGGCCACCGGCCGGGCCGGAAGGCCGGCGCCGTCGTCGTCCTGGTCGACGGCGCGCTGGCGCTGTACGTGGAGCGCGGCGGCAAGACCCTCCTGGCCTTCACCGAGGAGCCGGACGCCCTCGCCGCGGCCGCGCGTTCGCTCGTGGGGACCCTGCGCACGGCCCGTGTGGAAAAGATGTCGATGGAGCGCGTCAACGGGAGGCCGATCCCGGACACGGTGGTGTCCGCGGCCCTCCTCGAGGCCGGTTTCTACTCGGCGCCCAACGGCGTGCGGTTCCGCAATTGAGCCCAGCCGACGGGTTGCGTAACTAATCCGTGACAATCGCCCCAAAAAGGCGAATCGCGTGACAAACTAGCCACACACACCGGCTTGGGGATAAAGGATGTGACTGGTTTTGCCTGAGGGAGACACTGTTTACCGCGCGGCGAGAATGCTGGACGCCGCGCTCACGGGACGGGTGCTGAACGCCACGGACTTCCGGGTCCCGCGCTACGCCACACTGAACCTGGCGGGGGCCAAGGTGACGTCGGTGGTCTCGCGCGGCAAGCACCTACTGATTCGCGCGGGGGACCTGAGCATCCACTCCCATCTGATGATGGAAGGCCACTGGGACGTCTACGCCCCGGGCGAGCGCTGGCGCTCCCCCGGATTCAAGGCGCGCTGCATCCTGAAGAACCCCGATTTCCAGGCGGTCGGCTTCGAGCTCGGCTTCCTGCGCGTGATCCGGACCTCGGACGAGCCGGACGCCGTGGGCCACCTGGGGCCGGATCCCCTCGGACACTACTGGGACCCGGCCGAGGCCGAACGGCGGCTCCGCGCGAACCCGGAGCGGCCGATCGGCCTTTCGTTGCTGGACCAGCGGCTGATCGCCGGCCTCGGGAACATCTACCGCTCCGAACTGCTGTTCATCTCCCGCACGAATCCGCGCACGCCGGCGGGCGAGGTCCAGGACATGGGGCGGATCGTCGAGCTCGCCCACCAGCTGCTGCACGCCAACAAGGACCGCACGCGCCGGACCACGACGCCGGCGACGCACCGCGACCCCTACTGGGTGTACGGGCGCGGCGGCCGGCCCTGCCAGCGCTGCGGGGAGCCCGTGGTGCATGAGAAGATCGGGGACGCGGCCCCGGGCCCGGGAACCGCGGAGGTCAACGAGCGCGACCTGTATTTCTGCCCGAAGTGCCAGCCCCTGCACGACACGCCCTAGCGGGAGCGAGCCTCCCCGACGAACCAGTCCGGGAGACACCATGCGACCAGCGCGACACACCACGGGCCGTCCGGACGTCCTCGCCGTCCTGCTGGCGGGCGGCCGGGGCAGCCGCCTCGCACCGCTCACGGACGGGCGCTCGAAGCCGGCGACCCCGTTCGGGGGCGTCTACCGCCTGATCGACTTCCAGCTGAGCAACATCGCCCACAGCGGCATCCGCGACGTCTGGGTGGTGGAGCAGTTCCGCCCGTTCACGCTCAACCAGCACCTGGCCGGGGGCCGGCCCTGGGACCTCGACGGGACCCGGCACGGGCTCCGGATCCTGCCGCCCGCCGAGGGCGGCGCACGCGACGGCTTCGCCGAGGGCAACGCCCACGCCCTCTACCAGCAGGCACCGCTGATCCGCGAGTCGGGCGCGGGCATCGTGGTGGTGCTGAGCGCCGACCACCTGTGCACCTTCGACCTGCGGGACGCGATCGACACGCACCGCGACAGCGGCGCGGAACTGACGATCGTCACGACGGAGGTCGAGGAGGATCCCTCCCGCTACTCCGTCGTCCAGACCGAGGCGGGGCGCGTCACGGGCTTCGACTACAAGCCCGCGTCCCCCCGCGGGAACCTGGTGGCGACGGAGATCTTCGTCTATTCGGCGGGCCCGCTCATCGAGGCGCTGGAGCGGCTCGCCGAACGCGAGCGGGAGGGCGACGGCGAGGCGGACGCCGCGGGCGCCGAGCTCGGGGACTACGGCGAGTCCCTGGTGCCCTCCTTTGTCGAGCGCGGCACCGCCGTCGAACACCGTCTCGAGGGCTACTGGCGGGACGTCGGCACAGTGGACAGCTTCTACCGCGCCCACATGGAGCTCCTCGAGGGCCGGGGCGTGGAGCTCGCCCGCCCGGGCTGGCCGGTGCTGACCAACAGCCCGTTCCTCCCGCCGGCCCACGTGCGCGCCTCCGCGACGGTGGCCGCCTCCCTGCTCTCCCCGGGCTGCGACGTCGGCGGGAGAGTCGAGCACAGCGTTCTCGGCCCGAACGTCGTCGTCGAGGCCGGGGCGGTCGTCTCGCGCAGCGTGCTGCTCGGCGACACCACCGTCCCCGCCGGCGCGCGGCTGGAGTCCGTCGTCGCCGACGTGGGCGCCCGGTTCGACGCCGGTGCGCGCGTCGGGCGCACCAAGCCCGGTCCCGGGAACATCACCGTCGTCGAGCCGTCCTGAACGGCGCCGTCCCGGCGGGCATGGACGCGCGAAGGGGGCGGCGGTAGGTTGGCCGCAGGGCCCGGGCATCCCGGTCCGGGCCGCGGAACCTGGAGGAACACCATGGCCAACCACGTCTACAGCGTCTCGGAAATCGTCGGCAGCTCCCCCGAGGGGATCGAGGACGCCGTGAACAACGCGGTGGCGCAGGCGAACAAGACGCTGCGTCACCTCGACTGGTTCGAGGTGACCCAGGTCCGCGGGCACATCGCCGACGGCAAGGTCGCCGACTGGCAGGTGGGCATCAAGCTCGGGTTCCGGCTGGAGAGCTGACGCACGCTCGCGCCGCGACCGCCCAGGGCATCGCGCCGCGACCGCCCCGGGCATCGGCCGCGACCGCCCCGGGCATCGGCCGCGACCGCCCCGGGCATCGGCCGCGACGGCGCGCGGCCGCGGCCGTGCGAAACTGGGACGATGGCCATGCGATCCCCCCTGCCCGTGCGCGACGGCGTCAACGCGACCCGGCTGCGCCTGCCGCGGGAGGGCGAGTGGGCGACCGTGATGGACTACGTCCTGCACCGGTTCGGCCACGTGGATCCCGACGGGATCGTCGGGCGCTTCCGAGGCGGCGAAGTCGTGGGGGTCGGCGGCGTCGCTCTCGACGAGGCGACCCCGCTGGGTGCGCACGACTTCCTCTGGTACTACCGCAACCTGCCCGCGGAGGAGCCCATCCCCTTCACGGAGACGATCCTCCACCGCGACGGCGACCTCCTGGTGGTCGACAAGCCGCACTTCCTCCCGACCACGCCCGGCGGGCGCTTCGTGCAGGAATCCGCGCTGGTCCGGCTCCGCAACCGCCTCGGCATCCCCGACCTGATCCCGATGCACCGGCTGGACCGGGCCACCGCGGGCGTCATCCTCTTCTCGACCAACCCGGACACCCGGGGCGCCTACCAGGTCCTGTTCGAGCGCCGCCAAATCCGGAAGGAATACGAGTGCGTCAGCGCGCTGCCGCCCGGCGCAGGCACCGGACCGCACGGGCCGGGTCTCTCCGGGCACGAGTTTCCGCTGGTCTACCGGAACCGGATGGCCAAGGTGAAGGGAACGCTGCTCTCGACCGTGGAGGACGGCGAGCCGAACGCCGAGAGCCGCGTGGACCTGATCCGCACGGGCCGGAGCCGCGGCACCCACGCGGGCGCCGACGTCGGACTGTTCCGCCTGCGCCCGCACACCGGAAAGACACACCAGCTGCGCGTCCACATGGCCGCGCTGGGACTCGGCATCCTCAACGACCCCTTCTATCCCGTCCTGCTGGACAAGGCGCCGGACGACCATGCGCGCCCCCTGCAACTCGTCGCCCGCTCGATCGCGTTCACGGACCCCCTGACGGGGCGTGAGGTGCAGTTCCGCTCCGCCCGGCAGCTGCTGGAACGGCCGGAGTGAACCTCGACGCCGCACTCTCCGGCGACCTGGGCCTCTGGTACTACCCGCTGACGATCCTGCTGGTTGCCCTCGACGCCCCGTTCCCTCCGCTGCCGTCCGAGCTCCTGGTCCTGGGCGCGGGGCCGCTTGCCGCGGACGGGCTGCTGAGTCCCGCGGGGGTTGTGCTGGCCGCCGCGGCCGGATGCTGGATCGGCGACGTCGGGCTCTACCTCGTCTTCCGCCACGGCCTGACGAGCTGGTTCGATCGCTTCGCGTGGGGTCGGCGGGCCCACCGCGGCATCGTGACGCTGATGAACCGGATGGGACGGGACGGCACCTACGCCGGACTCGTGGGTGTGAGGTTCCTCTCCGGCGGGAGGACGGCCTCCGTTGCCGCGGCGGGTCTCGCCGGGGTCCCACTGGGTCCGTTCCTCGGGTTGGCGGGGCTGGGTGCCGTGCTCTGGGCCCTGTGGATGGTCTCGCTCGGCTACCTGACCGGGAGCGCGACCGGCCTTCCCACGTGGGCTTCCGCGTTGATGGGGATGGCATTGGGTACTCTTGTGGGTGTGGTTCTGGCGGCGGGCTTGGCCCTCCGCACGCGAGGGAAAGGGATACGGGGCAATGGCTGAGACGCGCGAAGGCTCCTCTCCCGCGTCCTCGGCGCTCGAGCGGCTCCGGGCCAGCCAGCCGCGTGAATCCGCACCCGCCAACGCGTCACCCGACGCCGCCGACGCGTCACCCGACGCCGCCGACGCTCCCGCCGCTCCCGGCGGCGGAACGCGCGCCCGCACCGCCGTCCGACGCCCGCCGCCCCCCGCCCGCGCCCCGGGCGCCGGAAAAGCCGGCGACCACACTCCGGCCGCGGAGTCCGGCGGCCCCGCGAACCAGCCCGCAGGACGTCCGTCCCCGTCGGCCGGGCGCATCGCCGAGCCAACCGGCCGCATCGCCGCGCGGACCGGCCTGCCGCCCCAGCCGCCGCGTGCGCCGCTGCCCGGCCGACCGGGATACGAAACCCCGCGCCACATGGCCGGCCACCAGACCCGCGTCAACGACGACGGAACGACCTCGCGCAAGGCCCTGAGCGACTGGCTCGACCACCTCGAGCCGCCCGACTGGGACGCCCTGGCCAAGACCCTTGCGCTGGCCTGGTCCCGGCAGCGGTCGCTGGCCGCGGAGCGCTCCGCGGCCCGCGCCGAGCGCCGCGAGATCCGGCACCGCGAGGCCCGCGCCCGAGAAGCGCGGCGGCACCAGGCCGAACTCGAACGCGCCGAACGCGAACGCGCCGAGCTCCAGCGCGCCGAGCTCGAGCGCGCCGAACTCGAACGCGCCGAGCTCGAGCGCGCCGCGCGGGAACGCTCCGACGGCGGACCCGGCGAACGGCGGCCCGCGCACCCGGGACCGGCGGCCGGAGGATCGTCTGCGACGTTGGCCGGCCTGACCGCGAGTGAGTCCGCGGACACCGAGGCGGATCTCGCCGGCCTCATCGAGAACGCACGCGAGGCGATTGCGGCCGCCCGCGAACACCCCGAGGGGCGCATCCACAACGGACCCGAGCGCGGCCTGCCGCCGCGTGGCCCCGTCTGGATCGAGGACACGGAACCGGAACCGATCTATGTCCCCCCCTACAACCTGCCGTCGACGGAGCCGAACCCGCCCGAGGTCCAGGCGGATC
This sequence comes from Arthrobacter halodurans, assembly GCF_041877255.1. NCBI lineage: Bacteria > Bacillati > Actinomycetota > Actinomycetes > Micrococcales > Micrococcaceae > Arthrobacter > Arthrobacter halodurans. The sequence continues at coordinate 99,835 of NZ_JBHDLJ010000007.1, forward strand.
TGTACCGCCGGACCGCGCAGGCGGTGGCCGCGGGCGTCGCCCTGCTGCTCGGATTCCTCTGCCTCGGCGTCTTCGGCGGGGAGACGGCGCACTCCACGCCGGGTTCCCCCTTCCATCCCGACTTCTCGCTGCTCTCGATGGATGTCGACTCGTTCGCGGTCTGGGGCATCATCCTGATCGGGCTGGCGGTGTCGGCCGTGTACTCCTGGCACCCGTCGCAGCGGTCCTCGCGACGCCAGCGGTCGCTCGGCTATCCGACCGCCGGAGCGTCGCTGCTCGGGGCCCTGTGGCTGCTCGCGGCACGCAACGGACTCGCCGGAACCGCCCTGTGGATCGCCGCAGCCCTGACGGCCGTGCTGGTGTATTGCCTGCACCAGTTGAACCGGCGGACGGCCCGCAGCACGACGGAACGCGTCCTCACGGACGCGCCGATCGGGTTGTTCCTGGGCTGGATGCTCGCGCTGCTGCCCATGAGCGTCGGCGTATGGCTGACGTCCCGCTCCATCGACGTCGTGCTTCCGGCCTCCTGGTGGGCGGCGTTGAGCGTCGTGGCGGCCACGTGGGCGGCCGTCAGCTTCTCCATGTCCGAACGGGGCCGGATCATCGTGGCGCTCGGATTCGGGTGGGGGCTGTTCTGGACCATGACGGCCCGCCTGCTCGGGCCCAACGACTCCGCGCTCGTCGCCATCTTGGCGGGAGTGTGCGCGTTCATCGTCATCCTCGCCACCGAAAACCGCCGCTATCAGATCGGCCATGCCGAGCGCCGCGCGGCCCGCGGCCAGCGCACCGAATTCTAGCCGCCGGATTCTCACCATGGGCTTCTAGACACCGGGTTCTCAACACCGGGTTCTAGCCGCCGGGTTCCACCCACCGGTCCCTAGAGCGGCGCCCACCGTCCGCGGTCCCGTCGCAGGACCACGAGCCGCTCCGTCACGGCGACGGTCTCCACCCTCTCGCGCATCAGGACGGCGGTGCGGCGAGCCCGCCGCAACCCGGCGTCGTGTTCCTCTTCCTCGACCGTGAACCGCAGCGTGATGCGCGGAACCCCTCCCACAATGTCGAGCTGGTGCGCCTCCACGTGGTGGTGCCCTTCGACCGATGCGACGGCCGCGTCCATCACGGCCTCCGGAGGATTCCCCGGGCGCAGCCCGACGATGTTCAGTTGGGCGCGGAAGGAAGGCACGTCGTACTCCGATCGGGGTGGGGTGTCCGGCGCCGGGCACCGTCGCGACCAGCGTACGTCCCGGCCGCGAGCGCGGCGAAAACTTGGCGCCCGTGGTCCGACCGCCGCGCGTCACGGTGACGAGCGGCATATGCCGGGTAGACTCCTGTCACATTCACCGCATCAGACACTTCAATCACTGGAGCCCCAGCCCTCCACGGTCACCCTCGCCCGCGACCTCAGGACGCCGCATGCCATCACGCCTCGAGTCACCCCGCACCCGGTCAGCCCGCGGGATCGCCAGCCTGTTCCTCGCCGCCGCCCTCGCGATCGGCCTGACGGTTCCCGCGGCACCTCCCGCGGCGGCCACGCCGCAGCCCGCGGCACCGGCCACGGGTGAACCCCAGGGAACCGCACCCGCCACCGGGGACGCCACGAGGACGACCCCACCCTCCCCGCACACGGAGTCCGACGCGTCGCTGGCCGCCGACACCGCCGACGCGCTGCGCTCCGAGCTCGACGCTCCGGGCGACATCGCGCCCCGGGAGCGCATCGAGCTCGCGGAACTGGCCTTCGAGGCCCTCGGGCGCGGCACCGGGGACGCGGAAATGGGCCAGGGCCTCAAGCGCATCGAAGAGACCGGCGACCCGCAGGCCCCCACCGTCGCCGAGCTGGAGGAGCTCGCGGCGGCGGCCTCGGCCGCCGCCGGACAAACCGCAGACCCGGCCGCCCCGGCGCCGCGCGCGACGGCCCGGACGGCGTCACTGCGCGCGGCGGCGCTGCCGGCGGCCCACCCGCAGGAGGCCCTCCGTGCATGGACCCCTCCCGGCGTCCTCGGCGTCGACGTGGCCAGCCACCAGGGGGTGGTGGACTGGAACCACGCGTGGGACGAGGGCGTGCGCTTCGCGTACGTCAAGGCGACCCAGTCGTGGCCGACCTCCTACGCGGGCCTGTATAGGAACCCGGAGTTCTCCCGGCAATACGGCGGGGCCGGCGACCGCGGCATGTTGCGCGGCGCCTACCACTTCGCGATGCCGGCCCACTCCTCGGGACGCACGCAGGCGATCGAGTTCATGGACAACGGCGGCGGCTGGACCAACGACGGCGACACCCTTCCGCCACTGCTGGACATCGAGTGGAACCCCTACACCGCCACCACCTACCCGGAGGGCAAGGGCGACATGTGCTTCGGCCTGACCCCCGCGCAGACGGTCGCCTGGATCAAGGACTTCGGAGCCGCCGTCAAGGAGCGCACCGGGCGCCTCCCGATGATCTACACGGCGCAAGCGTGGTGGGACGAATGCACCGGCGACTCGTCCGCCTTCAAGGGCTGGGCGCTGCACGTCGCCCTCTACCCGACCGCCACCAACGTCCCCAGGAACCCGCGCGAGCTGCCGGAGGGGTGGACCACGTTCAACGTGTGGCAGTACACGTCCTATGCCGACTTCATCGGCGACGCGCAGCAGGTCGACGGCAACGTGTGGAACGGGGACCTGCAGTCGCTGCGCGACTTCGCCGCCAACCAGCGGTCCACGGCGCACCGCCTCACCACCAGCTACCTGGGGGCATTCACCAACCTGTCGGGGGACTGGATCACCCGGCTCGCGCCGGTCCGCCGGGCCGGCGACGACCGCTACGCCACGGCCATCGCCCTCTCCCGGGCGACGTTCGGCTCCTCCGCCCCGGCCGTCGTCGTCGCGTCCGGGGAGGACTTCCCCGACGCCCTCTCCGGCTCCTCGCTCGCCGTCGCGGCCGAGGGGCCGCTCCTCCTGACCCGGCGCGACGGCGTCTCGCCGGAGGTCCTCGCGGAGATCGCCCGCCTGGCGCCCCGGAGGATCTACGTCCTCGGCAGCCGCCGGGCCCTGGGCGCCGGCGTCGAATCCGCACTCGCGGCGCTGGCGCCGGTCACGCGCCTGCAGGGCAAGAACCGCTACGAAACCAGCGCGGCGATCGCCGGATCATGGGACGCGGCGGGTTCGGCGTTCATCGCCACCGGGGCCGACTACCCGGACGCGCTGTCGCTGGCCGCGGTCGCGGCGGGCAAGCGGCAGCCGCTCCTGCTGACGCGCCACGACGCCGTGCCGCGGGAGACCCTCGCGGCGCTGAAGCGGCTGGCTCCCCGCTACGTGGTGGTGGCCGGCTCGGACGCCGTGGTGTCCGACGCCGTCGTCGCGCAGATCCGCGCCGCCGTCCCCGGCGTGAGCGTCTCCCGCCGGGCCGGCGGCGACCGCTACGGCACGTCCGCGGCGGTCGCCGACGCCTACTGGCCGGACGGTTCCCAGCGCCAGCTCTTCGCCACGGGCCGCAACTTCCCGGACGGGCTCACCGGAGCCGTGGCCGCCGCCTACAACGGCGCCCCGCTGCTGCTCACCCGCCGGGAGTGCATGCCGACGCCGGTCGCGTCCGCCCTGGGGCGTCTGGACGGCTGGACCAACGTGCTGCTGGGCTCCTCCGACGTGATCGCCTCGACCGGCGTCTACGCCGCCGGCGGGCGGCCCGCGGTCTGCCCGTAGCTCCGCGCCACGCGGTCTGCCCGTAGCTCCGCGCCCCGCGGACCGCCGGCGCGGGAACGCGAGGCCTAGGAGAACGCGGAGATCCCGGTGACCGCCCGGCCGACGATCAGCGAGTTGATCTCGTAGGTCCCCTCGTAGGTGTAGATCGCCTCGGCGTCGGCGAAGATCTTCGCCATCCGCCGGTCGGTGAGGATCCCGTTCCCACCGAGCATGGCCCGCCCCATGGCCACGGTCTCGCGCATGCGGGCGCTCGTGAACGCCTTGGCCAGCGCGGCCTGGGGCATGTCCTCGCGCCCCCCGTCCTGCAGCGACGCGAGCTGCGCCATCAGCGCCAGCGACGCCGTCGCGTTGCCGAGCATCTGGGCCAGCTGCTGCTGCACCAGCTGGAAGGACGCGAGCGGCCGCCCGAACTGCTTCCGCTCGAGGGCGTGGGCGCGGGCCACATCGAACGCGGCGAGCTGCTGGCCCACCCCGACCCACCCCACCATGATCCGGCTCGAGCGCAGGAGCCGGTTGGTGTCGGCGAACGAGTCGATGCCCGGGAAGCGGTCGAGCTCGGAGACCCTGACGTCGCGCAGCTCGATGTCCGCGTTCTGGACCGTGCGCAGCGCGATCTTGTTCTCGATTCTCGTGGCCGTGAACCCGGGCAGCGTCGTGTCCAGGATGAAGCCGCGCACCGCGGAGGTCTCGGCGTCCCGGGCCCACAGCAGCAGGTGGTCGCAGAACGTCCCGTTGCCGATCCAGCGCTTGCGGCCGTTGAGCACCCACTCGCCGCCGTCGCGCCGCGCCGTCGTCTCCATGCCGCGGGCCACGTCGGAGCCGTGCTCCGGTTCCGTCAGGGCGAACGCACCGGTGGTGCGCAGCGCCGCGGCGTCCTCCAGGTACAGCGCCCGCTGGCGGTCCGTCCCGAAGTCGTGCAGCGACTCGACGAAGAGGTCGTGGTGGATCATGAAGAACGTGGCCAGCGACGCGTCGGCGCGGGCGAGCTCGGCGATCGCGAGGCCGTGGAACAGGTGCGAGTATCCGTGCCGCGTGGGCGTGCTGATCCCCAGCTCGCCCAAGGGGCCGAGGAGCCGGTGCGGGAACTCCTCGCGGTTCCACCACCCGGCCGCGTGCGGCAGGACCTCGCGCTCGAGGAACTCGCGCACCTCCGCCAGCTTGAGCCGCTCGCGGGAGGACAGGAGGGACTCCACGGCCAGGAAGTCGGCCGCCGGAAGCCCCGGGGCCGTGCCGTCTCCGGTCACGCCGCGCCTACTTCGGCGCCATGCGGATGGCGCCGTCGAGCCGAATGGTCTCGCCGTTGAGCATCTGGTTCTCGAGGATGTGGGCCACCAGCGAGGCGTACTCGGCCGGCTGCCCGAGCCGCGACGGGTGCGGCACCTGCGCACCCAGGGACTCCTGCGCCTCGGGCGGCAGCCCCGCCATCATCGGGGTCTCGAAGATCCCGGGGGCGATCGTGACGACGCGGATGAGGCTCCGCGCCAGCTCCCTCGCGATCGGCAGGGTCATCGCCGCGACGGCGCCCTTGGAGGCGGCGTAGGCCGGCTGGCCGATCTGGCCGTCGAACGCGGCGACCGAGGCGGTGTTGACGATCACGCCGCGCTCGCCGGTGCCGGTCCGCGGGTCGACCACGGACTCGGTGGCCGCCATCGCCTCGGCGGCGAGCCGCAGGACGTTGAACGTGCCGACGAGGTTGATGCGCACGACGCGTTCGAAGGACTCCAGGGGCAGCACCCCGTCGCGCCCCAGGACCTTGCCCGGAGTCGCCACGCCGGCGCAGTTGACCAGGACGCGCAGCGGGCCCAGCGAGGACGCCAGCTCGACGGCGGCGCGCACCTGGGACTCGTCCGTCACGTCCGCGGGCGCGAAGCGGGCGCGCTCCCCCAGCTCCTCGGCGGCGCGGGCGCCGTCCGACGCCGGCAGGTCCAGGAGCACAACGCGCGCCCCGGCGTCGTACAGCCTGCGGGCGGTCGCGGCACCCAGGCCGGACGCGCCTCCCGTGATCAGGGCAACGCCCTCGGCGATCTCCATCGATCCTCCAGTGTGTCCCGCGCGGCGGGGTTTCGGTTAATAGCCGCTAACTGTTCACACTGTACGTCGCCCGGGGCCGCGAACTCCACCCCCGGCACGGCCCCTGCGGGCGGCGTCAGTGTCGATTTGAGAACACGAGTATGACGTAATTCTTGTAGGACCGCATAAGTTTCGTGCACAATCGATGGGAACTTAGGCCGCACTTACCGGCGGACCCACTTACCCGCGGACCCCGGCCCGGAGGGCCACCCATCGAGAGGCACCCCCATGAGACTCACCCAGCGCGCATCGATCGCGTCCCTCGCCGCGGCAGCGGTCCTCGGCCTGGCGGCCTGCGGCGGCTCGGCCCCGTCGGGCGGCGGCACCCCGGCCGACGGATCGGCCTCGGCGCAGTCCGACAACAAGATCACGCTCTACAGCGGCCGCAACGAGGAGCTGGTGCAGCCGCTGATCGACCGGTTCGTGGAGGAGACCGGCATCGAGGTCGACGTGCGCTACGGCAACACCGCGGCGATGGCGGCGCAGCTGCTCGAGGAGGGCGAGAAGTCGCCGGCCGACATCTTCCTGGCACAGGACGCCGGGGCCCTGGGCGCGGTGGCGGAGGCGGACCTCTTCGAGGAGCTGCCCGAGTCCGTCCTCGAGCCGCTGCCCGAGCAGTACCGCGATGCCGACGGCGAGTGGGCCGGTGTGACCGCGCGCGCCCGCGTGCTGATCCACAACAAGGACATGGTCCCCGAGGACGAGCTGCCGGCCACCGTCCAGGAGCTCAACGCCCCGGAGTACGCGGGCAAGGTCGGCGTCGCGCCGTCCAACGCCTCGTTCCAGTCCTTCATCACCGCCATGCGCGAGCTCGAGGGCGACGACGCCGCGAAGAAGTACCTCGAGGACCTCGCCAACAACGAGCCGGCCATCCGCGACGGCAACAGCGCGATCGTCGCCGACGTCAACGACGGCAAGATCCCGCTGGGTCTGGTCAACCACTACTACCTGTACCAGCTCGCCAAGGAGAAGGGCGTGGAGGCCGAGGAGCTCGCGGCCTCCAACTACCTCTTCCCCGACGGCAACATCGGCGCGCTCGTGAACATCTCCGGCGCCGGCCTGGTCAAGCACGCCGCCGACGACGACGCCGCTCGGCTGTTGGAGTACTTCCTCTCGACCGAGGGCCAGACCTACTTCGCCGAAGAGACTCACGAGTACCCCATGCTCGAGGACGTGGCGGGGCCGGCCGGCCTCCCCGGACTCGCCGAGCTGCAGGTCCCGGACGTCGACCTGAACGATCTCGACGACCTCGAGACCACCATCCAGATGATCACGGAAGCCGGCCTCGCCTGAGCGGACAACCAGTTGCAACCGAGGGGCGGCGGCACCGGGAGGGTGCGGCCGCCCTTCGGCGCGGATGGCGCCGGGGATGGATCGCCCGGCACCCGGTCCTGACTGCCGGCGCCGCCCTGGCCACGGCGGTCGCCCTGATCCCCGTCGTGTACCTGGTGGTGCGCACCGCCGAGTACGGGGCGGAGGCCCTGCTCGAGGAGCTCCTCACCGAGCGCGTCGCCCGCCTCACCGCCACGTCGCTGCTGCTGGTCGCCGTCGTCACGACGCTGTGCCTGGTGATCGGCGTCGGACTCGCGGTGCTCGCCACGCGGACCAACGTCCCGGGGCGCAGGGCGCTGGCGGTCGCCGCGGCGCTGCCGCTCGCGGTGCCCAGCTACGTCGCCGCGTTCGGCTGGGCGTCGCTGTCGGACCTGATCAACCCCGCCTCCACGTTCGAGGGCTTCTGGGCGGCGGTCTTCGTGCTCACGCTCGTCACCTACCCCTACGTCTACCTCCCCGTGAGCGCCTCCCTGCTTTCCGTCGACACCGCGCAGGAGGAGGCCGCCCGCTCGCTGGGCCTCTCCCCCGCCGCCACGTTCCTGCGCGTGACGCTGCGCCTGGTGATGCCGGCGATGGCGGCCGGCGGCCTGCTCTGCGCGCTCTACGTGCTGGCCGACTTCGGGGGCGTCTCCATCCTGCGCGTGGACACCTTCACGCGGGCCATCTTCACCTCGTTCAACATGGGCTTCGACCGCCTCGGCGCCGTCTCCCTGTCCTCGGTCCTCCTGGTCATCACCGTGCTGGTGCTGGCCGTCGAGGGGCGGTTCCGGCGGACGGGCACCCGCTACGCCCGCATCGGCGCCGGCGCCCGGCGACCCCACCCGCTGATCGTCCTCGGCCGCTCCGGGGCCGTCGCCGCGGCCGCCGCGTGGCTGCTCGTCCTCGTCGCCGTCGGCGGCCCCCTGGGCGCCATGCTCCTGTGGAGCGTGCGCGGCGCCTCCCGGCCCGGTTCCGGGCTGGAGGTGGCCGAGGCGTTCTGGGGCTCGCTGTCCGCGGCCGGCGGCGGGGCCCTGCTGACGACCGCGCTGGCCGTTCCGCTGGGCCTGGCGATCGCGAAGTCCGGATCCCGCCTGTCGCGCCTGATGGAGCGCTCGGTCTACGTCGCCCACTCGCTGCCGGGCATCGTCGTCGGCCTGGCCGTCGTCTTCCTGGGCATCAACGCGCTCTACTCGCTGTACCAGACGCAATGGCTGCTCACGCTGGCCTACTGCACGCTCTTCCTGCCCCTGGCCCTCGGCCCCGTCGTCGGGGCCGCGTCTCTGACACCGCCGCAGACCGAGGAGGCCGCGGAGTCCCTCGGCGCCGGGCCGCTGACGGTCTTCTTCCGCGTCACCCTCCCCCTGGCCCTGCCCGGCATCGCCTCCGGGGCGCTCATGGTGATGCTCACGGCCATCAAGGAGCTCCCCGCCACGCTGCTCCTGCGGCCCACCGGGCTGGAGACGCTCGCCACGCGGCTCTGGACCCACACCTCCGTCTACTCGTACGCGGCCGCGGCGCCCTACGCCGCGCTGCTCGTCCTGCTCGCCATCGCCCCCGCATGGGTCCTGGTGGCGCGCGTCTTCAAGGAGAAGCCATGACGCAGGCCCTGGCGGCCGCCGCCCAGCCGGCCGTGAACGACCACGAGCACCTCACCGTCTCGGGGGTCGGCAAGAGCTTCGGCAAGGTGCGCGCGCTGAGGGACGTCGACCTCGGCGTCCTGCGCGGCACGACGACGGCGATCGTCGGGCCGTCCGGCTCCGGCAAGACGACGCTGCTGCGGATCATCGCCGGCTTCGACGCGCCGGACGAGGGCACCGTGCGGCTCAACGGCCGGGTCGTCGCCGACGGCCGGCGCCTGGTGCCCGCGCACAAGCGCAACATCGGCTTCGTCGCGCAGGACGGCGCCCTGTTCCCCCACCTCAGTGTGGGCGGAAACGTGGCGTTCGGGCTGGACCGGACCCGCTACCGCGGCGCGGCGGCCGACCGGCGGGTCGTGGAACTGCTGGAGATGGTCGCCCTGACCGCCGAGCACGCGCGGCGGCGGCCCGACCAGCTCTCCGGCGGGCAGCAGCAGCGGGTTGCGCTGGCACGCGCACTGGCCCGCGACCCCGAGCTGATGCTCCTCGACGAGCCGTTCTCCGCGCTCGACGCCGGCCTGCGCCTGTCCACGCGCAAGGCCGTCGCCGAGACGTTGGCCAGCCAGGGCGTGACCACGATCCTGGTCACCCACGACCAGTCGGAGGCGCTGTCCTTCGCCGACCAGGTGGCGATCATGCGCCACGGCGCACTGGCCCAGGTCGGCGCGCCCTTCGTGGTGTACACCCGGCCCGCGGACCTGGAGACGGCGCGGTTCCTCGGCGAGGCGGTGGTCCTCGACGCGGTGCTGCAGGGTTCGCTCGCCACGTGCGCGCTCGGCGAGATCCCCGTCCGGCTGCCCCCGGCGCAGGGCGCCGTGAAGCTCATGCTCCGCCCCGAGCAGGTCCGGATCGCCGGCAGCGGCGGGATCCACGGGACCATCACGGAGACCGACTTCTTCGGCCCCGACGTGACCGTGCGGATCCTCCTGGACCGACGGCCCGGCGACGACGGCGCCCCGCAGTCCATCACGATCCGCCACTGGAACGCCGGGCTGGCCCGGGTCGGCGCGCAGGTCTTCCTGCGCATCGTCGGCGAGGGCGTGGCCTACCCGGCCTGACGGGCACGCGGGCCGCCGATTGCGCCGCGGGCACCCGGCCTTCGTATGATCGTGGAAACGACGGGAATCCTCCATGACCACCAAGCCCTTCCTCCTGATCTCCACGCGGGAGGACGACGACGCCGCGGCCGACGAGGTGCGCGGCTTCCTCGAGCTGTCCGGCCTCGAACCGGGACGGCTCGCCGTAGTGCGGCTCGGGCACGAACCCCTGCCGGACGCCGTCTCCGGCGACGCCCCGGGCCTGGCGGAGTACGCGGGCATCATGGTCGGCGGCAGCCCGTTCAATTCCTCGGACCCGGACGGGCTGAAGTCCGCGACCCAGCGCCGGGTGGAGGCCACGCTGTCGCGGCTGCTGGACTCAGTGGTGGAGCGCGACTTCCCCTTCCTGGGCGCCTGCTACGGCGTCGGGACGCTGGGGACGCACCAGGGGGCCGTGGTGGACCGGACGTACGGCGAACCGGTGGGTACGACCGAGGTCGAGCTGACGGCCGCCGGCATCGGGGACCCGCTCACCGAGGGGCTCCCGCGGCGCTTCACCGCGTTCGTGGGGCACAAGGAGGCGGTTTCCACGCTGCCCGGCCACGCCGTCCTGCTCGCGGGATCGGCCGCCTGCCCCGTGCAGATGTTCCGTTTCGGGAGCAACCTCTACGCCACCCAATTCCACCCGGAGCTGGACGGCGCCGGCCTGGCGCTGCGCATCGCCATCTACAAGGACGCGGGCTACTTCCCTCCCGAGGAGGCCGAGGAGCTCACGCGGCTGGCGCACACGGCCGAGGTCCCGTGGCCGGGACTCGTGCTGCGCAACTTCGTGGCGCGCTACGGCGGCTGACCGGCCGCGCCGGCACTGCGTGAGGCTACGCGCGGGGCTATGCGCCGGACCCCGCCGGCTCCCCTCCGGCCGCGGGGCCGCGCCGTGACCCGCGCTTCGGCGCCTCCGAGAATCCCGGCTGCGCGTACGGGGCCTCGCCGCGCGCCAGCATCGCGACGAACTCGACGATCTTCCGCTCCCGGGTCTCCTCGCGCCTCACGGACTGCAGCCGGTAGTAGACGGCGTAGCGGTTGGCCGCGTTGAGCCGCGCGTAGGCCTCCTTCGCGGGCGGGCTGGCCTCGAGCGCGGCGAGGAAGGCCGGCGGCGGCTCGGCTGACGCGGCACCGGCGTAGGCGGCACCCCACCGGCCGTCGGCCCGCGCGGCATCGACGGCGGCCAGGCCGGCGGCGCGCATCCGGCCGGCCTCCGTCAGGCGGGCCACGCGCTCGACGTTGCGCGCGGACCACGCGCTGGCGGCCCGGCGCGGCGTGAAGCGCAGCCGGTAGCTTCCGGCGTCGCGGGTGCCGAGCTGTCCGTCGATCCAGCCGAAACACAGGGCCTCGTCGACCGCCTCCCCGTAGTCCGGCGCCGCGACGTCGCCGCCCTTCTTGCGCAGGACCAGGCGCACGCCCGGGCTGTCGGCGTGGTGCTCGTCGAGCCACGCGCGCCAGGACGCGGCATCGGGAACCAGGAGCTCGGGCAATTCGGTGGCCATGGCCCCAGCCCACCAGAGAGCGGGCCGCCGGTCCAGAGCGGGAGCGGGCGGGGTTCCGCCCGCCCGTTCGGTGTGGGGACTTCCTTGGCCGACCCCGGGGCCCTTGTTAGCATCGGGGCATGCTGCGACTGCGCCCGATCCACGCCACCGACCACCCCGACGCCTGGGCCGGCCTGCTCGGCGGGCTGGGCCTCCTGCGCGCCCTCGACTTCGGGGACTGGGTCGAATTCGACGCCCCGCACGGCCGGGTCGCCCTGCACCGGGCCGCCGCCGCGGGCGCGGCGCCGGGCACCACGCGGCTCGCGTTCGAGGTCGGGGACCTCGACGAGTTCGCGCGGCGCACCCGCGAGGCGGGAACCGAGGTCGTGCTCAGCGACGCCGGGTACGGTCCCACGGCCGTCCTCCGCGGCCCGGACGGACTGGAGATCATGGCCGACGCGCAGAAGGAGCGGGACCTGCCGGCCGGCGCGGATGCGGCCGTGCACGTGATGCCGGTCTGGAACACGCCCGACGTCGCCGGCGCGGTGCTGACGCTCCGGAACATGGGCGCGAGGATCCGGGCCGTGGGAGAGGGGTGGACGCTGCTGGAGGCCAAGAACGGCGGCCGGGTGGCGGTGCGCGCGGCGCAGACGACGCGCCTGGACCTGTCCTTCCACCACGACGGCGACGCCGCGGCGCTCCTGGACCGAATGCGGTCCGCGGGGTTGGCCGCGCGCCCGGCGGACGGGGCGTCGGGCCGCGCCCTCGCGGTCTCCGACCCGGACGGCGGCGCCGACGTCCTGATCGGCGTGGGGGCTGCGGACGGGGAATAGCCCGGGCGGGCGCCCTGTTGGCACCGGACGTGAGCAGACTCTTCGAAACCGCGACCCTGACCACCCCCGACGGCTCCGGCCTGACCGTGCGGAACCGCACCGCCCTGGCGCCCATGTGCCAGTATTCGGTCACCGCCAAGGATGGCGTCCCGCACGACTGGCATCTGGTGCATCTCGGCGCGCGCGCCGCCGGCGGTTTCGGCCTGGTCTTCACGGAGGCCACGTCGATCGTGCCCGAGGGCCGGATCTCGGACCAGGACACGGGGATCTGGAACGACGGGCAGGCGGCCGCCTGGGCGCCGATCGTGGACTTCATCCACGGCCAGGGCGCGGCGGCGGGCATCCAGCTGGCCCATGCCGGAGGCAAGGCCTCGACCCACCCCTGGCTCCCGGAGGCCGCGGCCAGCGGCGCCCGCGGCTCGATTCCGGTCGCGGAGGGCGGCTGGCAGACCGTGGGCCCGTCGGCCACCGACCTCCACAAGCTCGCGTCCCCGCGGGAGATGACGCGCGGGGAGATCGCGGAGTCCGTGGCCGCGTGGGCCGACGCGGCGCGGCGCGCGGATGCGGCGGGATTCGACGTCGTCCAGATCCACGGCGCCCACGGCTACCTCATCCACCAGTTCCTGTCGCCGCTGGCCAACGGGCGCACCGACGAATACGGCGGCGGCTACGAGAACCGCACGCGCTACGCGCGCGAGGTTCTCGCCGCCGTGCGCGACGCCTGGCCCGCGCACAAGCCGCTGGCGCTGCGCCTCTCCGGCGAGGACTGGGTCGAGGGCGGCTGGCGCCTCGCGGACACCGTGCGCTTCGCCCGCGAGGCGCGCGGGCTCGGGGTCACCGTCTTCGACCTCTCCAGCGGCGGGCTGGGCCCGTTCCGCGGCCCCAGCGGTCCGGGCTACCAGGTGCCGCTGGCGGCGGCCGTCAAGGAGGCGCTGGCCGGGACGGGCGCGTTCGTCACGGCCGTCGGGATGATCACCGAGCCGCAGCAGGCCGAGCAGGTGCTGGTGACGGGCCAGGCCGACGGCGTCAGCATCGCCCGCGCCGCGCTGGTCGAGCCGCACTGGGCCGCGATCGCCGCGAAGGCCCTCGGCGTGGACCGGGACCACAATCCGCGGGCGCCCCAGTACTGGCGCGCCGACTGGTAGACGGCGCCCCGTGACGCCCGCGGATGCCGGCCCGGCGACCGCCGGGCCGGCATCCGGCGTTCGGGAGGGGCCGCCCGGCGGCCCAGGCAGCCCCGACGGCCTAGTCGACCTCGGGGCCGACCGGCCGCGCGGCCCCCTCGGGCGCCGCATCGCGCGGGGCCTTGCGCAGGAACAGGCTGCACAGCACGACACCGAGGCTCGCGACCGCCGCGGCGGTGAAGCCCTGCCGGAAGCCGGCGACGTCGGCGGAGACCGCGTCGGCCCCGGCGGCCGCCGCGGTCGCCGTTCCCGCGGCCATGATGCCCACCAGCAGCGCGGTGCCCGCCGCGCCGCCGAGCTGCTGCAGCGTGCTCAGCACCGCCGAGCCGTGCGAGTGCAGGTGGTGCGGCAAAGGGTTCAGCGCGGTCGTGAAGGCCGGCGTGAAGATGAACGCGAAGCTCAGCGACATGAGCAGGTGCAGGGCGACGAGCAGCCCGATCGGGGTGTCGGGACCCAGCCGCGTGTAGGCGAACAGCACCACCGACAGGAGCACCGAGCCCGGGACCACGAGCGGCCGGGGGCCGAACCTGTCGTACAGGCGTCCCACGAAGGGCGCCAGCACCCCCATCAGGACCCCGCCGGGCAGGAGCATCAGACCGGTGCCGAGGGTGTCGAGGCCGCGCACGTTCTGCAGGTACATCGGCAGCAGGATGATGACGCCGAAGAGCGCGACCATCGCCAGCACCATCATGGCCAGACTGACGGTGAACGGGCGGTATGTGAACGGGCGCAGGTCCAGCAGGGCGCGGTCCGTGCGCTGCAGCCGCAGCTGCAGCGCCGCGAAAGCGGCCAGGCAGGCCGCGGCGACCACGAGCGCCAGGACGGCACCGGCGTCGGGCCCAGAGGCCTCGGCGGCGCCGTGCCCGCCGCCGATCTTGCTCAGGCCGTAGACCAGGCCGCCGAACCCCGGGACCGCCAGCAGCAGGGAGGGGACGGAGAGCGGCGTCGCGCCGGCCTCCGCGTTGCGGCCGAGCCGCGGGGCGCCGATCAGCAGGGCCGCGAGGGCGATCGGCAGGACCAGCAGGAACATGAAGCGCCACGAAAGGAACTGCAGGATCAGTCCGGAGATCGTCGGGCCGATGGCGGGCGCCACGGAGATCACGATGCTGACGTTGCCCATCATGGTGCCCCGGCGGGCCGGCGGCACGAGGTTGAGGATGGTGGTCATCAGCAGCGGCAGCATGATGGCCGTGCCGCTCGCCTGGACCACGCGGGCCGCGAGCAGGACGCCGAACCCGGGTGCGAGCCCGGCCAGAAGCGTGCCCGCGGAGAACAGGCCCATGGCGAGCAGGAACACGGTGCGCGTGGAGAAGCGCCGCAGGAGGTAGCCCGTGGTCGGGATGACCACGGCCATGGTGAGCATAAAGGCGGTCGCCAGCCACTGGACGGCGTCCGCGGACACGCCGAAGGTGTCCATGAGCCGGGGCAGGGCGACATTCATGATGGTCTCGTTGAGGATCACCACGAACGAGGCGACCAGCAGGACGCCGATGGTGGCGCGCGCCGCCGGATCCAGCCGGTCGGGGGCGTTCGTGGCGGGCGCGCCGCTGGCGGGCGCGCGGGTGGTCGGGCGCGTGGGCCCGTCGGTCTGCGAAGGTGGCTGCACCTGGATGTCCTCGTCGTTCCTCTGCCCGTGCGCCGATCCGGAGCCCGCGGTGGCGGGCGGCGTGCGGGTCTGGCGCGCGGGCCGGTTCACCGCCGCCATGGGTGCCAACCACGGGAGGCCCGCGACTATTCCGCGCGGCCCCGCCCGCGGCGGCCCGCCGGTGTCCGCCGGTGTCCGCCGGTGTCCGCAGGTGACCGGGGGTGGCCGGGGGTGGCCGCGGCCGTTCGCCGTCGGGGCAATCCCGGGGCGGCCGGTATGTGGGCGTGCCCTTGGGCCGCCGATGGGATAGACATGACGTATGAACGTGCGCACCCCCGATCCCTACCCCGGCTGGCTTTCCGACGAGGACCTCTACGAGGCCCGCCAGCGCCTTCCCATCCTGTACGTGGAGGCGATCCCGGTGCGTCTGGACCCGCTGGGCTACGTCAACGAGGTGGGCCTGCTCTACACGGCCGACTCCACCGCGCAGTTCACCCGGACCTTCGTCTCGGGCCGCGTGATGTACCGCGAGACGATCCGGGCCGCCCTGGTCCGGCACATGGAGAAGGATCTCGGCCCCCTGGCCATGCCGCAGCTTCCGGCCAGCCCGGTGCCGTTCACGGTCGCGGAGTACTTCCCGTCGCCGTCGGAGACCGGGCTGACCGACGACCGCCAGCACGCCGTCGCGCTGGCCTACATCATCCCCGTCCGCGGGGAGTGCAGCCCGCGCCAGGACGCCCTGGAGCTCACGTGGCTGAGTCCCGAGGACGCGCTGAGCCCGGGCGTCCAGGACGAGTTCGCCGGCGGGCGCGGCAATCTCATCCGCCAGGCCCTCGCGCACGTCGGCTGGTGCCGGTAGCCCATGGAACAGAGCTACATCCGGTCCGTCCGCGCCGAAAAGGTCGCGATCGGCAACCGCTTCATCACGCGCTCCGGCGCCCCCAGCCTGCCGGTGACCAAACTGCGCACCGTCCAGGACAGCTTCGGCACGCCCGCGTACATCGAGGCGACGCTGGAGAGCGGGCAGACCGCGACCATCGCCTGCGGGTCCCTGATCCGCGTCCACACCAGCGAGCCGCCCCCGGAGGCGACCCTGGACGAGCTCGCGGTCATCCCCGTCGAGGAGGGATCCCCCGAGGCGATCCTCATCGGGATCGCGCGGGAGTACCCGTGGGACCAGCGGGTCCTTGCCCCGGTCGCCCGGCTCAGCCGCGGCTTCAACGCGAAGTCGGGGTCGGCGCTGGAGGACGTCCGCGACCTCGCGCAGCTGCTGCTGGTGGAGCTCGACGACCGCGTGAACGCCTGGCGCGCCCTCGGGATCCTGACCGAGCTGCCGTTCGACGGGAACTTCGGCCGCTGGAAGAGCATCCAGGGCGCGCTCGCCATGGCCGCGTACCTGGCCGAGGAGGACGGCGACGAGGAGGCGGCGCGGCGCTACTCCGACGCCCTGCGGGCGACCGACCACGTCGAGGACGACCCGCTGAAGTCCAAGCTCACGGCCGCGGTGCGACAGCGGCAGATGGACGAGCCGAACCTCTTCGACCGCGAGATCCACCGGGCGGCGGCCGCGCGGGACGACACCCTGGAACGCGACTGGCGCACCCAGCGTCTCGTGGCCCTGTTCCACCTGCGCGCCCACGGGGGCTCGCGGACGCTCGACCACGACGAGCTGGGCCGGATGATCCGGCACGAGCTCACGTTGCTGCGCGGCTGACCGCGGGGTCAAAGCAGCGGCTCGACGGCTCCCTCGGCGCCGGTGATCCGCACGACGCCGCCTCCGGCGACGAGCACGGTCTCCACCGTGCCGTCCGCGGACACCTCCGCGGACAGCGCGGCCACCGGGCCGAGCTCCTCGCCGTGCAGCGACCAGCTTGCGCCGGCGTCGCGGCTCGTCGCCAGCCGTCCGGCGGCCGTCGCACCCACGATCGTCCTCTCGTCGGCCCAGTCGGCCAGGACCAGGTCCTCCGGCGGAGCGAGCTCGTCCCACGTCGCGCCGCCGTCCTCCGAAAGGTGCAGCCCGCGTTCCGTGGCGGCGAGCAGCGCGCCGCCCTCCGGAGCGACGGCGAGGCTCCGCGGCGGGGAGGGGATGTCCACGGTGTCCCAGGACCGGCCGTCCGCGGACACGCGGAGCGCGCCGTCGAAGCCGGCGATCGTGCCCGTCCCGGCGCCGAGCGCGTGGAAGTCCGACTCCCCGCCGCGGGAGGCGACCGTCCAGGTCCTGCCCTGGTCGGTGGAGCGGATCAGGCCCGCCGGTTCCGGCAGGTCGACCCCCGCGCCCGGGTGGCCGGAGGCGAGGTACGAACCGTCCGGGGCGACGGCGAATCCCATGAGGTCGATCGGCGGTCCCCAGGCGATCAGCCGGCCGTCCTCGATGCGCGCGAGCCCCTCGTGCGTGGCCAGGAGCACGGCGCCGCCCGGACCGCCCTGGGCGATGGCGTGCACGTGGGAGATCGACGCCGGATCCACCGCGACCCCCACCGGCACGTCCCCTTCCCCTTCCCCTTCCCCTTCCCCGCCCACGTCCGGGGCGGCCGCGGGGCTCCCCCCGGCCTGCGGAGAGGCGGCGGGTGCCGACATCGCCGGGGGCGCGGACGGCATGCCGTTCGGCGGGGCTTCGGCCTCCGGCGTCGGCGCGGTCGGAGCCGGCGACGCGCTGCACGCGGCGATCGCGGCGGCCGCCGCACACAGGACGACGGCGGCACGCAGGAGGCGGGGCACGGGCTGGTTCATGGCCCCATTGTGCCCGATGGCCCGGGGATCCGCGCGGCCCGGGCGGGGACCGGCCGGCCGCACGGGACCGGCGCTTCCCCGTCTACCCAACTCCGACGGCGGGGAGCACACTGGAGTGACGGGGCGTGAGGACCGCCGCGGAGCACCGTCGCCCGCGTCGTCTCGCTCCGGCCGTTCCCCGGCGAAAGGAAACGCCATGCAGAATGCCAGTGGGTCGGAGCCCTCCGTCGCGGGTCGGGGCGGACGGCCGTGATGTACGGTCCAGGCTCGGGCTGGTCGGGCATGATGGGCTGGATGTGGGTCTCGTGGATCCTGCTGATCGTCGGGATCGTCCTGTTGGTGGTCCTGCTCGTGCGGCTCGCGGGATCGCGGGGAGCGCCGCCCGCGTCCGGGACCGGGGCGGGGTCCGGAACCTCCGGAACCGGGCCCGGCGAAGGCTCGGCCCGGCTCATCCTCGACGAGCGGTACGCCCGCGGCGACATCAGCACCGCGGAGTACCGGGAACGACTCGAGGCCCTTCGCCACGACCGGCCATGAACCCGCTGACACGACGCCAGGCCATCGCCCTGGGGGCCACGGGCGCCGCGGCCACGGCCACGGGCGCCGCCGGCCTCCTGTGGTCCGCACGCATCCGTTCTCCCGGCGGACCGGACGACGGTGCCCCGGGCGCCGGCGGCGCCTGGACGGCGTCCCCCTCCGTCTCCAGCAGCGACGGGGTCCTCGAGGTCCGCCTGGAGGCGGCCCCCGCGCGGCTGTCGATCGGCGGCCGCGACGCGGACGTCCTCGCCTACAACGGCACCGTCCCCGGCCCGACCCTGCGCCTGAGGCCCGGAGACCGGCTACGCGTGCGCCTGGCCAACGGCCTGGATGATCCGACCAACCTCCACACGCACGGGCTGTACGCCTCCCCCGCGGGCAACGGCGACAACCCCTTCCTCGAGGTGTCCCCGGGCGGGACCTTCGACTACGAGATCGACTTGCCACCGGACCACCCGTCGGGCACGTTCTGGTACCACCCCCACCACCACGGCATGGTCGCGGACCAGCTCTGGGCGGGTCTCTACGGCGCGATCGTCGTCGAGGACACCGACCCGGTGCCGGCGACCCGGGAGCGCGTGCTGCTCGTGTCCGACCTGACCCTCGACACCGCGGGACATCTCCAGGGCGTCACGATGCCGGAGCGCATGATGGGCCGGATGGGCGCCACCGTGCTGGTCGGCGGCCGGACGTTCCCCCGGCTGGACGCGGCCCCCGGCGACCGCGAGGTGTGGCGCCTCGTCAACGCCTGCCCGACCCGCTTCCTTCGCCTGGACCTCGAGGGCGCCACCGCGCTCCTGACCGCGCGCGACGGTCATCGCCTGGCCTCGCCCCGGGACGCCGGGGACCTGGTGCTCGCGCCCGGCAACCGCGCCGATCTGCTGGTCGCGGTCGGGGACGGCGCGGCCACCTTGCGCTCGCTGGCCTACGACCGCGGCGACATGGGTGCCATGATGGGCCGCGGGCCGGGTCGGGGCGGGATGATGGACACCGAACCGGCCGAACCGGTCGATCTCCTGCGGCTCGTCCCCTCCGGGGGCTCCGGCGCCGGCGACGGGCCCCTCCCCAACGTCCCCGCGCCCACCAACCCCACACCCCGGGACCTGCGCGGCCGCACGGTGGCGGCCCGGCGCGACGTCGTCTTCGCCATGGGCATGGGCCGCGGCATGGGGCCCGGCGGCATGTCCCCCACCATCAACGGGCGGAGCTACGACGCCGACCGGACCGACATCACCGTGGAGGCCGGCACGGTCGAGGAATGGAGGATCGTGAACACGTCCCCACTGCACCACCCGTTCCACCTGCACGTCTGGCCGATGCAGGTCGTCCACGACGGGACGGCGGCGGTCGACGTGCCCGACTGGCGCGACGTCGTCGTTGTCCCCGCGAACGGCGAGGCGACCGTCCTCGTGGCCTTCGACGGCATCGCCGGGCGCACCGTGTTCCACTGCCACATCCTGGATCACGAGGACCTCGGCATGATGGGCGTCGTCGAGGTCCGCTAGCCGGGCCCCGCGGGGTTTCCCGCGGCGGGCGCTCCCGGCTTCCCGGCGCGCCCGCCCCAGGCGGACCCCGCCAGCACCACGCACACCCCGACGGCGGCGCCCACAAGAGTCTCCAGCATGCGGTCGCGCAGCAGGCCCGGGCCGAAGCCGGCCGCCAGCGAGGTGCCCACCAGTGCCAGCGGCGTCACGAAGACCTGCGCCCAGAAGTAGTTGCGGGTGATGAGCATCTCCGCGCCGAACTGCATGAGCCCGATGACGAGCGCCGCCACCCAGGGGCTCGGCGCGGCCAGGACGATGACCGCCATGACGGCCAGCCCGGCGATCGTTCCCAGGATGCGGTGCACGCCCCGGACCACCCGGTGCCGCGTGGTCCGCCCCACCAGCGGCACGACCGCGGCGACCATCGCCCAGTAGGTGTGCTCCGTGGACCACGCCGGCGACAGGAGGGTCGCCACCGTTCCGGCGATGCCGGCACCGAGCAGGTATCCGACCGAGTCCAGCCACACGGCCCGGTGGTCCGTCGGAGCCGCCGGCGTCCGCACGCGCCGCCAGGGCGTCCGGCTTCGGGGAGGCAACCAACTCGCGAGCCCGATCGCCACGGCGAGCAGCATCGTGGCCGAGGTGGCCGACATCGCCTCGCCCAGCGGGGGCAGCCGCGGTTGCGACGCGATGGCGGCGAACGCGAAGATGTGGAACAGCGACCCGGCGGGCCGGATGCGCAGGTACGCGGTCGCCAGCGAACAGCTCCAGGCGACGGCGGTGGTCAGCCCCACCACGGCCCAGGGTCCCCAGCCCGACGCGTGGTCCACGAGTCGGGCGGAGCTGAGCCAGGCGCCGAGGATGACCACCCAGAACAGGGCGCCCGCGCGCAGTTGCGCCTCCAGGCGGTTGCGGTGCCCCTCCACCCGGCCGTAGACCCCGGTGAAGGCGCCGAAGATCGCGAAGACGGCGAGGTCCAGCCGATCGATCGCGATGAGCGCCACCAGCGGCAGGAAGACGCCGAGGGCCGCGCGGAACGCGACGCGGTGGTCGCGCTCGCCCGGCGCCAGGGCGAACAGGGCCGTGAACCGCAGGGACCGACGCCCGCCGGTCCCCCGGGAGGAACGGGGGGAATCGTCGCGGGGCATCCCTCGATCCTAGGCCCGGACCGGTCGCCGGACGCCCCGCGGGGCCCCGTTCCGGCCGATGGTGACGGACGAGACAACCCGTGGATAGGGCAGACTGGTGGGGTGCCAACCACCGACGTCTCCCAGCCCTCCGACGCGCCCTCCGCCGTCGTGCCCCCGACCCCCGCGGCCTCGCCCGCCCCGACCGCCGCGCCCGCGGCGCGGAACGCCGAGCGGCACCCGCGGCAGGCCGACTTCTCCTTCCGCGTCGAGTCCCGGCTCACGAACCCGGACGGCACTCCGGGTCTGGGCCGCACCGGCGTCATCAGCACCCCGCACGGCGAGATCCGCACCCCCGCGTTCATCGCGGTCGGCACCAAGGCCACCGTCAAGGCGGTGCTGCCCGAGTCCGTCCGGGAGCTCGGCGCGCAGGCCGTGCTGGCCAACGCCTACCACCTCTATCTGCAGCCCGGCGCCGAGGTGCTCGACGCGGCGGGTGGCCTCGGCGCGTTCATGAACTGGGACGGCCCGACGTTCACCGACTCCGGCGGCTTCCAGGTGATGAGCCTGGGGTCGGGGTTCAAGAAGGTCATCGACATGACCGGGGCCGGCGCGCAGGGCGGCGACGACGCGGTGGCGCCGGGCAAGGAGCGCCTGGCGAACGTCGACGACGACGGCGTCTGGTTCAAATCGCACCTCAACGGCGACATGCATCGGTTCTCGCCGGAGATCTCCATGGGCGTGCAGCACCGCATCGGCGCGGACATCATGTTCGCCTTCGACGAGCTGACCACGCTCCACAACTCGCGCGGCTACCAGGAGGAATCGCTGGAGCGCACGCGGCTGTGGGCGGAACGGTGCGTCGCCGAGCACTTCCGGCTCACGGACGAGCGCGGCGGCAAGCCCTACCAGGCGCTGTTCGGGGTCATCCAGGGCGCCCAGTTCGAGGACCTGCGCCGCAAGGCGTGCGCGGACCTCGGCGCCATGGCCTTCGACGGATTCGGGATCGGGGGCGCCCTGGAGAAGGAGAATCTGGGCACCATCGTGGGCTGGTGCTCGGAGGTGCTGCCGGAGGACAAGCCGCGGCACCTGCTGGGCATCTCCGAGCCGGACGACGTCTTCACGGCCATCGAGAACGGCGCGGACACCTTCGACTGCGTCTCGCCCACCCGCGTGGCCCGCAACTCGGCGTTCTACACCCGCCACGGCCGCTTCAACCTGTCGGGCCAGCGCTACAAGACGGACTTCACACCGCTTCAGGAGGACTGCGACTGCTACACCTGCGCACACTACACGCGCGCGTACATCCACCACCTGTTCAAGGCGAAGGAGCTCCTCAGCCACACGCTGATCTCCATCCACAACGAGCGGTTCGTCGTCCGGCTGGTCGACGACTGCCGCGAGGCCATCGGCGACGGCACCTTCCGGGAGCTCAAGGCGCGCACGCTGGCCGACTACTACGCCGGCGCGCCGGACCCGCAGGGCCGGTAGCCGGCGCACCGGTGCGCGGGGCTGTTGCGGGAGACCGAGCCGCGCCGCCGTGGCGCTCGCGGTCGGCTGCGGTGGGCCTTGCGGTCAGCCGCGGCGGGGCTCGCGGTCGCCCGCCGGGGGCGCGTCGCGCCGCGGCGGGAGCGCTTCGTGGTGGCGCCGCCCGCGTGTCCGCCGATCCTCTTTCATCTCGGCCTCGAAGAGATGGCGCTTCCCCTCGGCGAGCTCGTCGCGCGCGTCGCGCTCCAACGACTTGAAGGTCGCGTAGTAGTTGTCGTCGTAGTCCTCGACAATCTGGAAGGTCCAACGGCCCTCAACCACATTGCGGCCCACGAGTTCCTCGGTGATTCTCTCTGCCAGCGCACCATGGCCGGCCTCGCGCAGCAGGTCGACGGCCTCGCCGAGCGCCAAGTCCGCCATGCCCGTCAGCCGGTGGAAGGCGTACAGGCTGCCCCGCGCGTCTTCGACCACCTCCAGCGCCTCGGACAACTTGCCCAGCGCCTCCACCGTTTCGTCGCTGATTCCGGAGGGGCGCCGATGCGCCGCGTCCGGACCGTCTGTGGTTGCATCCGACATGTCCCCACCCTAAAGGCAAGCGTCGGCGACTCGCACCCGAATCCGGTCCGGGGTTCTTCCGCCCTACGTTGCGGAAGGCTCCCACGGGGCGCCGGGGGAACGCGGCCGACGGAACCTGCGGGCCAGCCAGAACACGAAGACCGCGATCGCGGCAAGCATCACCAGCACCAGGATGGGGAGAAGGACCGCGGCGGCCGAAAGCCCGAGCGCGGCCCCGTCCTCGGCGGTGCTGACGACGGGCGCCGCCGTCCCCACGGTCGCGGCGTTGAACAGGGGCCGGGCCGTCATCTTCACGAGATGCACGACCAGGGCGATGCCGACCCCGAGCGCGACGGGAACCCATTGGTCCCCCGCGAAAAAGGTCTCGGGATCGGACACCGTCACCGTCTCGGAGCCGAGCCCCGACGCGAACACGATGCCGCCTGCCGCGGGACGGACGAGCGTCTGCGCCACATCGTTGATGCTGTCGACCACGGGCACCTTGTCCGCGAGGATCTCCAGCACGAGGAGCACGCCGAGAAGCATGAGCATCCAGTCGTGCGACAGCCACTCCCAGCCCGCCGGCAGGCTCACGAGACCGGTGAAACGGTCCAGCAGCCCGAGCACGAGCATGGGGATGTAGGCGTTGAGCCCTGCGGCCGAGCTCAGCCCCGCGGCGGTGAGAAACTCCATACGCACAGCGTAGGCTCCCCGTCCCCCGCGGGGCGGTTCGCTACGGCGAGCCGGGCACCCCGTAGGTGGGCTCCCGGCGCTTGAGCCACGCGATGACCGCGGTGGTCACGGGCACCAGCAGGAATTCGACGGCGGTCTTGTACAGGAAGCCGACCAGGACGTAGTTGATGAAGTTGCCCGGATCGGTGATGCCGATGACGGAGGCGGCGATGGAGCAGAAGATGAGCGTGTCCGCGAACTCGCCGACCCCGGTGGAGCCCATCAGGCGGATCACCAGGCGCTTTTCCCCGAAGCGCTCCTTCATCTTGACCAGCACCCAGGAGTTCAGGGTCTGCCCGACGGCGAAGCCGAGCAGCGACGCGGCCACGATCTGCCACACCGGGCCCAGGGTCCGCACGAGCGCCTCCTGGCCGTCGTACCACTCAGCGGCGGGTAGCGAGATGAGCACCCAGAAGCAGAAGGCCGAGAACACCGACAGCGCGAACGTGGTGATGATCGCGCGGCGGGCGGCCTTGAAGCCGTAGACCTCCGAGACGACGTCGCCGAGGACGTACGCCAGCGGGAACAGGAAGAAGCCGCCGTCGGTGACGAGCGGGCCGAAGGTCACGCCCTTGGAGGCGCCGATGTTGGACAGGACCACGACGACGGCCATGAGGGCCAGCACGGTGGAGAAGTAGGGGCTGCCCGCCGCGGCGAAGGCCGCGCGGACGCGGCCCGGGGCCGGAGAGACGGATGAGGGGGAAGCGGGGCTCGCTGCCATGGTGGAATTCCCAATCTAGGAAGTGGTTCGCCAGACGACCGGCCGCGTGGTTCTCCCGCAGCCCGCACGGCGCCCGGGATCGCTCCGTGGACACGCGCGTGTCGCCCGCTGTATTAGCACTTGACCCTCGATTCTCCCACGAAGGCCCGCGGCCCCGCGCGCCCGCCGTCCCCGGAGTGCGCATCGCCCCGCCGCGGAACGCGCGGACCGGCGTCGGCACAGGATCCGCCCGACCGCCGCGGAGGCCTACCATGGATGCCATGACTTCCACCGACTACGCCACCGCGCCCGCCATCACGCTCACCATCGCCGGTTCCGAGGCCACCGGGGGAGCCGGAGCGCAGGCGGACCTGAAGACGTTCCAGGAGCTGGGGGTCTACGGCATCACGGCGCTGACCTGCATCGTCTCCTTCGACCCCCAGGACAACTGGAACCACCGCTTCGTCCCCGTGGAGGCGCAGGTCATCGCGGACCAGCTCGAGGCCATCCAGACCTGCTACGCCGGAAGCCTGGACACGGTCAAGCTCGGCATGATGGGAAGCCCGGCCACCATCGACACCGTCGCCGCGGCGCTGCAGGCCCAGCAGTGGAAGCACGTGGTGCTGGATCCCGTGCTGATCTGCAAGGGCCAGGAGCCCGGCCACGCGCTGGACACCGACCAGGCGCTCAAGGCGGCGCTCCTGCCCCTCGCCACGTTCGTCACCCCCAACCACTTCGAGGCGGAGTCGCTCTCCGGCATGTCGATCACCTCCATCGAGGACCTCACCGAGGCCGCGCGCCTGATCCACGCCGCGAGCGGCGCCGTCGTCCTCGCCAAGGGCGGTGTCCGCATCGAGGGCCCGGAGGCCGTGGACGTGTTCTACGACGGCCAAACGACGGAACTGCTGAGCGCGCCCAAGGTCGGCGAGGTGGCCGTCAGCGGCGCCGGTTGCTCGCTGGCGGCCGCCGTCGCCGCGGAACTCGCCAAGGGCGCCACCCCGCTCGAGGCGGCGCGGGCCGCGAAGGATTTCGTCACCGCGGGCATCAGGAACCGCGTGGCGTCCGCCGCGCCGTTCGACGCCGTCTGGCAGGGCGGACCGCGCTAGGTTCACACGCTTGTGCGAACGCGCCCGCCGTCCCGGGCCCGCCTCGCAGCGCCCGCCTTTGCTTTCATGACTCCCGATTAACGAAAAGCGTAAAGGAATGGCTTGACAGGTGAGGGAGGTCACCTACCCTGAAAGCCTGGGGTGCGGTTTTGGGATCCGCAGGACACGCCTCCTCAGTACCGCCTCATCCGGTCACAAGGAGCATCATGAACAACTCGCATCGACCCCGGCTTGCCCGGGCCGTCGTGGCGGCGGCATCGGGCCTGGCCCTGGTCGCCACCATGGCACTCCCCGCGGCGGCGACGCCGCTCGGAGACGTGAACGACACCCCCGGCAGCCAGTCGCAGGCTCTCGGGGGTTCAGCAATTAAGAACCTCAAGGTCTCCGGGCCGCTGTCGTCCGCCCGGGGAGAGGTGTCCGTCTTCGTGCAGTTCGCCGGCGCAGGCGCCTTCGAGCAGACGCAGCCGGCCGCGGTCCGCGACGGCAAGGCCGAACCGGTGGCCGCGCAGGCCAAGGTCAAGCAGATCCGGGAGGGCATCAAGGCCAAGGGCCGCTCCGCCGCCACCGCGTCGCAGTCGAGGATCATCTACACGACGACGAACACGATCCCCGGCGTCGCGCTGCGCGGGGACGCGGACGAGCTGCGCGCCCTGGCGGCCCGCACGGACGTCGTCAAGATCACCGCGATCGTGCCCAAGACCCCGGACAACAAGGGGGCGGTGATCGACACCAAAGCACTCGAGTCCTGGATGAACCTGGGCGAAACCGGCGAAGGCGTAACCATCGCGGTGCTGGACACCGGCGTCGACTACACGCACGCCGACTTCGGCGGGCCCGGCACGCTGGAGGCGTACAAGAAGGCCCAGGCCTCCGCGGCGCTGCCCTCCGCGGACTCCGGCCTGCGGGACCCCGACAAGTTCATCGGCGGCTGGGACCTCGTCGGCGACGACTACAACGCCGATCCCAGCGCGCCCTCCTACCAACCGGTCCCCAAACCCGATCCGAACCCCCTGGACTGCGCCACCGCGGGCCACGGCACCCACGTGGCGGGATCGGCCGCCGGCTACGGCGTCAACGGCGACGGCAGCACCTTCGACGGCGACTACTCGTCGCTGACGGAGCGACAGGTCTCCGAGATGCGGATCGGCCCGGGCACCGCGCCCGAGGCGCAGGTCGTCGGCATCCGCGTCTTCGGCTGCGAGGGGTCCTCCTCCGTCGTCGGGCAGGCGCTGGACTACGTCCTGGACCCCAACAACGACGGAAAGTTCGACGACCGCGCCCAGATCGTGAACATGTCGCTCGGCTCCGACCACTCCCCCGTGGACGACCCGGAGACGGCCATTGTCGATTCCCTCGCGGAACAGGGCATCCTCTCCGTGATCGCCTCCGGCAACGCCGGCGACGTCACGGACGTCGGCGGTGCCCCCGGCAACGCCCGGTCCTCCCTCACCGTCGCCAACAGCGTCGGCTCGAAGGTGACGCTCGACGGCGTCGAGGTCCTCGCGCCGACCGCGGGTTCCGCGAGCGGGCAGTATTCCGTCAGCTTCGACTACGGCTCCGCGACGGAGGCACAGCTCACGGGCACGGTCCTCAAGGCCGCCGAGGCGAACAAGTTCGGCTGCTCGGCGTTCCCCGCGGGCACGGACTTCGACGGCAAGTGGGTCTGGCTGCAGTGGGAGGAAGACGGCGCGTTCCCCTGCGGCTCCGGCGCCCGCTTCAACAACGTGGCGGCCGCGGGCGGTGCGGGCGTTGTGCTCGATTCGCCCAACCTGGTCTTCGACGCGGGCATCGCCGGCAACGCGGCCATCCCGGGCGTGCAGCTGAACCGGACGTACTCCGACTCCCTGCGCCCCGCCGCCGAGGCCGGCACCCTGGAGATCCGGCTGGACCAGGAACTGATCGGTTCCGCCTCCGGCGACTCGGGGGCCCTGGACACGCTGAACCCCAGCTCCTCCCGCGGAGTCCACGGCTCCGAGGGCATCGTCAAGCCCGACGTCGCCGCGCCGGGAACGGCGATCGGTTCCGCCGGCGTCGGCACGGGCGACGGACCGGCCACGATGACCGGCACGTCGATGGCGACGCCCCACACCGCCGGCGTCGCGGCGCTGGTTGCGGCCTCCGGCGACTACACGCCGTACCAGATCAAGAGCATCGTGATGAACACCGCCGCCGCCGACGTGCTGGCCGCGAACGGCGCGGCGTACGGTCCCAACCGGGTCGGCTCCGGGCGCGTGATCGCCACGGCGGCGCTCGAGACCCCGGCCTACGCCTACGCGACCGACGACGAGGAACTGACGACGCTCGCGTTCGGGGTGATCGAGCTGGACCAAAAGAAGTACCGCGAGTCCAAGTCGATCACCGTGCGGAACACCTCGGACAGGACGCGCACCTACCAGGTCGCCTACGTCCCCGCGACCGAGATCCCCGGCGCCGCGTACACGCTCGACACCCGGTCCGTCACAGTCAAGCCGGGACGGTCCAAGGAGGTCGAGGTTACCCTGACCATCGACACGTCCCGCGTCGCCAAGACGATGGATCCCACGATGGACCGCGCCCAGGGCGGCATCCCCCGCCAGTGGCTGACCGACGTCTCCGGACGCGTCCAGCTCACGTCGAAGGGGCTGCCGACCCTGCGGGTGCCCGTGCACGCGGCCCCGAAGCCCGCCGCCGACATGAGCGTCGGCAAGATCGAGGCCCGGAAGGGTTCCGACACGGCCACGGTGACCCTGCGCGGCGAGGGCGTCCAGCTGGGCACCGGCGACGAGCGCTTCCTTTCGCTCGTGTCCGCCTTCGAACTCGGCGCGTCCAGCCCGCGGTTGGGCCCGGCCATCGACGAGGTTCCCGGCGCACGGGAGATGGACCTGCAGCATGTGGGCGCCAGCTCGGACGCCGCCACCGAGGGCGCCGCGGAGGGCACCCTGAACTTTGGGGTCAGCACTTGGGGCAACTGGGCGCATCTGACGGGCGGCACGGAAATCAACGTGGAGATCGACACGAACGGCGACGGCGTGGCCGACTTCCTCACGTTCTCCGCGCAGATGCCCGACATCGACGCGAACCTCTCCGCGACCTTCAACCTCCGCACCGGCGAGCAGGTCGACCTGTGGCCGACCAATGGGTTGGAGGGGAACGTGGACACGAACGCCTTCGACACCAACGTCGTGTCGCTTCCGGTCTCGGTGGCCGCGCTGAAGCTCGGCGCGGCGCATAGCGGCGACGTCAAGTACCGCGTGGTCACGTGGAGCACGTACAACTCGGACACCGAGGGCAACACGGTGCCGGTCGACTCCACGACATGGATCGACTACAACGTGCTCGCCCCGGACCTCCGGTTCGAGGGCCTGGGAACCGGGACCGCGTTCGTGGACCTGCCGGGCCTGAAGCTGACCGCCCATCTGGGCGACGGCGCCGCCGACGCGAAGGCGAAGGACAAGACCAAGGCGCTGTTCCTGCACTACCACAACGAAACCGGCAAGCTCTCCGGAAAGGGTGGCGGGGACAAGGCCGAGGTCGTTACGGTGAACAGGAAACGCTGACCGCCGCACGCACCGCACGACGGCGGCGCCCGCCCGGTCCGCACGGTCCGGACGGGCGCCGCCGTCGCACGCGGGGGAAGCCCGGATGCCGCACGACACGCAGGAGGAGACCATGAAGGCCATCACCTATTCGCGTTTCGGCGGTCCGGAGGCCCTGGAGGTCTCCGAGGTTCCCCGCCCCAAGGTCCCCCCGGCCTCGGTCCTCATCCGGGTCCTGGCGGCCGGCGTGAACCCCGTGGACTGGAAGATCATGTCCGGCGCCCTCGACGGAATCATGCAGGCCCACTTCCCCGTGGTGCCCGGGTGGGACGTCGCGGGCGTGGTCGAGGCCGTCGGCTTCGACACCCCCGAGTTCGTCCCCGGCGACGAGGTGTACTCCTACGGCCGCCTGCACACGGTCGGGCACGGCACCTTCGCCGAGTACGTGGCCCTGCCCTCGGGCATCGTCGCGCGGAAACCCGCGGCGCTGACGTGGGAGGAGGCGGGCGGGCTGCCGCTGGCGGGGCTGACCGCCCTGCGGAGCCTGGACGCACTCGGCCTGGGCGGGCTCGACCTCGGACCCACCGAGACGCTGCTGATCCACAACGGCGCCGGGGGCGTGGGCCGCGCGGCCACCCAACTGGCCGTCGACCGCGGCGCCCGCGTCATCGCGACCGCGTCCCCGGGCAGCCACGCGCGGCTCCGGGAGCTCGGTGCCGAGCCCGTCGAGTACGGCGAGGGCCTCACCGAGCGGGTCCGCGCGCTGGCGCCGCTGGGCATCGACGCCGTGGCCGACTACGCGGGCGGCGTGCTGGAGGAGACGCTGGCCGTCCTCCGCCCCGGCGGACGCCACGTGTCCATCGCCGACGCCTCGGTCGCCGACCACGGCGGCCACTACATCTGGGTCCGGCCCGACGCCCGCGAGCTGGACCGCCTGACGGCGCTCGCCGACGCCGGCCGGCTGTCCGTCGACGTCACGGCGACGTATCCGCTGGAGCGGACCGCGGACGCGTTCCGCTCCGGCATGGCCGGACACGGCGGCGGCAAGATCGTCCTCACCCCCTTCACGACCCACGACCCCACCCACTCCACGAAGGAGAACGCATGAGCATCCTCGATCCCGCGTCCTGGTCCGGCAAGATCTTCGTCAACGGCTGGCGGGACGGGCGCGGCGGGACGGCCGCGTCGGTCGAGCCGGCGACCGGCGGGATCCTCGGCACGTACGGCGTCGCCTCCCGCGAGGACGTCGCGGAGGCGGCGGCGTCCGCGTCGGCGGCACAGCGGGACTGGGCGGCGGCCAAGCCGGAGGCGCGGGCGGCCGTCCTGCGCCGCGCCGGGGCGCTCTGGGAGGAGCACGCCGAGGAGATCTCGCGTTGGATCGTCCGCGAGTCCGGCGGCATCCCGCCGAAGGCGGGCCTGGAGCTGCACACCGCCGCGAACGAGTGCTACGAGGCCTCCGCCCTGCCGAGCCTGCCCGCCGGCGACGTCCTGACCACCAACGAGGACCGCTGGTCCTTCGCGCGGCGCCGCCCGGCCGGCGTCGTGTCCGTCATCGCGCCGTTCAACTTCCCGCTCATCCTCGCGATCCGCGCGGTCGCGCCGGCGCTGGCGCTCGGCAACGCCGTGCTGCTGAAGCCGGATCCGCGGACGACCGTCTGCGCGGGCGTGGCC
Organism: Arthrobacter halodurans; assembly: GCF_041877255.1. Classification (NCBI taxonomy): domain Bacteria; kingdom Bacillati; phylum Actinomycetota; class Actinomycetes; order Micrococcales; family Micrococcaceae; genus Arthrobacter; species Arthrobacter halodurans. The sequence goes on from NZ_JBHDLJ010000007.1 coordinate 130,335, forward strand.
ATCGTGCGCGTCTTCGAGGAGGCCGGGCTTCCGGCGGGGGTGTTGTCCCTGCTGCCGGGCGGCGCGGATGTCGGGGCCGCCGTCGTCGAGGCCCCCGAGGTGCGGGTCATCGCGTTCACGGGTTCCACGGAGGCGGGCCGCAGGATCGGCGAGACCGCCGGCCGCCTGCTCAAGCGGGCCCACCTCGAGCTCGGGGGGAACAGCGCCATGATCGTGCTGCCGGGGGCCGACGTCGCCAAGGCCGCCAGCGCGGCCGCGTTCGGATCGTTCATGCACCAGGGCCAGATCTGCATGGCGACCGGCAGGCACCTGGTGCACGAGGACATCTACGACGAGTACGTCGCTGCCCTGGCGGAGAAGGCGGAACACCTGCCCGTCGGCGACCCGGCGTCCGGCACGGTGGCGCTGGGACCGATCATCGACCAGGGCCAGCTGGACAAGGTCGACGGCATGGTCCGGGCCGCCGTCTCGGGCGGCGCACGCGTCGCCGCGGGAGGGACGCGCGGCGACGGCCTCTTCTACGCCCCGACGGTGCTCGTGGACCTCGACGACTCGCACGCGGCCTGGAGCGAGGAGATCTTCGGGCCGGTCGCGCCCGTGCGGAAGTTCTCCACCATCGACGAGGCGGTGGACATGGCCAACGACAGCCGGTATGGCCTGTCGCTGGCCATCCTCGGCGACGTCGGGCTGGCGATGCGGATCGCCGACCGGGTGGACTCCGGCAAGGTCCACATCAACGAGCAGACCGTGTCCGACGAGCCGAACTCCCCGTTCGGCGGCGTGAAGGACTCCGGCAACGGCGGACGCATCGGGGGCCACCGGGCCAACATGGACGCGTTCACGGAGGTCCAGTGGCTGACCGTGCGCCCGGAGATCGCGCCGTACCCGTTCTAGCCACTGTCCCCGTCCCCGGAACGGGAACGGCGCGGGAACCGCCGCGTCGGGCCCGCCCCGCGCCGGGCCAGGCCGCGGGACCGTTAGGCTTTAAGGCCTGCAGTAAGGAGACACCGGTGACGCCAGCCACCCCGCAGTCCCGCACGGTCGTCCACGAGGACTCGACGGTGCACGTCCGCAGTTCCGGCGCCGGGCGCCACACGTTCGTCCTGATCCACGGCATCGGGGTGTCCCGGCGCTACTTCCGACCCCTGGCCGACGCCCTGTCGCGGCACGCGCGCGTCCACAGCGTCGACCTGCCCGGCCACGGGCGGTCCCCGAAACCGCGGCGCGGGCCCTCGATCGAGGACCACGCCGACGCCGTATGGGCCACCCTCGACCGGCTGGGCGTCGAGCGGCCGATCCTGGTCGGCCATTCCATGGGCTCGCAGGTCGCCGTCGAGATGGGACGTCGGGACCGGAAGGTGGGCGGCGTCGTCGTCCTCGCCCCCACCAACGTGCCCGGCGAGCGCAAGGTCTGGCGGCAGGCCCTCCGCCTGGGTCTGGACACCCTGCGCGAGACGCCGCGCGTCAACGCCATCATCTTCAGCGACTACCTCCTCCGCTGCGGCCCGCTCTGGTACGCGCGGTCCGTTCCGGCGATGCTGGAGAACCACATCGAGGAGGGCATCGGCGACGTGGAGGCACCGGTGCTGATCGTGCGCGGCGAGCACGACCCGATCGTCCCCCGCCGCTGGGTGGAGGACCTCGCGTCCCGCCGGCCCGGAACCGTGGTGGCGGAGGTGCCCGGGGAGGCCCACGTCATGATGTTCCATTCGGCGGAGAGGGTCGCCGACCTGTGTCTCGAGCTGACGGCCCGGGCATGACGCCGCGTCCGCCCCGGCGGATCCCACGCCCGCCGCGCCCGCTGCGCCGGCTGGGGGATCTGGCCCGCCGCGGTTTCGCCTGGTGGCTGGACTACGTGTACGTCGGCTTCTGGCAGGCGCACGCGCTGCTCTTCCCGGCGTCGAACCGGCGTTTCCTCGAGGACACGGACCCCGCGGCCGCGCCGGTGCTGCTGATCCCCGGCATCTACGAGACCTGGCAGTTCCTGCACCCCGTGGCCAAGCGGCTGCACGCGCTGGGACACCCCGTGCACGTCGTCCACGGGCTGGGGTACAACAGCGGCACCATCGAGGCGATGGCCGCCGTCGTCGCGGCGCATCTGCGGGAGAACGACCTGCGGGACGTCGTGATCGTCGCCCACAGCAAGGGCGGGCTCATCGGGAAGACCGTCATGAGCGCGACCGACGAGGGGCACCGCGTGCGCTCCATGGTGGCCATCAACACCCCGTTCTCCGGATCCGTCTACGCCCGCTTCGCGCCCCTGCGCAGCATCCAGGAGTTCTCCCCGCGCCACGCCGGGCTGATCCGGCTGGCCGAGAACCTCGAGATCAACCGCAGCATCGTGTCCATCTACAGCCTCTTCGACCCGCACATCCCCGGCGGCAGCCACCTGGAGGGGGCCACGAACGTGCAGCTGGACACCATGGGCCACTTCCGGCCGATCGCGGACCACCGCCTGCTGGCCGCGGTCGAGGAGTCCCTACCCCCGCGTCCCTGACGCGCGGCCCGGCGGCGCGTCATGTTGCGTCGCGCAACCCGCGGCGACGCCGCAATTCCAACCTCATCCACCCCTCCAATGCACTGAAATCACTTCCATCACAGGGGTTACGGTGTCGACGACGATGGGGCGCGGCCCGCCCTTCCGCGGGTCCCGCGGTCGTGGCAGGCTGGCGCCATGCAGCCCGATCCCGCCGGTTCCGCCCTTGACGGTTCCGCCCTCGACCGCGCCCTGCGGAGCCGGGCGTGGTGGGGCCTGCTCATCGTGTTCGGCGGCTGGGCCGCGCTGGCGTCGCCCGCGTTCTTCGCGCTGCTCACGGCCCACGTGGGATTCACGGGGTGCTTCATCGAGTGCGCCCGGCCCCAGCCGGTGCTCGGGGCGACGGCGGCCGCGCTGCTCGCGGGCATGGCGCTCGCGCCGGTGCTCGGCGGGGCGGCGTTCCTGCGTCGGAGCCGAGCGCTCTGGGGCGCGACGGCGGGCTGCGCCGTCGCCGTGCTGGCCATCCTCGTGTTCGCGAACCTCGCCGGCATCCTCTAGGTCCGGATCGCACGGAACGCAGGACCGGCGCCGCCGGTCGCGGCCCGGGCCTCTGCGCAGTCCTCGTAGCTGACGACGGTCCTCGGCGCCGCGGGTTTCGGTATGGCCGGCTTCGGCGCTGGGACCGTCCCGCGGGCGGGCACGACGGCGGCCGCGGCCGCAGCGGGAACGCGCTGGCCGGGGCACGCAGCCGGCACGCGGGACATGGCCCCGTGCCCGGCCCGTGCAACCCACAGCCGGTACTTGGCCTTGACCGCGATCTGCCGCGCCACGTAGGAGCACCCGTGGGACTTGTTCGGCGGCATCCACGTGGCGGCGTCCCCGGCGCCCTTGCGCGCGTTGGTCGCGCCGTCCGTGGCCTGCAGGTTCAGGGGGTCGTTCGCGAAGGCGGCGCGCTCCCCCGCCGTGAGGCGCTGCGCACCCTTCCGCCAGGCGTCCGACGGCGCGACGACGTGGTCGATCTGCACAAGCGAGTTGGTCTGCTGCCCGCGGACGAAACGGATGAGAGTGGCCGCATACGGGTCCGTGAGGGTCCCGGACGCCACCTTGCACGGCACGCTGTTGGCGAAGACGACGTCGGTCAGCTGGGTCCGGTGCATGTCGTTGTGGGTGTCGCAGCCGCTGCGGTCCATGTCGAGCCAGGCCTGGCCGAACCGGTCGCGCTCGTGGCCGGTCCGCGGGGCACGGCCCTTGACCTCGACCCTAGAAGACCGGCATGCCCCCGGTCACCCCGAGGACGGTGCCGCTAACGAAACTGGCCTCCGCGGGGCAGGCGAGGAACACGTACGCCCCGGCGAGTTCGGCCGGCTGGCCGATGCGGCCCAGGGGGGTGTCGCGACCCATCTCGGCCACGGCCTCGGGCTCCTTCGTGGCCGGCTGCAGCGGGGTCCACACGGGTCCGGGCGCGACGGCGTTCACGCGGATGCCATCCGGACCGAGCTCCGCGGCGAGGTTGGCGGTGATGTTGTTCAGCGCCGCCTTCGTCGCCGCGTAGTCGATCATGGTGACCGAGGGATCATAGGCCTGCAACGACGTCGTGTTGATGATGCTGTCCCCGCGGCCCAGATGCGGGAGGGCCGCGCGGGTCAGCCACAGCATGCCGTAGATGTTGGTGCGCATCGCCTGGTCCAGCGCCTCGGTGGTCAGTCCGCGGAGCCCCTTCTCGCCGCGGGCCCAGTGGTAGCCGGCGTTGTTGACCAGGATGTTCAGGCCCCCGAGTTCCGCGACGGCCCGCTCCACGATCTCCCCGCACGTCGCCTCGTCGCGCAGGTCCCCCGGGACCAGGACGGCCCGCCGGCCAGCCTTCTCGATCCATGCCGCGGTGTCCCGGGCATCGTCCTCCTCGGCCGGCAGGTAGTTGATGGCCACGTCGGCGCCCTCGCGCGCGTAGGCGATCGCCACGGCCCGCCCGATCCCCGAGTCGCCCCCGGTGATCAGCGCGCGCATTCCCTCGAGCCGGCCGCGTCCCACCCAAGATTGCTCCCCGTGGTCCGGCGCCGGCTCCATCAGGGCGGTGGCGCCCGGATGCTCCTGCTGCTGGGGGGCCATGCCGCCCCCGCTGTCCGCGAGGTCTCGGGCGTTCTTGGACACGTCTGACTCGGCCACGTGGGGATCCTTCCGTCGGGTTCGTGCGGTAGCGCCCCAGCCTAGGAGGCACGGCGGGGTTTGTCAGCCGCGCGGCGCGCCGACCGGCGTCCGGCACCGCGGAACCCGGCACGTGCCGCCGGAAGGGTCAGGCGCGGTGCCGCGGCTGGCGATGCGTTCCGCGCAGCGTGGGGGCGGGGGCCGTCCCCACCGGGACCGTCGGCTGCGGGCCGGTCACCGTCGGAAGGCCGGGCGCCTCGACGATCAGCTGCTGGTCGTAGGCCCGGCGGCGCTGCGGATCCCGGAGCGTGAACCACGCGTTGAGGATCTGCCGCGTCCTGGTCTGATCGACCTTCCCGGCCCAGAGTGCGTCCCGCGCCCCGGCATTGATGTCCGTGATCGACGCGGTGCGCGCAACACCAATCACCTCGTAGTGATCCATAGCCGACTCCCCAAGAGTTTGCCTCGTTTGTTGTCCCCAACGGGTCCACCATAGGCTCGGCGGCGGCCCGTGGATAGCGATGGGGGCCACCCGCGTCGATTGTTTCGGGGCCCCTGCGGCGGCTGATGCCGGTGGGGAAAAAGTCGTCGGTTAGGCCCGCACGACGGGCAGTTCCGCCCACTCGGTCGTGTACTTCGGCGACGAGAATTCCCGCTTCATGGACCACGACGCCGGCGCCGCCAATCCGCCCTGGCCGAGACCGATGGCCGCCTCGCCGAACTTCGCGCGCACGTTCCCCAGCAGGTCCCCGACGTTCCGGTCCCCGTCCCCCGTGGCGAAGACGTCCAGCAACTCCTGCCCGCCCCCCGCCACGTCCCGCGAGAGCCCGGAGAACATCACCCCGGCGCGCAGGTAGGCGGCCCCGGGCTCCAGGCGCCCGCGCATGGCGGCGACCGCCGCCTTCGTCAGGCGGATCGGGTCGTTGGTCGGTTCCGGCAACGGGACGCTCGCCGACGGGAACGACGCCGCCCCGCCGGAGAATCGGCTGGTGCCGGCCGTGACGGTCAGGACCGAGGCGCGCTGGCCCTGGGCGGCGAGCCGGGCGGCGCCGCGCTGTGCGTAGACGGCCATCACCTGGTCCATCTCCTCGGCCCGGGTCACGGGGGCGGAGAAACTGCGGGAGAAGACGATCTGCTGCTTGTCCGCCCGCTCGTCGGCCTGCGGGATGCACGGCACCCCGTTGAGCTCCAGGACCGTGCGCTGCAGGACCACGGAGAAGCGCTTGCGGATGGCCAGCGGATCCGCGGCCCGCAGGTCCGCGATCGATTCGATGCCCAGCGCGTTCAGCCGGGCCCCCGTCCGCGCGCCCACGCCCCAGAGACCTGTCACCGGGACCCGCGACTGGATGCGGCGGACCTCGGCGTCGGGCATCGAGCCGAGCGAGCAGACGCCGCGCATGCCCGCGTTCCGCTTCGCGATGTGGTTGGCGAACTTCGCCAGGGTCTTGGTGGGCGCGACCCCCACGCACACCGGCACCCCCACGTGCCGGGCCACCGCCTCGCGGATGGTCGCGGCGACCTCCACGACCCGCGCCTCGGCGCGGCGGAACTCCCCCGGCGCCAGCCCCAGGAACGACTCGTCGATCGAGTACACCTCCTGCCAGGCGCCGAACCGGCCGATGACCTCCATGACGCGCGCGGACAGGTCCCCGTAGAGCTCGTAGTTGCTCGAGCGCGCCACCAGCCCCCAGCGGTCGGCCGAGGGCGCCACCTGGAACCACGGGGTCCCGGTCGTGATGCCCAGCGCCTTGGCCTCGGCCGAGCGGGCGACGACGCAGCCGTCGTTGTTGGACAGGACGACGACGGCGCGCCCCTCCAGCGAGGGATCGAACACCCGCTCGCAGGAGACGTAGAAGTTGTTGACGTCCACCAGCGCGATCGGCGCGCCGGGCGGGACCGGCCCCGGCGCGTCCGCGGCGCCGGCGTCAGACACGGTGCAGGCACCGGGTCGCGACGCCCCAGACGGTCAGGTCGGCCAGCTCGGTCAGCTCGGTGGGGCGCGCTCCGTCGTCCGTCTCGAGGGACGCGCCGCGCCCGCCCAACCGCAGCCGCCGAACCACCAGCTCGCCGTCCAGCACGGCGACGACGACGCTGCCGTCGCGCGGGACGAGCGACCGGTCGACGATCAGCTCGTCGCCGTCCGCGATGCCGGCGGCCGCCATCGCGTTCCCGGCGACGCGCATGATGAAGGTGCACGTGCGGTCGCGGATGAGGTGCCGGTTCAGGTCGATGCCGCCGTTGAAGTAGTCGCGGGCCGGCGAGGGGAAGCCACTCGCCTCGGCCGGCGCGCCACCGCCGTCCGGTTCCGGGGCGCTCCGCGGCGCGGGATCGATGCCGAACACCCCACCACCGCCTTAGAACAAAGATTCGAAGCACCAGACTAGCACCGCGCGCGTCCCGGCGGCATCCGCGGCACGAGCGGACGCGGGCGTTCCCGACCAAGGTCCTCCGACCGCCCGGATCCCCGGATGGGAGCGGGCCGCTGTCCGGCCGGCGCCGCCATCCGACCGGCGCCGCTATCCGGCCGGGGCGGCGGCGCGCGCGTAGGTCTTGAGGTCGAATCCGGGCGCGAGGGCCTCCTCGGGGTCCGGGGCGGCCGCACCGACGATCCGCCGCGCGGCCGCGTGGTCGGACGGCCGGTTGACCGATTCGACGGCGGCCAGCAGCCCGTCCCGATAGCACAGCACGGAGAACCGGCCGGACGCCGGGTCGCCGACGACGACGGTGCGGTCCGACGCCGCGGACAGCCCGGCGATCTGCAGCCGGTGGGGCCCCTGCACGCTCCAGAACCACGGGACGTCGTCGTATGCCCCGGCCTCCCCGAGGATCGTGAGCGCGGCGCGGCGGCCCTGGTCCGTGGCGTTCTGCACGGATTCGAGCCGCACCCGGCCCCCGGCGTGGGCGCTGGGAAAGTTGGCGCAGTCTCCGACCGCGAGGATGCGCGGGTCGGCGGTCCGCAGCGCCGCGTCCACGACGATTCCGTTGTCCACGGCGAGCCCCGCGGCGGACGCCAGCGCCGTGTCCGGATCCACGCCGACGCCCACGACGACCAGGTCGGCGGGGTAGCGCCGGCCCGCCGTGGAGACGGCGGCGGCGACCCTCCCGTCCGGGCCGGCATCGAAGGAGGCGATGCCCTCGTTCAGCCGCAGCTCGACGCCGAGGCGTCCGTGGGCGGCGGCGAACCACTCCCCCGTCACCGGGGTCAGGGCGCGCGCCATGGGACGCGGGGCGAACTCGAGGACCGTCACCGCGGCGCCGCGGGCGCGCGCGGCCGCCGCCACCTCCAGGCCGATGAACCCGGCCCCGACGACGACGACCTCGCGCGCCGCGTCCAGCCCCCGGCGCAACGCCCCGGCGTCGGGCAGGGTCCGCAGGCCGTGGATGCCGGGCAGCTCCGCCCCCGGGCAGCGCAGCGAACGGTTCGCGGCCCCCGTCGCGAGGACCAGGTGCCCGTAGGCCAGCTCCGTCCCGTCGGCGAGCCGGAGCGCGCGGCGGCCCCGGTCGATCGCCTCGGCGCGCACGCCGGCGCGCAGGGCGATGCGCCGGTCCGTGAAGAACGCGGGCCCCCGCAGCGGCAACGGCTCCGGTTCCGGCCCCGGCCGCAGGTGGTCCTTCGACAGCGGTGGGCGCTGGTACGGCGTGCCGGCCTCCTCCGCGACGAGGGTGACGGGTCCGGCGTAGCCCGCGGCGCGCAGCGAGTCCGCGACCTGCGTCCCGGCCTGGCCGCCGCCGACCACCACGACCCCGGCGTCCGCCCCGGCCCCCGCCGCGCCGCCCACGGCTAGACCTGCCCCTCGGGCACGTCGACGACGACGCCGTCGAGTCCCGCGCCGACGGCGACCTGGCAGCCCAGGCGGCTCCTCGCCGTGCGCTCGGCGCTGGTGCAGTCCAGCATCTCCTCCTCGTCGTCGCCGATCTCGGGGAGCGCCGCCGCGAACTCCGGGCGCACATAGACGTGGCACGTGGCGCACATGGCCTGCCCGCCGCACTCGCCGACGATGCCGTCGACCCCGTTCGTGACGGCGGCGCGCATCAGGGACGTCCCCTCGACTGCGGTGACGACGTCGGCCCGGCCGTCCGGCTGCGTGAAGGTGATGGTGGGCATGGCTGCTCCTCGGGGTGGTGGGGTATCAAGGGACGGTGTGAAAGCGTGCGGCGGCGGGTGCGTTCCCGGCCTAGTTCCAGAGCACCGGCATGCGGGTCATGCCGCGGAAGACCCAGCCCTCGTCGACGGCCGGACGTTCGGGATCCAGCCGGAGTCCGGGAAGCTCCTCGAAGACCCGCGGCATCGCGATCCCGGCCACCGACGAGCGGGCCACCCAGGCGCCGGCGCAGAAGTGGCTTCCGCCGCCGAATCCCAGATGCGGCTTGCGGGGCCGGAAGATGTCGTACGACTCCGGGTCCCCGAACACCGCGGGGTCGCGGTTGGCCGCGCCGAGCACGACGCCGACGCGCGCCCCGGCGGGCAGCCGCACTCCCTCGAGCACGCTCTCCCGGGTGCTCTCCCGCGGGTACATGCCGATGGGCGCGACCCAGCGGACGGATTCCTCGAAGGCCGTCAGGTGGAGCGCGGGGTCGGACAGCACCGCGGCGAGCTGGTCCGGGTGGGACAGCAGCGCCCAGACGGTGGTGCCGAGCACGTCGCGGGGCTCGTTGAGCCCGCCGCCGATCGTCATCTTCAGGTTGGCGCGGATGGCCTCCAGCGGGATCGGCATCGACGCCAGCCCGGACAGCAGCGACGCGTCCGGCTCGCCGCGCAACCGGGGCAGCATCTCGTCGATCGCCGCGTCGACCTCGGCCGAGGCCACCTCGCTCCTGGCCCACACGTCCGGGTCGTCGGCGTAGTTCCCCGTGCCGTCGATCATGTCCTGGCTCCAGCGCTGGAGGTCCTGCTGCGTGGCGTTGTGGAACCCGCAGATCAGGCGCAGGTTCTCCGCCGCGTACGGGGCGGCGTAGTCCCAGACGAAGTCGGCGCCCGGCCCCCGGGCCTTGAGCCCGGCAAGGAAGGTCTCGTTGTTCCGGGCGAAGACCGCGTTCCAGTGCTTCTTCACGGTCCCCGGACGCAGCGTGGACCCGTAGGAGTCGCGCTCGACCTTGTGCTCCGGATCGTCCTTGCGCAGCATCGAATGCCCCATCGAGCGTTTCATCAGCGAGCCGGTCTCGTCGGCGGAGTACGTCTCGGCGTCCTGCTCGATCTCGTGGCAGGCGGCGTAGCTCGTGACCATGTACCGGTTCACCGCCGGAACCCAGTGGACGGGCGCCTCCTCGCGCATCCTGCGGTAGAGGGGAAAGGGATCGCGCCGCAGGTCCTCGATGGTCACCCAGTCGGCGACGGGGGGTTCGGCGGGTGCCGCGGTCCGCCCCGTGCCGGTGGCTGTCTGGGGTTCGTTCATGTCGGTCTCCCGCCGCTGTTTCTGTCTCTGGCTCCGCGGCCGACACTGCCGGTGGCACCGCCTCAGCCGCTTCTCCAGTGTGACGGGCGGCATATCCCCGGTAAAGTGCAATTTTCAGACCAATATCCACGGATTCAGCGAGGTTCAGATGGCGCGCTCCACGCTCCGGCAACTGGAGTGCTTCGTCGCCGTGGCCGAGCGCGGCAGCATTGCGGCCGCGGCCGAGGCCCTGCACGTGTCGGAGTCCGCCATCGCGGGCGCCCTGAACGGGCTGGAGCGGGCGCTCGGGACGCAGCTGACCATCCGGCGCAAGGCCCACGGAGTCACCCTGACGCCGTCCGGTTCCTACGTGCTCGCGCAGGCGCGCGGCCTGCTCCACGGCGCCGGGGACCTCGAGCTGCACGCGGCGAACGCGGGCGCCGAGCTGCGCGGATCCCTGATGCTGGGCTGCTACCTGACGCTCGCGCCCACGGTCCTGGCGGGTTTGATCGCCGCCTTCGCACAGCGGCATCCAGCGGTGCAGCTGGACTTCTTCGACGGCCCGCAGCGCGAGGTCCAGGAGCGCCTGCTCGCGGGACGCCTCGACCTCGCCGTCGCCTACGACCTCTCGCTGCCCCCGGGGCTCGGCAGCCGGCGGCTCTACGACGCCGTCCCGGCCGTCGTCCTCGCCGCCGGGCATCCACTGGCGTCGCGCGCGGCCATCGACCTCACGGAACTCGTCGACGAGCCGATGGTCCTGCTCGACGTCGATCCCAGCCGCGAGAACACGCTGGCGATGTTCTCCGCGGCGGGCCTGCAGCCCCGCATCCGCTTCCGCACCACGGACTACGAGGTCACGCGCTCGCTGGTGGGCCGCGGCATGGGGTATTCCATCCTGGTCCAGCGGCCCGCGGGCGACCAGAGCTACGAGGGCCGGGCGCTGGCGGTCCGGCCGATCCGGCCGGCCGTGCGCCCGGTTCCGGTCGCCATCGTGTGGCCGGACGCGGTCCGCCCGTCGCAGGCCGCGTCCGCCATGCTCGACGTCGCGTCCGGGCTCTACGCGCCGCCGGCGGGGCCGGGTCCCGTCAGGGTTCCAACACCGCGGCTCCCGTGATGCGGTCGCCCGCGAGGTCCCGCAGCGCGCGGTCGGCCTCCGCGAGCGGGTAGCCGACGGTCGTGGGACGCAGCGGAATCCGGGCGGCGAGGTCCAGGAACTCGTTGCCGTCCGCCCGCGTGTTCGCGGTGACGCTCACCAGGCGGCGCTCCTGGAAAAGCTCGTTGGCGTAGTTCAGGGCGGGGATGTCGCTGAGGTGGATGCCGGCGACCGCCAGCGTCCCTCCCCGGTCCAGCGCCCGCAGCGCGGGCGGGACCAGGGTTCCGGCCGGGGCGAAGAGGATGGCGGCGTCCAGCTTCACCGGGGGCTCCTCCGCGGCGCGTCCGGCGTAGCTCGCGCCGAGGTCGAGCGCCAGGCGGCGGGCCTCCGCCGAGCGGGTCATCACGTACACCTCGGCGCCCTCGTGCAGCGCCACCTGGGCGGCCAGATGCGCCGACCCGCCGAAGCCGTAGATGCCGAGGCGCCCGCCGCGCGGCAGCTCGGAGCGGCGCAGGGCGCGGTAGCCGATGATCCCCGCGCAGAGGAGCGGCGCGGCCTGGCGGTCCGGGATGGATGCGGGCACCGGGTAGGCGTAGTCCTCGTCGACGACCGCGAGCTCGGCGTACCCGCCGTCGTCGTCCCAGCCCGTGAAGCGCGGCGCGACGCAGAGGTTCTCGGCGCCGCGCGCGCAGAACCGGCAGGCCCCGCAGGTCCGGCGCAGCCAGGGGATCCCGATGCGCTCGCCGGCGCGGAACCGGCGGCACCCCTCCCCCAGTTCGACGACGTCGCCCACCACCTCGTGCCCCGGGACCGTGCGCGGGCGGCGCGGCGGCAGGTCGCCCTCGGCGAGGTGGAGGTCGGTGCGGCAGACCCCGCAGGCGCGGACGGCCACGAGGACCTCTCCGGCGCCGGGACGGGGATCCGGGCGCTCGCCGAAGCGCAGGGGCCCGCCGTCGATCGGTCCCGGACGTTCCACCCACCATGCGCGCATGCGTGCTCCCGCCGTCTCGCACGGGCCGCCCGGCCGACGCCGGCGCGGGTCCCGCCTGGCGCCACCAGTGTGACATGCCGGGGGGCGGCCGGGAAGTGGCCTCGCGCGCCAGGCGCCCCGGCGCGCGGTTGCGCCCTCTACCGCAGGTACGACGCGCCGTTGAGATCCAGGACGGAGCCGCTGGCCCAGACGGCCCGGGGCGAGGCGAGGAACCGCACGGCCTCGGCGACCTCCGCGGCCCCGGCCACGCGCCCCCAGGGACTCTGCGCGCGGAGCGCCCCGCCCTCGGGTCCGTTCAGCCGGTCCTCGTTGCGCTCGGTCTCCACGAATCCCGGCGCGACGGAGGCGACCGCGATCCCGTGCGGAGCCAGCGACACGGCGAGCGACTGGCCCAGTGCGTGCAGCGCCGCCTTGCTCGCGCCGTAGGCCGGGTGGTCCGGCTCTCCCCGGAAGGCGCCGCGGGACCCGACGTTGACGATCCGGCCCCCGGTTCGGCGCCCCATCAGGTGCCGGGCGAAGCAGTAGGAAAGGTTCGCGGCCCCGACCAGGTTCACGTCGAGGGTCGAGCGCCAGGTGGCCTGCCATTCTTCGTAGCCGGTGTCGGCGACGGCGTGCGGGGACATCCGCGCCGCCGCGTTGTTGACCAGGACGTCGATGCGGCCGGCACGGCGGACGACCTCGTCGACGAGGTCCCGCACGCGCCCGGGATCGGAAAGGTCGCCGCCGACCGCGAGGTGCCCCTCCCCCGGCAGCGCGGCCACGGTGGACTCCGCCTCCGCCCGCCGCGTTCCGTAGTGCACGGCCACCGTGTCGCCGGCCGCGGCGAAGGCCTCCGCCACGGCCCGCCCGATCCCGCGCGCGGCCCCGGTGACCAGGACGATCCGGTCCCCCTCGGACGCCGCGGGATCCACGGTTGCCTGCGCGGCGGTGGACGGGTCGACGTCGCCGGCCGGCTGGGTGTCGCCGGCCGGCGTGCTGTGGACGCTCGGGGCGGGTGCGGTGCGGGTCATCGAGATCCTTCGGTTCGGGGCGCGGGCCGGACGCGGGTCCGCACCGCCACGATACCCCCGGGCATCGGCCATCCCGTCGGCCAGCCTAGACTCGGGGGTGTGCATGATCTCGCCGCCTCCTTGGGCCCCGTCCTCGACCTGGTCGGCTGGGTCGGGCTCGTCGGTTCCGTCGTGTTCTTCGTGGCGGCCGCGGTGGTCCGTGCGCGCCACGGGCACTGGGTCTCCGCGCCCTGCCACACGCAACTTCTCGAGAACCAGGAATGCATCGTCTGGAGGACGCCGGACGGGTCGGTGGTGAGCCACGTCCTGCACGGCGCGCCCGCGGACGGACGGCCGCCGGAGACCGTGTACTACCGCGAGGCCAATCCCCGGCGCTGGCAGACCCACGCGCCGCAGGACGGTTCCCGGGCGCTGCGCACCACCGGCTGGGCCCTGGCCGCGCTGTTCCTCGCGTGTCAGGCGCTGGGCCTCGCGGCCGCCGCGCTGTAGCTCCCCTCCCCGCCTTCCCATACCCCCTTGGGGTATGCTGGCGGCACGCGTGGCGACCCGTCGCCGCGCCGCACACCCACGAACCCACCCCCACCGCGGACCCCTCCGACGTCGCCGGCGCCGGGCGGGCCCCCGGAACAGGCAGAACAGGACCCATGAAGAAGCTTCCCCTCGCCCTCGCCGCCGCGCTCGCCGTCGGCGCCGCCCTGTCCGGCTGCTCGGCCGCGGACTCCGCATCCCCGACCGACGACCACGCCGGCCACGCGACGACCCCCGCCCCGCCCGCGGCCTCGGCGGCCGCCTCCGGCCCCGCCGCCGAGGCCGCGACCCACAACGCGGCGGACGCCATGTTCGCGCAGATGATGATCCCGCACCACGAGCAGGCCGTCGAGATGAGCGACATCCTGCTCGCGAAATCGGACATCGACGCGCCCGTCGTCGAGTTGGCCGAGAGGATCAAGGCGGCCCAGTCCCCCGAGATCGCGAGGATGACGGCGTGGCTCCGGGCGTGGGGCGAGCCGACGGAGGCCGGCGATGGGCACGGCATGGCCGGCATGATGACGGAGGCGGACCTGGCCGCGCTGGCCGAGGCGGAGGGTCCGGAAGCCGTGGCCCTCTTCCTCACGCAGATGGTGGCGCACCACGACGGCGCCGTCGAGATGGCCCGCACCGAGATCGAGCGGGGCCGGGACGCCGACGCCGTCGCACTGGCCCGGGACATCGTCGCCGCCCAGGAGGCCGAGATCACCGAGATGCGCGAGCTCCTCGTCAACCCCTAGGAGCACCCCTACAGCGGGGTCACGTAGGCGCCGGCGATGCCGCCGTCGACCAGGAACTGGCTGGCGGTGATGAAGGACGAATCGTCGGAGGCCAGGAACGCCACCGCCGCGGCGAGCTCGTCCGGCTCGGCGAAGCGACCCAGCGGGACATGCACGAGGCGGCGCGCGGCGCGCTCCGGGTCCTTGGCGAAGAGTTCCCGCAGGAGCGGGGTGTTCACCGGCCCCGGGCACAGCGCGTTGACGCGGATGCCCTGCCGCGCGAACTCGACGCCGAGCTCCCGGCTCATCGAGAGCACGCCGCCCTTGGAGGCGGAGTAGGAGATCTGCGACGTGGCGGCGCCCATCAGGGCCACGAACGACGCCGTGTTGATGATCGAGCCCCTGCCCTGCTCCTGCATGTACGGGATGACGTGCTTGCAGCAATAGTAGACGCTGGTCAGGTTCACCTCCTGCACCCTCCGCCACGCGTCGATTCCGGTTTCGAGGATGGACGCGTCGTCGGCCGGGGAGATGCCGGCGTTGTTGAAGGCGATGTCGACGGCGCCGTACTCCGCCTTGGTCGCGGCGAAGACGTTCCTGACGTCCTCCTCGTTGGTGACGTCCGTGCGGACGAACATGCCGCCGACCGACTCGGCGGCCCGCTGGCCGGCCTCTGCCGGGCAGATGTCGGCGATGACGACCCGCGCGCCCTCGTGGGCCAGGCGGCGGGCGGTGGCGAGGCCGATTCCCGACGCGCCGCCCGTGATGACGGCGCTCCGTCCGGCAAGGCGGTTGGTGACGAGGCCGTTGTAGGGCGCCGGGGCGGCCGCGGCGTCGGTGTCGTGCGGGCTTCCCGCGGTCTCGTGGCTCATGGGGTTCTCCTTCGGGGCAGGCTGGGGCGTGGGGCGGTGCGGGGCGGACCGGTCGGGGCCACTCGTGGCCGGCCGGGCTATTCGGGCTAGTCGGGCTAGTCGGCGGAGATGAACACGTTCTTCACCTCGCTGAACGCGTGCAGCGCGTCCGGCCCGAGCTCGCGGCCCAGCCCGGACTGCTTGAAACCGCCGAACGGCGTGGAGTAGCGCACCGAGGAATGGGAGTTCACGGACAGGTTGCCGGCCTCGACGCCGTGCGAGACGCGCAGCGCGCGCCCGATGTCGCGGGTCCAGATGGACCCGGAGAGTCCGAAGTCGGAGTCGTTGGCGATGCGGACGGCGTCCGCCTCGTCGTCGAACGGGACCACGCACACCACCGGGCCGAAGATCTCCTCGCGCAGCACGCGGGCCCGCGGATCCGTCGGCGTGAGGACGGTGGGCGGGAACCAGTTGCCTCGGCCCGTCGGCGCCGTGCCTTGGAAGGCGACGCCGGCGCCCGTCCCGCCCGCCGCTTCGTCCACGAACGCGGCGACGCGCTCCCGCTGGCCCGCGGAGATGAGCGGACCCATGTCCGTGGCCTCGTCGGACGGGTCGCCGACGGTGACGGCGGCGACGGCGGGTTCGAGCAGTTCCATGAACCGGTCGTACGCGCCGCGCTCGACGAGGATGCGCGACCGCGCGCAGCAGTCCTGGCCGGCGTTGTCGAAGACGCCGCCGGGCGCGCTCGCGGCGGCCCGCTCCAGGTCCGCGTCGGCGAACACGATGTTGGCGCTCTTGCCGCCGAGTTCGAGGGTAAGCCGCTTGACCTGGTCCGCACAGCCGGCCATGATCCGCTTGCCGACGCCGGTGGAGCCCGTGAACACGACCTTCCGGACCGCCGGGTGGGTCACGAAGCGCTCCCCCACCACCGAGCCCTTGCCGGGGACGACGGTGAAGACGCCGTCGGGCAGGCCGGCCTCGCGCGCCAGCTCACCGAGCCGGATCGCGGTCAGGGGGGTGAGTTCCGCGGGCTTGAGGACCACGGTGTTCCCCGCGGCGAGCGCGGGGGCGAAGCCCCAGGCGGCGATCGGCATCGGGAAGTTCCAGGGAACGATCACCCCGACGACGCCGAGCGGCTCGTGCACGGTCACGTTGAGCCCGCCCGCCACCGGAATCTGTTGCCCCAGATGCCGCTCGGGGGCCGCCGAGTAGTAGGTCAGGACGTCGCGGACGTTGCCGGCCTCCCAGCGCGCGTTGCCGATGGTGTGCCCCGCGTTCGCGACCTCCAGCGCGGCCAGGTTCTCCAGGTCCGCGTCGACGGCGGCCGCGAAGCGGCGCAGCAGCAGCGCGCGGTCGGCGGGGGCGACCGCCCGCCAGCGGCCGAACGCGGCCGCGGCGGCCTCGATCGCGCGGTCGGCCTCGGCGACGCCGGCCATGCCGACCTCGCGGATGGCCTCCCCGGTCGCGGGATTCAGGACGGTGTGGGTGCTCATGCGTGGGTCACCTCGCGGTTGGTGTGGTGGTTCAGGGCGGCCTCGATGAAGCCGTGGAACAGCCGGGCGTCGCCCGGGTTCTCCTCCGGGTGGAACTGCACGCCGAGCACCCAGCCGGGAGCGGCGGTGGGCTCGACGGCCTCGATGGTGCCGTCCGCGGCGCGCGCGGTGACGCGCAGCCCGTCGGCCAGCCGGTCGATCGACTGGTGGTGGTAGCAGGGCGCGGTCGCCGCGGGACCCAGCAGGTCCGCCGCGAGGCTGCCGGCGACGGTCGTGAAATCCACGGTCCCGTATTCGCCCGGCGAGGGCTGGTACCGCGCCTCGGGGAGGATGTCCGGCACGTGCTGGTGCAGCGAGCCGCCCAGCGCCACGTTGAGCACCTGCGCGCCCCGGCAGATCGCGAACAGGGGCACACCCGCCTCCAGGGCGGCCCGCGTCAGCGCGATGTCGTGGTCGTCGCGCTCGGGCTGGGCCCGGGTGAGCCGGTGGGGCTCCGCCCCGTAGCCGGCCGGGTCCACGTCCACGCCGCCGATGACGATCAGACCGTCCAGCACGTCCACCACCGACGGGTCGGTCCCCACCGGCGGCAGCAGCAGCGGCGTGCCGCCCGCCGCGACGACGCCGGTCATGTACTTCCCGGGGACGATCGCGGCCTTGTTGTTCCACACGCCCCAGGCCGCGTCCTGCCAGTAGGTGGTCAACCCGATCCGGGGCCGGTACGCGGCCCGCGCCTGCGCCGGCATCAGTGGCGCTCGAATCCGCGGCGCACTTCCCAGTCGGTCACCGCGGCGTCGTACTGCTCGATCTCGACGTCGGCGTAGCGCGTGTAGTGCTCGACGACCTCGTCCCCGAAGACCTCGCGGGCGATCGCCGAGTTCGTGAACAGCTCGCGCGCCTCCGCCATGGTGTGCGGGACGTGCTCGGCGTCCGAGTCGTACGCGTTGCCCTCCATGATCGGCGGCAGCTCCAGCCGGTTCTCGATGCCGTAGAGCCCGCCGGCGAGCATCGCCGCGAGCGCGAGGTACGGATTGGCGTCAGCTCCCGGCAGGCGGTTCTCCATGCGCGCCGACGGCCCCTCGCCGACCAGCCGCACGGAGCAGCTGCGGTTGTCCAGGCCCCAGGCGACCGCCGTGGGCGCGAACGACCCCTTCGCGAACCGCTTGTACGAGTTGATGTTCGGCGCGTAGAAGAGCGTGAACTCGCGCATGGTCGCCAGCACGCCGGCGATGAAGTGGTCGTACGCGGCCGTGCGCTCCCCCTTGTCCTTGTCCCAGAACACCAGTGAGCCGTCGAGCCCGCGCAGCGACATGTGGATGTGGCAGGAGGAGCCCTCGCGCTGGTTCGGCTTGGCCATGAACGTGACGGACTGGCCCCGCTGGGAGGCCATCTGCTTGGCGGAGAGCTTGTAGAAGGTGTGGTTGTCCGCCGTGGTGATGACGTCGTCGTACTTGAACGCGATCTCGTGCTGGCCGAAGTTGCACTCGCCCTTGGCGGACTCGACGATCATCCCGGCCTCGTACATGGTGTTGCGGATGTCGCGCAGCAGGGGCTCGACGCGCATCGAGCCCAGCACCGAGTAGTCCACGTTGTAGAGGTTGGCCGGCGTGAGGTCCAGGTAGTGCCCGCGCTGGGCGTCCTCGTAGCTCGTGTTGTAGACCATGAACTCCAGCTCGGTGCCGGCGAGCGCGCGCAGCCCGCTGCGCCCCGCCTTCTCCTGCTGCGCGCGCAGCAGGCTGCGCGGGGACATGGGGACGCGGCCGCCGGAGGTGTAGTTCAGGTCCGACTGGATCATGACCGTCTTCTCGAGGTACGGCACCCGCCGGATGGTGTCCAGGTCGAGGTCGAACACCATGTCCCCGTAGCCGGTGTCCCAGCTGGAGAGCGCGTAGCCCTCCACGGTGTTCATCTCGGTGTCGACGGCGAGCAGGTAGTTGCAGGCCTCCGTGCCGTGGTCCAGCACGGAGTCCAGGAAGAACCCCCCGTGGATCACCTTGCCCTGCAGGCGCCCCTGCATGTCGGTGAAGGCCAGGATGATGCTGTCGATCTCGCCGGAGCGGATGCCGGACCTCAGCTGCTCGACGCCGAGCATGCGGTCGCTGCGGGGATGGGAAGTCATGGGTGTCTTCTTTCCGTGGTGGTTCGTGGCGGTTGCGGGGTGCGCGCGGGGCCTACTTCAGGGTCCGCTCCGAGTCCTCCAGCAGGGCGAACTCCTCCTCGGGGGCGCTGGCCACGAGGTGGTGGCGGCTGTAGAACCAGAAGTACGCGATCGCGACAAGGAACACCGCGGCCGTGATGCCGGCGGCCACGTGGTCCAGGACGAACGTGGCGACCAGTGCGACGACGGCCAGCACCAGCGCGATGCCGGTCGTGACGACGCCGCCGGGGGTGCGGTAGCCGCGCTCCAGGTTCGGCTCCTTGATGCGCAGCATGATGTGGCTGAGGTTCAGCAGGACGTAGGAGAGCGTGGCGCCGAAGACGGCGATGTTGATCAGCAGGCCGCCGTTGCCGGTGGCCGCGGCAAGGATGAAGCCCAGGGTTCCGGGCACCACCAGCGCCACCCAGGGGGTGTGCCGGGAGGACGTCACCGAGAGAAACCGCGGCAGGTAGCCCGCGCGGGACAGCGCGAAGAGCTGGCGGGAGTACGCGTAGACGATCGAGAAGAAGCTCGCCACCAGGCCGGCGAGTCCGGCGTAGTTGACGATGTCCGCGATCAGCGAGCCCTCGCCGTGCACGGCGCGCAGGGCCTCGGGCAGCGGCGAGTCGGATTCGCCCATGGCGGCGGCGCCGGCCGTGCCGGGGACCAGGATCAGCATCAGTGCGCCGAAGACCAGCAGGATCATCATGGCGACGATGATGCCGCGGGGCATGTCCCGCTTGGGGTCCTCGGTCTCCTCCGCGGCCAGCGGCACGCCCTCGACCGCAAGGAAGAACCAGATGCCGAACACCAGGGCCGCCAGCACGCCGGGGATGCCGAAGGGCAGGAACGCGCTGGAGCCGGCCGAACCGTCGGGGACGATGTCGAAGAGCTTGGCCGCGTCGAAGTGCGGCGCGAGTCCGACGACCGTGATGGCGAGCGCGACGACGGCGATCGCCGTGATGCCGAACATGATCTTCAGCGCCTCGCCGACGCCCCACAGGTGGATGCCGATGAACACGACGTAGGTGGCCAGGTAGACGGGCCAGGAGTTCGTCAGCCCGAAGAGTCCCAGCGCCTCGATGTAGCCGCCGATGAACGTCGCGATCGCGGCGGGCGCCACGGCGTACTCGATGAGGACCGCCATGCCGGTGGCGAACCCGCCCAACGGGCCCAGGGCGCGGCGCGCGAACCCGTAGCCCGCGCCCGCCGTCGGCAGCGTCGAGGACATCTCGGCGAGGCCGAAGACCATGCACGTGTACATGATCCCCATCAGCACGAACGCGATCAGCAGTCCCCCCCATCCCCCGACCGCGAGCCCGAGGTTCCATCCGGAGAAGTCGCCCGAGATCACGTAGGCGACGCCCAGCCCGGCGAGCAGGATCCAGCCCGCCGCCCCGCTCTGGAGCTTGCGGTGCTTGAGGTAGTCCTTGTCCACCGCGCTGTAGTCGATGTGGGATTTGCGTGCCATGTCCGCCTCGCTGATCGAAGGGGTGGTGCGGGAGATGGTGCGGGGGTGGGGATTCCAATGGATCGTTTTTAGTCCATTGAGACTGCGTACAGTGTGAACCGGATCACCAACACGCGTCAAGGCTTGTCCGGGAGGAAAACCGCCGGCCGGCCGTCGATGCCCGGACGGTCGCCGCGGGACAGGCGAGCCCGACGTCCCGCCTCGCGCGCCGCCCCACGCGACGCCGCGCCGGTTCCCGGCCCCGGCCGGGACCCGCGGCGGCCACATGGTCCTGTGGCAGACCAATGGACGCGCGGCGTGGCATGCTGGAACCATGAGCGAGCAACGCGCTTCCGCGGGACCGAAGACTGCGGACGACCCGCGCTACCGGCTCCTCGGCTCCGCGCACCGGGGCAACGCCTTCGAGGAGACCGTGGAGCACCTGCTCCGCGGGATCAAGCTCGGCGTCTTCACCCCGGCCGAGCGCCTCCCGGCCGAGCGCGAGCTCGCGGAGCTGCTCGGCGTCTCGCGGGCCACGCTGCGCGAGGCGCTCGCCGAGCTGCAGAAGGCCGGCTACATCAGGATCCAGCGCGGCCGCTACGGCGGGGCCTTCGTCTGCGACGGCCTGCCGAGCGGCGGCGCCGCGCTCGAGGCCGCGGACGTCGCCCGGGTGGAGGACGTCCTGACGTTCCGCGCCGTCGTCGAACCGGCCGCCGCCGCGCTGGCCGCCGCCGCCCCGCTGGCGGCGGCCCAGCGCACGGCGCTGCTGGCCTCCCTCCGGGCCGTGGCGACCGCCGACCCTTCCCAGTACCGGCCGCTCGACGCCCGCCTGCACGTGGCGATCGCCGAGCTGACCGATTCCCCCTCGCTGGTCTCCGCCGTCGCCGAGGCCCGCGCCGCGACCAGCGACCTGCTGGACCGGATTCCGTTCCTCGCGATGAACATCAGCCATTCGGACGCCCAGCACGAGGCGATCGTGCGGGCGATCCTGGGCGGCGAGCCCGAGCGGGCCCGGGTGCTGATGTCCGAGCACCTGGACGGGACGGCCGCGCTGCTGCGCGGGTTCCTGGCGGACGCGGCGGGCCCCGCGGGCCGTGAGAGGATGCCGGGATGAGCACCCGCCTGCTGTTCCTGGCCGACACCCACGTCCCGAAGCGCGCCCGCGGGCTGCGGCCCGAGCTCTGGGACGCCATCGAGGCCGCCGACGTCGTCTTCCACGCCGGGGACTGGGTCGACGCGGCCCTGCTCGACGAGCTCGAACGCCGTTCCGCGCGGCTGATCGGGGTCTACGGCAACAACGACGGCCCCGAACTGCGGGCGCGGCTGCCGGAGGTCGCGCGGACGGAGATCGAGGGGATCCGCTTCGCCATGATCCACGAGACCGGCGCGGCGGCGGGCCGCGGCAAGCGCTGCCAGGAGGATTTCCCCGACGCCGACGTGCTGGTCTTCGGGCACAGCCACATCCCATGGGACACCACCGGCGACGCCGGCCTGCGGCTCCTCAACCCCGGCTCCCCCACCGACCGCAGGCGCCAGCCCGTGTGCACCTACCTGACGGCCGTCGCCGACGCCGGCCGGCTGCGCGACGTGGAGCTGGTCCCGCTCCCGACGCGCGCCTAGCCGACGGGCTTCCCCGCCGGTCCGACGCGGCACTTCGCGCCGCACCACCCCGGAGCCGGAATTCGCCGATACCCGAAAAATGTGCTTACATCGTAAGTAATCTCCTTCACGTCTTTTACCGCGTGGGGGAGTTCGCATCGTTGGGGATTATTGAGAGGAAACAGCACCATGGGAATCATTGGTTGGATCGTTCTTGGCCTCATCGCGGGCGCCATCGCCAAGGCCATTTTGCCGGGCCGCCAGGGCGGCGGCTGGATCGCCACCCTCGTTCTGGGTGTCATCGGCGCCGTGCTCGGCGGCTTCATCGGCTCCGCGATCTTCGGCATCGGCCTGGAAGAGTTCTGGTCGATCCAGACCTGGCTCGTCGCCATCGCCGGTTCCATTCTGGCCCTCGTCATCTGGGGCTTCATCACCAAGAACCGCAAGTAGCGCTTCGCGCCCCTAGGCTGGGCGCGCGGAAAAGACAACGCCGGTGGCCGGTCCCGAACGGGGGCACGACCGCCGGCGTTTTCCGTGCCCGGCGCCAATCCGGTTGAGACTCGCGGGGCGGGGCGCTAGCGTCGCAGGCATGAAGATCACGGGCGCGCTCCTCACGGAATCCGGCGCATCGCGCCCCTACGCGGACTCGCGGCCGCTGCGGATCGTCGACCTCGAGCTGGACGGTCCCGGGCCGGGCGAGGTGCTGATCCGGGTCGAGGCCGCCGGCCTCTGCCACTCGGACCTCTCCGTCGTGGACGGGAACCGCCCCCGGCCGCTCCCGATGCTGCTGGGCCACGAGGCCGCGGGCATCGTGGAGGCCGTCGGTCCCGGCGTCGGTGACCTGGCGCCCGGGCAGCGCGTCGTGACGGTGTTCCTCCCACGCTGCGGGGACTGCGCCGCCTGCCGCACCGACGGCAAGCTCCCCTGCGCGCCCGGCAGCGAGGCCAACGGCGCCGGCGCGCTGCTCGGCGGCCACCGGCGGCTGAGCGCGAACGGCCGCCCCGTGAACCACCACCTGGGGGTCTCGGCCTTCGCCACGCACGCCGTGCTGAACCGCAGGTCGGTGGTCCCGGTCGACGCCGACGTCCCCGCGCAGGTCGCCGCGCTGCTCGGATGCGCCGTGCTGACCGGCGGCGGGGCCGTCCTCAACGCCGGGCGCCCGCGCGAGGGGCAGTCCATCATGGTCGTCGGGCTCGGCGGCGTCGGCATGGCGGCGCTGCTGACGGCGCTGTCCGTGACCGCGGGCTGGACGGGCGGCGGGACGGTGGTCGGCGTCGACGCGAACCCGGACAAGCTGGAGAGGGCCCGGGAACTCGGCGCCAGCGCCGCGCACACGCCCGGGGAGGTCGCGTCGCTGGGCCTGAAGGCCGACGTCGTCGTGGAGGCGGCGGGGCATCCGCGCGCGTTCGAGACCGCCGTGGCCGCGACGGCGCCCGGCGGGACCACCGTCACCGTGGGGCTGCCCGCGCCCGGGGCGATGTCCTCGATCGAGCCGCTGGGGCTCACCGCGGAGGCCCGCACGATCGTCGGGTCCTATCTGGGCTCCGCGGTGCCCGACCGCGACATCCCGGTCTATGCGCGCATGTGGCGCGAGGGGCGCCTGCCCGTGGAGAAGCTGACGTCCTCGACCATCGCCCTGGGGGACCTCAACCGCGCCCTGGACGAGCTCGCGGACGGGCGCGCCGTCCGCCAGGTCGTCCTCTTCGGCGCCGGCCCCGGCTCCTAGCGGACCGCCGCCGTGGGCGGCGAGTACCTCCACGCCGTGGCGTAGCCGGTCCGCGTCCCGGTGACGCGCACCCGGAGGGCGTCGCGGCGGTCGGCGGACACCAGCCGGTAGGTCTTCGCCGTGGCCCCGCCGATCGCCCGCCCGGAGCGGTACCACTGGTACCGCAGCGTGGTCCCGGGCGTCCAGGCACCGTGGTCGGCGGTGAGCCGGTGGCCCACGCGCGGGATCCCCGCGACGGTCGGCACCGAGGCGGCCAGGGTCCCCCGCGAGACGGTCGGCGTCGCCGCGGACCGCCGCGCGAGCGTCGCGTACCCCGTCTTGGTTCCGGTTACCCGCACGGCGAGGCTCTTGCCGGCGTCGTACCCGGAGACAGGGTGGGTCCGCGCCGTCGCCCCGGGCAGCGCCGTCGAGCCGCGGTACCACTGGTAGCGCAGCGTCGTCCCGGCCGTCCAGGTCCC
Source organism: Arthrobacter halodurans (assembly GCF_041877255.1). Lineage (NCBI taxonomy): Bacteria > Bacillati > Actinomycetota > Actinomycetes > Micrococcales > Micrococcaceae > Arthrobacter > Arthrobacter halodurans. Next base: position 154,377 of record NZ_JBHDLJ010000007.1, read on the forward strand.
GGGGTTCGCCGTGAGGCGGTACCCGACCTTCGCGGTGCCGGCGACCGTCGGCGCCGGGCCGCGCAGCACGCCGCGCGCGAGCGCCGCGGTCGGCGCGGACCGCACCCAGCGCGTCGCGTAGCCCGTCTTGGTGCCGGTCACCCGGACGGACATCCAGCGGCCGGCGTCGAGTCCGGTGGTCTTGTGGGTCCGCGCCGTCGCCCCGCGGATGGCCGTCGCGCCGCGGTACCACTGGTAGCGCAGCGCTGTCCCGGCCGTCCACGTCCCGGGGTTCGCTGTCAGCGTGTGCCCGACCCGCTGCACGCCGGCGAGGGCGGGCCGCGGCGCGGACAGCGTCCCCGCCGCCACCAAGGCGGGGCGGGAGGCGCTGGACGAGGGGAGGTAGCCCGTCCGCGCACCGGCCACGGTGACGGAGAGGGACGTGCCGGCGTCGGCGGGCACGGGCCGGTAGGCGGCCGACGCCGCCCCGGGGATCTCTGCGTCGTCGCGGTACCACTGGTAGGAGAAGCCCTGCTGCGCGGCGGGGCGCCAGTCCCCCGAGTCCGCCGTCACGGTCCGGCCCACGGCCACCGTCCCGCGGATCACCGGGCTCCCGGGCGACAGCGGCTGCGTGCCGCGCGGGGGCGGGGCGCCGGTCCCGGTGCCGTGGCGCAGGGCGGCGCCGGCGTCGACGAGTCCGGCGCCGCATCCCGGCGCGCACGGGGCGGACAGCGGGCGGGCCGTGAGCTTGAGCCGCGCCTCGACCTGCGCCGGGGTCAGCGCGGGCTCCGCGGCGAAGAGCAGCGCGGCCGCCCCAGCGACGAACGGCGCGGCCATCGAGGTGCCCTCCCCGAAGGAGTAGCCCTCCGGGCCCGGCCGCGCGGAGCCGAGGTTCATGGTGGACGCGATGCCGCTGTAGTCGCCCGTGGCGAAGTCGCCGCCGGGGGCCGTGACGTCGACCGCCGCCCCGTAGTTGGAGTACCCGGCCCGGGCGCCCTCGCGGCCGCTGGCGGCCACGGCGATCACGCCCCGGCAGTTGGCCGGGGTGGACCCCTTGGCGTCCCGGTCCTCGTTGCCCGCCGCGACCACGACGGCGGCGCCCGCGCCCACCGCCGTGTCGATCGCCGCCTGCGTGGTGGCGTCGCACGCGCCGTCGCCGCCGAGCGAGAGGTTGACGACGCGCGCCGGGGTCGGGTTCGCCGGAGCCCCGGGCACGGTGCCGCCCGCGGCCCAGACGATGGAGTCCGCGATGTCCGACGCGTAGCCGCCGCAGGCGCCGAGCGCGCGGACCGGCAGGATCTTCGCATTCGGCGCGACGCCCGCGACGCCGGTGCCGTTGCCCGCGCGCGCGGCGATGATCCCGGCGACGTGCGTCCCGTGCCACGAGGAGGCCTGCGCCGGAATGCCGTAGCCGCACTCGTGTGTCCGGTACCAGTCCCCCTCGTCGCGGGCGTCGGAGTCCCGGGCGCCGCCGTCGCGGGCGATGGCGGCGTCGGAGACCATGTCGTAGCCGGGCAGGACGTTGGCGTCGAGGTCGCTGTGCGCGGTGATCCCGGTGTCGACCACGGCCACCACCACGCCCCGGCCGCGCGCCGGGTCCCCGGCGGGGGTCCCCGCGGCCGCGTTCGCCCAGGCCTCGGGGACCTGGAGACCGGAAAGCTCGTCGAACAGGCCCCACTGCAGGGCGTAGTACTCGTCGTTCGGCGCCGCGGCGGCGTGGCGCAGCATCCGGTCCGGTTCGGCGTATTCGACGGCGGGGTTCGCCTCGAGTTCCGCGGCGAACGCCCCGGCGGCGGCGGCATCCAGCGGACGGCCCGTGCCGACCACCCGCGCGCCGGTCGCGGTGGAGCGCAGCTCCCGGACGGAGACGCCGAGCTCCCGCGCGGTGCGCCCGTAGGCGGTCTGGCGCCCGGCGGGGCCCAGGACGGCGCGGTCCCTGAACTTGACGATGAACCGGTCCGTGGCCGGCTCCGGCGTGGGGTCCCCCGCCGACGGACCGCGCCGCTCCACGGCCGGCCGGGCGTCCCGGGCGTCGTTGCGGAAGGCGGCGGGGGCGTCGTTGCGGGCGGCGGCGGGGGCGTCGTTGCGGGCCGCGGCCTGGGGCCGGTCGGCCGCGGCCGGGGCCGCGAGGGGCACCGCCCAGGGCACCGCCAGCACGGCGGCGAGGGTCAGGGAGGCGACGGCTGCGGAGAGGCGCGGGCTGGGGTTCATGGTCGGCATCCTGCGAACGGCGTGTCCGGACCGTCGGTCCGGCGCGCAATCAGTGGGATGTATCCACGTACCCCCCCTCGACATCCTAGTCAGGGCGGGGTCGCGTTGGATAGGGCGGCCGCGCGGCGCGCCGAAGGCTGTTCGGCGCGGCATCCGCGGGCACGGCCGGGGGCCGATCTAGAGTGTCTCCATTCCATCCGAAACTTCTGGGAGGTTCCATGAAATCGTTCGCCTGCGGAGACGTCGTTCCCGGCTGCGAGGCCCGCTGGGTGTGCAGCACCGAGGACGAGGTCCTGTTCGAGGTGGCCGCGCACGCCGCGTCCGCCCACGGCCTGACCGAGGTGTCGCCCGACCTCGTCCGGTCCGTCCGCTCCGCGATCGTCGCGGTGGGCTGACCGCCGTGCCCCTGGCGTCCCCGGCCCTCCCCGCGGGCGCCGCCGGCCCGGACTGGGAGGGCATGCTCGCGGCCGCGTGCCGCGGGGAGGGCGTCGCCAGCGTCTACCAGCCGATCGTCGACACGGCGCGCGGCATCGTCGTCGGCTACGAGGCGCTGGCGCGTTTTCCCGGTTTCCCGGAGCCGAATCCCGAGCGGTGGTTCGCCGCGGCGCGCGCCGCGGGCCGCGCCGCGGAGCTCGAGTCCGTGGTGCTGCGCACGGCGCTCGCCGCCCGGTCCACGCTGCCCGCCAACTGCTTCCTCACGCTGAACGTCTCCCCGGACCTGCTCCCGACGGACGAGATCCGCGCGGTGTGGCGCGACGCCGGGGCGCTCGGCGGGCTGGTCGTGGAACTGACGGAGCAGGCACCCATCGAGTCCTACGTGGCGCTGGAACCTGACCTGGCGCAGCTGCGCGGCGCGGGCGCGCTCATCGCGGTGGACGACGCCGGGGCGGGGTACGCCGGGCTCCGGCACCTGCTGGCCCTGCGCCCTTCCATGATCAAGATCGACCGCGCCCTGGTGCGCGACGTCGACCACGACGAGGCAAAGCGGGCCCTGATCGAGATGCTGGGGACCTTCGCCAGCCGCGTGGACGCGTGGCTGCTGGCCGAGGGCGTGGAACGCGTCGAGGAACTCGACACCCTCGCCGCCCTCGGGGTCCCCCTGGTCCAGGGGTACTGCCTGGCCCGGCCGGCCCCGCCATGGGCCGGGATCGACCCCGACGTCGCCGCGCGCCTCCTCTCGCGGCGCGTCCCGGATCGCCACCGCACGGTCCGGGACGTCCTCGAGATCGTCGCGACCGCGGGCAGCGTCTCCGCGGCCGCCGAGGCCTTCCGGGAAGACCCCTCGCTGCGCTGCGTGGTCCTGCTCGGGGAGCACCACCGCCCGCTCGCCGCCCTCGGGGCCGGCGCGTCGCGGCTCGGCGTCGTCGAACCCGGCCTGCGCGCCAACCTGTCCACGCCGCTGGCGGAGGCCCTGGCCCGGTCCATGACCCGGGACGCCCCGAGCCGGTTTGAGCCCCTGCTGGTCACGGACAACGCGGGGCGGTTCGTCGGGATCGCGCGTCTCGAACGCATGATCCATGCCCTCGCGGCCGACGCCGGCGCGGCCGACGCGGGCGGGCGACGGTAGGCCCGCGCGCGCGGGCCTCCCGTCCCGCGCGACGCGGGGTCTTGCGGCCGGCCGCGTCCCGGGGAAGAGTGGAACGGACAGACGCGGACCCACGGACGGAGACCACATGGACGAGAACAGCGGCGACCCCCGGGATGTCCCCGACCTGATCGAGCTGCACGCCCTGCAGGACGCCACGGCGTGGGACGCTGCCGACCGCCGGCTCGGCAAGGTCGGACAGGTCTACGTCGACGGCGCCGGCCACCCGCAGTGGGTCTCCATCCCGCTCGGCCTGTTCGGGACGCGGGAGCACGTTGTGCCCCTGCACGGCGCCCGGCTCGGCGAGGGCGAGTACGCGCAGGACCTGCACGTCTCCTTCGCCTTCGACGACATCAAGCACGCCCCCGACGTCGACCACCGCACGCAGCTGAGCCCCGAGGACGAGGCGCGGCTGCTCGAGCACTACGGGCTCTGAGCGGCGCCCGGACGGCTACAGGTACCCGCGGTAGTCCCCCCAGGCCAGCCGCAGCCCGCGGCGCGGATCGGACTCGATCCGATCCTCCCCGTCGAAGATGCGCACGCGGCGCGTCAGCTCGTCGTACCGGGGCCAGTCCGCGCCGGGGTCGCCGTCGCGGGCGAACGCCAACAGCGCGCCCTGGTAGCGGGCGCTGAGCGCCGCGGCGTCCTCGCGTGCCCCGAGCATCGTGAACAAGCGCCCCGAATCCCGGTCCAACGCCCCGAAGATCGCCGGCACGTCCGTGCCGTGCGTCGCCCCGAGCCCCGCGAGCCTCAGCAGGGGCGTCTCGAAGTCGTAGCGGTAGGACCAGACGGGTGCGTGGCGCGAGTGCGCCTCGGTGACCTGCACGGTGGGGTGCCAGAAGATGCCGTCGCCCACCATGTCGATCACGGCGTCGCGCCGCGGGAACCGGGGGTAGGCCGCGAGGATCCGCTCGAGCGCCGCGGGCTCGGACCGCCCGATGGCCGCCGTGATGCGGGCCGGCGTCGTGGGCAGGGCGTTGAGGTAGCGGAAGAGCGCGGCCTCGCGGCTCGCCGTGCCCAGCACCAGCGGGAGGGGTTGCGCCGCCCCGGTGTCGAACGCGTCGATGACGTGCATCGGGAGGAAGTCGCCGTCGACCACCGGGGAGGACGGCATCGGGTCGCGGTCCGCCGCGCGGCCCAGGAACGGGGAGAGCCGGTCCATCGCCGCGACCAGGTCCCGCCACGGCAGCGTCGTCAGCGCGGCCGCGGCGTCGCGTTCCTCGACGCCGAGGGCGCGCACGAACGACCGCGCCCACGCGTCGTGGCGCTCCTTCGCGTAGACCGACGCCGGGGCGGGGCTGAGGGCGAAGCCGCGGTGGAACAGCCCCTTCGCCGCGGGCACGGCCATCAGGGTCAGCACGGACGTCCCGCCCGCCGACTGGCCCAGCAGCGTCACGTTGCCGGGATCCCCGCCGAACGCGGCGATGTTGTCCCGGACCCACTCCAGCGCCGCGACCTGGTCGCGGAGTCCGAGGTTGGACTCGAACGGGTGGGCGGCGTCCGCGTAGCGCGTCAGGTCCAGGAAGCCGAGCGCGCCCACGCGGTAGTTCAGCGACACGTAGACGACGTCCCCGGCCGCGACGAGGTGCTCGCCGCCATAGACCGGGCCGGCCGAGGAGCCGATGAGGAACGCCCCGCCGTAGATGCAGACGACGACGGGCAGCGGTTCGTCCGGCGGATCCGCGGGCGCGCTCACGTTGACGGTCAGGCAGTCCTCGCTGACGGGGTGGCGCCCCGCGCCAAGGTTCCGCGAGCGGACCACCTGCGGCGGCGCGTCGCCGAACCGGTCGGCCGCCCGTACGCGGGTCCACGGCCGCGGCGGCCGGGGCGCGCGGAAGCGCAGCGGCCCGACCGGGGCCGCGGCATAGGGGATCCCGCGCCAGGTGCGCACGCCGTTCGCGACGATGCCGCGCACGGGCCCGGCGCCCGTCGGGACGGTCAGGTCGTCGCCGGGCGCCGCGGGTATGCTCATGCGTCGATCATGGCACACCCCGGCCTCACCCGGACGCGGGCGAGTCCCGGCTCAGCGTCCAGATGTTGGTCCCGTCCCGGCGCTCGAACCGCAGCGTGGTCACGAGCGCGCGGATCAGCGCCAGCCCGCGGCCCGACTCGGGGGCGTTTTCCCCGGTGTCCGGCTCTCCCGCGCCGTGCGCGGGGTCCCGCCCCGGGTCGCCTCCCGCCAGCGCGGCCGGGTCCAGGTCCGGGACAACGGCGCCGTACTCGCAGATCCGCGCCTCGAGGCTCCGGCGCGTCACGGTGGCCTCCACCCCGATCTCCAGCACGGCCCCGGACGCGGCGACCGCGTGCCGCACCGCGTTGGAGGCGGCCTCGACGACGGCGGTCTCGAACGCCATGCGGTCCAGCGCGGGCACGAAGTCCGCCACCTCCCACAGCCTCTCGAGCTGCCCGTGGACGGCGTCGACCGCCTCGGGGGTCGCCGGCAGGCGCACCGCGCTGCTCGCCAGGACGTCAGTCACCGGAGAACGCCCCCGCCACCGACGGGTGCGGCGTGAGCACCCGGTCCATGCCCGTCAGCTGGAGCACCATCAGCACCTGCGCGGGCACGCAGGCGATGCGCAGGTCGCCCCCGGCCTGCCGGGCCAGCTTCAGGCAGCCGATCAGGGCGCCCAGCCCGGAGGAGTCCATGAACTCCGTGTCGGCCAGGTTCACGACGATGCGCGTGTTACCGGCCGCGACGGTGTCCGCGACGACCTCGCGCAGGCGCGGGGCCGCGACCATGTTCAGCCGCCCGGTGCCCGCCACCTCCGTGTAGCCCTCCGCGGCCTCAACGTTGAACTGCATGTTCCGTGTTCCTCTCTTCGGGGACGTATCCGCCGTAGCGGACCGCTTTGACAAGCACTCCGAGCACCATCAGGTCGTAGGCGACCCAGGCGACGTTGACCAGTGTCCCGATCGGCTCGTTGAGTCCGACGGCCAGGCGCACCGCGCCGAGGACCAGGGCCACGGCCAGCAGCACCATGGCCGTCAGCTGCGGCCGGATCAGGCTCCACGCCGGGCCGCCGTCCTGGCGCTCCTTCGGCGTGACCGCGAAGCCCAGCGGGCGGCCGAACCAGACGTTGCGCGCCGCCGTCGTGCAGGCCCTGATCCAGGTCGGGAACAGCGCCAGGTTGTATTGCTGCCCCCGCCAGGTGGGCACGCCGCGCGCCACGACCAGGAACAGCAGCTGGTTGACCACCATGAACGGGATGAAGCGGATGAAGAACTCGGCGCTGAGGCTGTCCACCGGCAGGATCCCGAGCGTCAGGTACACCACCGGCGCGGCCAGGTAGACGACCGCCGCGAAACCGCTCAGGTAGCTCCACATGGTGGCGAAGTACATGAGCCGCTGGCCCCACTTGAGGCCCGTCACGCCCAACGGGTTCTCCCGGAGCAGCACCTGGACGGTGCCCTGCGCCCAACGCAGCCGCTGCGTGAGCATGGTCTGGAGGTCCTCCGGGGCCAGGCCGACGGCGAGCACCTCGTGGTGGTAGACGCTGCGCCACCCCATCGAGTGCAGGCGCATGGCGGTGGCCATGTCCTCGGTGACGGAGATGGTCGCCAGCGGCATGATGGGCTGCGCCTCCCCGGTCCGCTCGACGGAAAGGGCGTCCAGGAGCGCCTGCACGGACTCCAGCGCGGCCAGCGGGGACCAGTCGCGGGCGGACATGAGGCCGACGATCTCGTCGATGTCCCCGGGCAGGACCCGCGCGTCTGCCGCCGCGTCCGCCGGCCCGCCCGCGAGCCCGGTGAGCCGCTCCAGCTCCGCGATCTCCGCCAGATCCGCGCCCAGCGCCGACAGGTCGGCCCCGACGAGCCGCCGGACGGCGGCGTCGACGTGGCGCCGCACGCGGTAGGTGACCTCGTCGAGCGACGCACCGCCGTCGATGTCCGCCCGGGCCTGCGCCGTGGCGCGCTCGACCGAGTCCAGCGCCTGCGCGACCGCGGGGTCCTGGGCCTGCGGCGAGCGCCGCGCCTTGCGGAGCACCTTCCCGGAGGCCTTGAGCGCCTGCCCGACCGAGCGCTCCAGCTCGCGCACGTAGCCCCGCAGGCCCAGCTGCATGAGGGCCTCGCGGCGCAGCACGGCGTTGGAGCCGCAGAAGAACGCGGCGTTCCAGCCGTCCTTGCCCTGCTGGATGGGCCCGTAGAACAGCGGGGCCTGGCTGCCGAGCGGGTCGTCGGCGGGGACGTTGACGAAGTGCTGGGGGGTCTGCACCAGCGCCACGCGGCGTTCGTTGAAGTAGCCCAGCGTCCGGTCGAGGATGTCCGGCGACGGGATCTGGTCCGCGTCCAGGATCAGCAGGAACTCGCCCTCGGTGACCATGAGCGCGTTGTTGAGGTTGCCGGCCTTGGCGTGCCGGGGCATGTCCTTCCAGTCCTCGCTGCGCGTCAGGTAGCCGAGCCCGTGCTCGGCGGCGCGCTCGCGCAGCTCCGGGCGGGCGCCGTCGTCCAGGATCCACGTGGTGTGCGGGTGGCGGATCCGCTGCGCAGCCAGGGCGGTCTCCATGACCAGGTCCAGCGGCTCGTTGTAGGTGGTGACGAAGACGTCCACGGTGGCGCCCGGCGCCGGCGCGGGCGGTTCGCCGCGGCTCCGCAGCTTCCACACCGTGAGCCCGAACAGGCCGACGTCGATCAGGCTGTACGTTTCGGCGAGCACCAGCGGCACCGCGATCCACCAGGCGGACCAGTTCAGCGACTCCAGCCAGCGCCAGGCCACGTAATTGGTGCCCAGGATGACGGTGAGCACCACCAGCAGTCGGGTCAGGAAGCCACGCACGGGACCCCCCGGCGGCCGGACCGTGCCCCACCCGCTCCCGGTGCATCGGTCGCGGACGGATCGGGCAGCGGCCAGCGCACCGTCACGGTCGCGCCTCCATCGGGGGCGTCCCCGATTTCCAGGGCGCCGCCGTGGGCCGCGGCGATGCGCGCGCACGTCGCCAGCCCCAGTCCGGTGCCCGGCGGGTCGCCGGCCCGACCCAGCCGCACCAGCGGCTCGACGACGCGGCCGCGGTCCGCCGGGGGGATGCCCGGGCCGTTGTCCGCGACCTCGAGGAACGCGTGGGTCGCCGTCGTGCCGCCAGAGACCGCGACCACCGGAACGGTGCCGGGGACGCGGTAGGCCACCGCGTTGCAGACCAGGTTCTGGAGCAGCGCGCGCAGCTGGCCGGCGTCGCCCGGGACGGCCGCGTCCGCGCACTCCACGATCGCACCGGAGGTGGCGAGCAGCGCCGCCAGGTCCTCGCTGACCTCGCCGACGAGCCGCGAGAGCCGGACCTCGCTGTTCCGCAGGGCGCCGCCGACCGTGGAGTAGTCCAACACGTCGTCGATCATCCGCAGCATCCGCCGCCCCGAGGCGCCGGCGATCCGGAGGTAGCCCGGCGCCGCGGCGTCCCCGGCGGCGGACGCATCCTCGCCGAGCTCCACGTAGCCCAGCACCGAGGTCAGCGCCGTGCGCAGGTCGTGGCTGACCCGCCCGGCGAATTCGGCGAGCCGGCCATTGCTGGTGCGGATCTCCTGGAGCGCCGTCTCCAGCTGCCGGGTGCGCAGCTGCAGGTCCAGGACGTCCACGACGTGCTCGGCGATGCCCTCCAGCACCCGCCGCTGGGCGGCGTCGAGCGCGCCGGTCTCCTCGGAGAACACGCACAGGGAGCCGAGCGCCACGCCCCCGGGCGCGAGGAGCGGCACGGAGGCGTAGAAGCGGATCGCGGCGAGCTCGCCGGTCACGTGCGGATTCGCCGCGAAACGGGCGTCGGCCGACGCGTCGGGGACCACCGTGGCGTCCGGCGCCCGGAACACGTGGGCGCACATCGAGTCCTCGCGGGAACAGACCGAGGCGTCGACGCCGTGGGCGGCGACCTGGTGCTGCTCGTCGACCGTGATGATGTTCAGCACGGCGATCGGTGTCCCGCAGGCCGCGGCCGCCGTCGCGGTCAACGAGCGCAGCTGCTCCAGCGACCCCACGTCCGACGTCGCGTCGGCTCCGGCCCGGTCGCCTGCCCCGGTTGCCCCCGCGGAACCGGCGGACCCGTGGGGCAGGCCGTAGGCCGCAAGGACCTCCTGGCGCAGCGCCTCGTCGCGGGCGCTCACGCCGCCGCCTCCAGCCGAAGGGCCGGAAGGCGCCGGACGACGACGGCCGTCACGTCGTCCTCGACCGCGCCCGCGCGGCCGAGCTCCACCAGGGCGTCCGCCGCGTCCTGGGCGTTGCCGGCCGCGGCCACCACGCGGGCCGCGGCGTCCAGCGCCTCACCGAGCGTGGCGAACGCGTCCAGCAGCCCGTCGCTGACGATCGCGAGGCGGTCGCCGGGGGCGACGGCGATCTCATCGGCGCTCCAGCCCCCGCCGCCCCACGCGCCGACGGGCGGGCCGCCCCCCGGAAGGCGGCGGTACGTGCCGTCGGCGGAGACGTGCAGGGCCAGCCCGTGCCCGGCGTCGACGTAGCCGAGCGTGTGGCGCAGCGGGTCCAGGCGCGCGTGGAACATGGTGACGAAGCTTCCGGAGGCCTCGAGGTCCGAGGCAAGGATGCGGCCGGCGGAGGCGAAGGCCTGGCCGAGCGACTCGATGCCGGAGCAGGAGCGCAGGGTGGCCCGGGCCGTGGCCGCGACGAGCGCGGCACCCATCCCCTTGCCCATGGCGTCGGCGACGGTCAGGTTGAGCCGGTCGCCCGTGGGGTACCAGTCGTAGAAGTCCCCGCCCACGTTGCGGCAGGGCTGGAAGGCACCGCCGACGTCGTAGCCGGGCAGGTGGACCGCGGCGCGCGGCAGGAGGCTGCGCTGGACCTCCTCGGCCCGCTTGAGCTCGTCCTCGTCGGTGCGCGCGGCCGCGGGGGCGCGGCGCGGCCGCCGGAACAGCGCGGCGATCCGGGCCCGGAGTTCGCGCGGGCTGAACGGCTTGCTGATGTAGTCGTCCGCGCCGGTCTCCAGTCCGGTGAGCTTGTCCGTCTCCGTGACGCGGGCCGTCAGCATGATGATGTAGGCGTCGGAGAAGCGGCGCAGTTCGCTGCAGACCTCGACGCCGTCGAGGTCCGGCAGGTTCAGGTCCAGCGTCACCAGCTCCGGCGAGAGGGCGCGGGCGAGCTCGATGCCCGCGAGGCCCGTGCTCGCCTCGGTGACGGCGAAGCCCTCCATGCCCAGCAGCTGGACGAGCAGGCCGCGGATGTCGTCGTCGTCCTCGACGACCAGTGCGATGCGCGGCAAGGGGTCCGTCGGCATGTGCGGTGCTCTTTCCGTGGTGGTGCGGTGGTTCCGGAGCCGCTGCGGCGTCCTCGACCCATCCAACCACGCGGCGGTGCTGGAGGGGAGCATGTTGCCGATGTGATGACTTGTGCGTCACCGGGCGACGACGGTGATCCCGAGCGTCCCCAGCGCGAGGACCGCGGTGGCCGTCCAGGCGACGGCCGCCGCGTCGGCCCGGATCCGGCCCCGGACGATGCCCCGGGACTGCTCGGCGTAGCGGCGGCGCTGGGTCGCGTAGATGCCGGCGGCTGCGGCCCCGGCGACGGCGATGAGCGCCACCATCCACCAGCCGTAGTAGGGCAGCCACCGGACGAAGACGGCGCTGACCACGAAGAGGGACATCATGGTCCGCCCCCAGGCCATGACGGTGCGCTCGGGCTGGAGCCCCGGATCCTCGTGGAGGCGGGGCGCCGGCTCGCGGCGCGTCCGGCGGGCCCGGCGGCGCATCAGCCCAGCGCCAGCAGCACGATCACGGTGCCGGCCGCCAGCGCTCCGCCGAGCCCGAGCAGCGGCACGATCAGCGGCAGCGGGAGGGGCCGGCCGTGGCGCATGCTGGCCTCCACGGCGAGCCACCGGAAGGCGGCGCCGAGGCTGACGAGCATGCCGATGGAGATGATGAAGATGGCCAGGCCCTGGCGGAGCGGTGCCGCGAAGAGCTCGCTCGCGAAGGCCTCCAGCGCGATCCCGCCGGCCAGGAAGGCCAGCGACGTCCGGATCCAGGCCAGGAACGTCCGCTCGTTGGCGAGGGTGAAGCGCGCGTCCGGCTCCGTCCCGCCGGGCAGGAGCCTGGCGGCCAGCCACCCCCGCCCGGATTCCCCGGTTCCGTCTTCCACTGCCACCGTGGGCCTCCCTCACGTTCGTTCCGGCGCGTCGTCGACCCGCGGACGACAGCGTCTCACACTCGGGGCGCCTCAGTCGTCCGGCGCGGCCAACGCATCCAGGTCCTCCAGCGCGGAGGTCCACCGGTCCCGGCGTTCCCGCGCGGTCTGCTCCCACCACGGGTCGCCGCGCTCCCCGAGCCCCGTCTTGGCCAGCTGCACGCGTGCGCGAGCCGCCGCGAGCGCCGTGTCCTCCCCGGCCCGCTTTCGCTTCCCGACCTCGGCACGCGCCCGGCCTAGGTGGGAGAGCAGGCGCCGACCGACGTCGTCCGGCAGGCTCGGGTCCGCCCGCCGCCAACGCCGCCCGCCGTGCAGGAAGTAGCGCTCGTCGTCGGTGGTCGTGTCCGTGTCCTTGCCGCCCATGGCCGTGTTCTCCTTGTTTGCGCCGGGTGCCTGCGGCGCGCGGGGCTGCTGGCCGGTGGCCCGCCGGTCACGCCCACAGGCTAGCAGCGGGCGGGGACGCCTTTCGCTAGTCCCGGGACAACCCGTCGGCGGCCGCGCGCGCGACCGCGGCCGAGACGCGGGACAGGGCCGGGGTGTCGATCTTCCAGCGCTGCCAGAAGAGACGCACCGGACGCACCCATGCCGCGTCGAGCGCCACGAGCGAGCCGTCGCCCGGGTCCTGAGCCGCCGGGACCATGCCCCAGCCCAGGCCCTGGGCGATCGACCGCACGAACAGCACGGAGTCCGGGACGTGGTGCGACGGCGGGTCCGCGTCGGGCCCGGCGAACCGGCGGACGACGTCCCGCTGCAGGGGATCGCTGCGGTCGAAGTGGACCACCGGGGCGGCGGCGAGCGGGTGGGCGCCGCCGCGGGCCGCCACGCCGAACCACCGTTCCGCGAAGCCCGGGGCCGCCATGGCCCGGTACTCGAGCGTGCCGAGGTACGCGGCGGAGCACCCCTGCACCGGATGGGCGCTCGTGGTCACCGCCGCCATGGCGCGGCCGGAGCGCAGATGCTCCGCGGAGAGCCCCTCGTCCTCGCGCATCACCTCCAGCTCCAGGCCCGGATCGCCTGCGATTTCCGACAGCGCGGCGCCGAACCACGTGGCGAGGCTGTCGGCGTTGACCGCGACGGCGACCCGCACCCGGGGCGGCCCTCCCCCGCCCGGCAACCCGCCGAGTTCCCGCTCGGCGTCGGCGGACAACGTCGCGAACTGCCGGGCCAGGCGCAGGAGGACGTCGCCGGACTCCGTCGTCGTGGCGGGCTTGGTCCGGCGGAGGAGCACGGTGCCCGCGGACCGCTCCAGCTGCCGGATCCGCTGGCTGACGGCGGAGGGGGTGAGGCGCAGCTCGATGGCGGCCGCCTCGAACGTTCCGGTCGCGACGACGGCGGCGAGGGTGCGCAACTGCTCGGAGGAGAGGTCCATCCTGAAAGATTCTCATGAAACCCCAAAATAATGATCTGTACTTCATACGGAGGCGACCCGTACGGTCGAGGCATGTCCCTCTTCTCCGCCGCCGTGGCCGGCTTCGGCACCGGCCTGTCCCTCATCGCCGCCATCGGCGCGCAGAACGCCTTCGTCCTGCGCCAAGGCATCCAGCGCCGCCACGTGGGGGCGGTCGTCGCGGTCTGCGTGCTGTCGGACGCGGCGTTGATCCTGGCCGGGACGGCCGGCATGGGAGCCCTGGTGGAGACGGCACCGTGGGCGCTCACGGCCGCGCGGATCGGCGGCGCGGTGTTCCTGGCCGCGTACGCCGCCCTGGCGCTGCGCCGCTCGCTCCGTCCGGCCGCGCTGACGGTCGACGCCTCCGCCGCCGGGCCGGGCGGCCGCTCCGCGGGCCGCGGCCCGCTGGCGGCCGCGGTCCTCACCTGTCTGGCGCTGACGTGGCTCAACCCGCACGTCTACCTGGACACGGTGGTGCTGCTCGGCTCTGTTGCCGCGACCCACGGCGACGGCGGCCGCTGGCGGTTCGCCGCCGGCGCGGTCGCCGCCAGCGTCGTCTGGTTCGTCGCCATCGGCTACGGCGCCCGCGTGCTCCGCGGGCTCTTCGCCCGGCCGGTCGCGTGGCGCGTGCTCGACGCCGTCGTCGCCGCGGTGATGCTCGCGCTCGCCGCGAGCCTGGTCGCCGGGATCCCGGGCTGAGTCCGGCGCGGCGCTAGCGCGGGGCGGAATCCAACCCGACGGGCTTCCGCCGGGTACGGTCCAGCCGGGCCCGCCGCACCGCGGCGAGACCGCGGGTGAGCGCGGCCAGCGGAGGCTTCGCCAACCGGTCCCGCACGTCGGCGATCGCGGCGTTCCAGACGCCGTCCGAATGCGTGGGGTACGGATGCATCGCCTGGAACACGTCGGCGGTCGTGTGGCGGTGCCGCACCGCGAGGCACAGTTCGCCGAGCGACTCCCCCGCCCTCGCCCCCACGATCGTCCCACCGAGGATCCGCCCGCCGCGGCCCAGCGCCAGCCGCGTGAAGCCCCGCGTGTCGCCGTCGGTGATGGCCCGGTCCACGTGGGTGTGGGCCACCGTGCGTTCGCTGACCGGGCCGGCCGGGGACCCGTGGCGGCGGGCACCCGTCCGCGCGCCCACCGCCGCGATCTCCGGGGAGGTGAACGTGACCCGCGGGATGGCGTCGTCCACGCGCCGCCGGAGCCCCAGCACGGCGTTGGAGGCCGCGAGGCTCGCGTCGATGCCCGCGCTGTGCGTGTGGCGCGGCCGGGAGGTCACGTCTCCGGCGGCCCACACCGTGGGAACGGACGTGCGCAGGCGGGTGTCCGTGGCGACGCGTCCCGCCTCGTCGAGACCGACACCCAGCGCGTCGAGCCCGAGACCCGCGGTGCGCGGCACGCGCCCGGTGGCCAGCAGCACGACGTCGGCGTCGACAGCCGTGCCGTCGCCCAGGCGCAGCCGGACCGCGCCGTCCACGGGCGACGCGGAGCCCTCGACGTCCCCGGAGCCCTCGACCTCCGCCGCCCGGACCACGGCGTGCTCGAGAATCCGGAGACCGTCGGCCACCAGGGCCTCACGCAACACGTCGACGGCGTCGGGGTCCTCGGCGGGCAGCAGGCCGGACCGGACGATCAGCGTGACCTCGGACCCCAGCCGGGCAAAGGCCTGGCCGAGTTCGCAGGCCACCGGCCCGCCGCCGACGACGGCGAGGCGGCGCGGCAGCCGCGCCAGGTCCCACACGGTCTCGGACGTGACGGTGCGGCCCGGGTCCAGGCCGGGGATCCCGGGGTCCGCGGGCGCGGCGCCCGTGGCGATGAGGGCCTGCCGGAAGGCCACCGGCCGGCCGTCGACCTCGGCGCGGCCGGGACCGGTGAAGCGCAGGTTCCCGAGGAGCACCCCGACCCCCGCCGCCTCGAGCGCCGCCGGCGAGTCCACCGGTTCGATCGCGGCGATGGCCGACCGGACGCGCTCGCGGACCCGGTCGAAGTCGACGGGCGCCCCGGTGTGGCGCCGGAGGCGCGCGGCGTCGGACGCGGCGGCCAGCAGCGTCTTGGACGGCACGCAGCCGGTCCACAGGCAGTCCCCGCCGGTGCGGGCACGCTCCACGAGCAGGGTGCGCGCCCCCAGGGAGGCCGCCGTCTGCGCCCCCACGATGCCGGCGGTCCCCCCGCCGACCACCAGCAGGTCGATCATGTCCTTGCCCATGGCCGTCTCCTTCCCTAGAGTCGCGGTCGGGCACCGGCGACCGCCGCTGCCCTCCGGTGATGCGGGGAGGCACGGGGTGCGCGACGCCTACGACGCGATGGCGCCGTTCTACGACGCGTTCTCCGGAGAATACCCGGTGTACCGGGCGGGGAGGCTGGCGGGGATCGCGGGCCTGGGGCCGGAACCCGGCGCCCGCGTGCTGGACGCGGGATGCGGGACGGGGCTGAACTTCGGCCCGCTGATGGAGCGCGTCGGCCCCGGCGGGGCCGTGGTGGGAATCGACCGCAGCGCCGGCATGCTTCGCCGCGCCGAGCGCCGCGCCGCCGCCCACGGCTGGGACAACGTCGTGCTGGTGCAGGCCGACCTGGAGACAATGGCACCCGACCGGATCGCGGCGCTGCTGGGCTCCGTCGGAGCCGGGGCGGGTTCCCCGACGTCCCGGGCGGGCCTGGCCACCTATTCCCTCTCGCTCATGCCCGGCTGGCGCCGCGTGGCGGAACACCTGGCGGACGGGTTGGGCCACGGGGCGCGCCTGTGCGTGGTGGACATGCAGCAGCCCGTCGGGCGGGCGCGGTGGCTTGCGCCGCTGGCCGAACTCGCCTGCGCCCTGGGAGGATCCGACATCGCCGCGCACCCCTGGACGGCGGTCGAAGACCGCTGCCGCGAGGTCGGCGGCGCCTCGGTCCGCGGAGGCCACCTCCAGGCGCGCTGGGGCACGCTGTCCGCGGTGGGGAACGGATAGCCGGTCCGGGACGCGGGTCGCCGGACCGGCCCACGACGGGGAGGCGCGGGGCGCTGGGCCGCGGCTACAGTGGCGACCATGGACATCAGCAGCCCGCCGCCCGCGCCGCACCCCGCCGACAGCCACGACCTGATCCGGGTCCAGGGCGCCCGCGTGAACAACCTCAAGGACATCGACGTCGAGATCCCGAAGCGCCGGCTGACGGTGTTCACGGGCGTCTCGGGCTCGGGCAAGAGCTCGCTGGTGTTCGGCACGATCGCCGCGGAGTCGCAGCGGATGATCAACGAGACCTACAGCGCATTCGTGCAGGGTTTTATGCCGACGCTGGCGCGGCCCGAAGTCGACCTCTTGGACGGCCTGACGACGGCGATCCTCGTGGACCAGGAACGGATGGGGGCCAACCCCCGGTCGACCGTCGGCACGGCCACCGACGCGAACGCGATGCTCCGGATCCTGTTCAGCCGGCTCGGCACGCCGCAGATCGGGCCGCCCACCGCGTTCTCCTTCAACGTCCCGACGCGGAAGGCCAGCGGGGTGATGAGCACCGAAAAGGGCGGCAGGGTGGAGAAGAACGTGGTGCGCGACGCCGTCTACCTGGGCGGCATGTGTCCGCGCTGCGAGGGCATGGGCTCGGTCTCCGACGTCGACCTCACGGCGCTGTACGACGACACCAAGTCCCTCGGCGAGGGCGCGCTGACGATTCCCGGGTACAGCATGGACGGCTGGTACGGCCGCATCTTCAGCGGCGCCGGCTTCGATCTGGACAAGCCGATCTCGCGGTTCACCGAGCGGGAACTGAACGATCTCCTCTATCGGGAACCGACCAAGATCAAGGTCGAGGGCATCAACCTCACCTTCGAGGGCGTCATCCCGAAGATCCAGAAGTCGATGCTGTCCAAGGACGTCGAGGCGATGCAGCCGCACATCCGGGCTTTCGTCGAGCGCGCGGTCACGTTCCAGCCCTGCCCCGAGTGCGCGGGCACGCGGCTCAGCGCGGAGGCCAGGTCCTCGAGGATCGGCGGCAGGAACATCGCCGACCTGTGCGCCCTGCAGATCACCGATCTGGCCGGATGGGTGCGGGAATTGCGCGAGCCGTCGGTGGCACCCCTGCTGAAGGGCCTCCGGCACCTGCTCGACTCGTTCACCGAGATCGGCCTGGGGTACCTCTCGCTGGACCGCCCGGCCGGGACGCTTTCCGGCGGGGAGGCGCAGCGCACCAAGATGATCCGCCACCTCGGCTCGTCGCTGACGGACGTCACCTATGTCTTCGACGAGCCCACGATCGGCCTGCACCCCCACGACATCGAGCGGATGAACCGGTTGCTGCTGCAGCTGCGGGACAAGGGCAACACCGTGCTGGTCGTCGAGCACAAGCCCGAAACCATCGCCATCGCCGACCACGTCGTCGACCTCGGCCCCGGCGCGGGCACGGCCGGCGGCCGCGTGTGCTTCGAGGGCACCGTCGGGGCGCTGCGGGACAGCGACACGATCACCGGCCGCCACCTCGACGATCGGGCGCGGCTCCGGGACGCGGTGCGCGCCCCGACCGGCGCCCTGGAGGTGCGCGGGGCCTCGACGCACAACCTGCGGGGGGTCGACGTCGACATCCCCCTCGGCATGCTCTGCGTGGTCACGGGCGTCGCCGGTTCCGGCAAGAGTTCGCTGATCCACGGCTCCGTCGCCGGACGCGACGGCGTCGTGGTCATCGACCAGGGCGCGATCAAGGGTTCGCGGCGGAGCAACCCGGCGACCTACACCGGGCTGCTCGAACCGATCCGCAAGGCGTTCGCCAAGGCCAACGGCGTCAAGCCGGCGCTGTTCAGCTCCAACTCCGAGGGCGCCTGCCCCACCTGCAACGGCGCGGGGGTCATCTTCACCGAACTGGGCGTGATGGCCACGGTCGAATCCACGTGCGAGGAGTGCGAGGGCCGGCGGTTCCAGGCCTCGGTGCTGGAGTACACGCTGGGCGGGCGCAACATCGCCGAGGTGCTGGCGATGTCGATGGGCGAGGCGGAGGCGTTCTTCGCCGGGGGCGAGGCGCGCACGCCTGCGGCCCACAAGATCCTGGACCGGCTCGTCGACGTCGGACTGGGCTATCTCACGCTCGGGCAGCCCCTCACCACGCTGTCCGGCGGCGAGCGGCAACGCGTCAAGCTCGCCACCCAGATGGCCGACAAGGGCGACGTCTACGTGCTCGACGAACCGACCACCGGCCTGCACCTCGCCGACGTGGAGAACCTGCTGGGGCTGCTGGACCGGCTCGTCGATGCGGGCAAGTCGGTCATCGTGATCGAACACCACCAGGCCGTCATGGCGCACGCCGACTGGATCATCGACCTGGGCCCGGGCGCCGGGCACGACGGCGGCCGGGTCGTCTTCGAGGGCAGGCCGGCGGATCTGGTGGCCGGCCGCTCCACGCTCACCGGGGAGCACCTGGCGGCGTACGTCGGCGCCTGAGCGGAACCGGCGCCGGCGCGTCCGGCCGAACTCACACGGGGCATGCAGGAGACCCCAAGGTTCGGCCGATACCGTCGAACACACCTCATGAAGGTGCGAGTGATGACGAAGGTCCCAGCCACCCCCCATGGCTGGGACCTTCATCGTCTCCCTCGGCCCGACGATCGCGCGCGGAGCGCCGGCACGACGCGGGTAAATCCACCGCCCGTACCTCTGGCGCACGAAGGCAACGCATGCTTACCCTGCGCATAGCGGTACTCCAGTGGTCGAAGATCGTGGAGCGTTCCGTGATCCATCGTGGGGACGATGGACCTTCTGACGGGGGACTCAGTGGTTGAGTTGGAGAAGTTCGAAAACGCAAACTACCTGACGGTGGCCGAGGTCGCGACGGCGATGCGCGTGTCCAAGATGACCGTCTACCGGCTGGTGCACTCCGGGGAACTGCCCGCGGTGCGTTTCGGCAGGTCCTACCGCGTGCCGGAGAAGGCCGTGCAGGAGTACCTGATCGCGGACCAGCACGCGCCCGGCACCCCGCCGCCACCGAGCCCGGATTCCTGACCGGTCCCGCTCGCTCCGCCGCGTCCGCCGCGGCGCTCCGGTGCCCCGGTGCCCGCCGCCGTTCACAGTGGTTTCCCAGACTTAGCTCGTAAGTTGGGGTCTGTTCCTGCTGTACACGAATCAGAGGAGGACCCCATGGGGCTCGGAGACAAGATCGGCAACAAGGCACAGGAGACCGTCGGCAAGGCCAAGGAAGGCATCGGCGACGCGACCGACAACGAGCGGCTTCAGGCCGACGGCGCCCAGGACCAGGCCGGCGCGAACGCGAAGCAGGCCGGCGAGCACGTCAAGGACGCCGCCAAGGACGTCACCGGACGATGACTCCCGGCGCGTCGGTCCGCGCCTGACCGCCCGGATCGACGCCTGACGGAAGACCCCGGCCCGCGCAGCGGCCGGGGTCTTCCCTTGTCTGCGGACGTCGGCTGTCCGCGGACGTCGGCGCGGCGGCCCCTATGTGGCCAGCGCCTTCTCCTTGATGGAGGCGTACTCCTCCGCGGTGATCGTCCCCGCGTCCAGGAGCGAGTGCGCCTTGGCGATCTCGTCGCTCGCGCTCGGGCCGGCCACCGAGCGGATGTAGTCCGCCTGCTCCACCTGCCGGGTGGCCTCGTCCCGCATGCTCCTTGCCGCCATGCCGCGGCCGCGCGCTATGAGGTAGACGAGGGACGCGAGGAGCGGGAAGGCGAACAGGGCGACGATCCAGAGGGCCTTCAACCAGCCGCTGAGACCCTTGTCCCTGAACAGGTCCCCGACGATCCAGAAGAGGATCGCCAGGAACGCGATGAAGATGTAGATCGAGAAGAGGAACCAGAAGAATTCCCAGAAGCTGTCCCAGAGTCCCATTGCCGCTCCCTAATCGCTTCGCGCGCCGGGGTCCGGTGCGCCTGTTTGCCCGAAGACACCAGCCGACCGGTCGGCGGAGCGTCCCCGATTCCGGGTCCGGTGGCCCCAAGCCGCGACCGCCGCATCCCGTTCCCTCGAAGTATCCCGTGGGGAGAAGCCCCACACGTCACCCTCGGGAGATGAGATCGGGGACCGGCCCCGGCGGAACCAGGGCTCCCGGCGGAACTAGGGGGTCACGATGTTGAAGGAGGGGTTCCCGGCGTCCAGGACGCCCAGCAACTGGGGCAGCACCGTCCCGCCGCCGGTGACGTCGATCCCCTCGGATGTCGCGTCGCCGCCGAGCAGTGCCAGCATCCGGGCCTTGGTGAGCCGGACCGCGGCTTGGGCGGTCTCGCCCGGCTGGAGGATTCCGTGGACCAACACCCCGTTGCGCAGGGACAGGTGGTACGTGGCGTCGAGGTCCGTGAACGTCACCTCCAGCGTCAGGTCCAGGTCCCACGCCTTCGGGCCGTTCACCGAGATCGCCAACGAGTCGAAAAGCTGCTCGGGGGTCAGCTGGGCCACGATGGCCGGCGCGGAGGGGACGGTCGGGGTCCCGAAGTTCGCCCCGCGCAACTCCGTGGCGCCGGAGAGGAAGAAGTTCCGCCACGTCCCGTTCTCGGACCCGTAGCCGAGCTGTTCGAGCACGTCCGCGTACAGCTCCCGGGCCGCGGCGTGGTCGGCATCCACGAAGACGGCGTGGTCCAGCAGGGTGGCGGCCCACCGGAAGTCCCCGGCGTCGAAGGCCGTCCGGGCCAACTCGACGACGCGGTCCATGCCTCCCATCGCCTCCACGTAGCGCTCGGCGAGCGCGGCCGGAGGATGCGGCCACAGACGCGCGGGGTTCGCGTCGAACCACCCCATATAGCGCTGGTAGATGGCCTTGACGTTGTGGCTGACCGATCCGTAGTAGCCGTGCGTGTGCCAGGCGTTCTCCAGGGCTGGCGGCAGCTTGAGGGTCTCGGCGATCTCCGCCCCGGTCAGCCCCTGGTTCATGCACCGCAGGGTCTGGTCGTGGAGGTAGGCGTAGAGGTCACGCTGTGTCGCGAGATAGTCCTCGATCCGCTCCGCGCCCCACGTCGGCCAGTGGTGCGAGGCGAACGCGACGTCGCTCCGGCGGCCGAACAGCCGGATCGCCTCGGTCAGGTACGTGGACCACGCGTGGGGATCGCGGACCAGCGCGCCGCGCAGCGTGAGCAGGTTGTGCAGCGTGTGGGTCGCGTTTTCCGCCATGCACAAGGCCCGGTAGCGGGGGAAGTAGAAATGCATCTCCGCCGGCGCCTCGCTGCCGGGGGCCATCTGGAACTCGATCTCGACGCCGTCGACCGTGTGTCGCTGGCCGGTCCAGCCGATCTCGACCGTCGGCACGATGAGCCCGAGTTCGCCGGTCGACGTCGCCTGGCCGAGCCCCGCCCCCACCTGGCCCCTGGGGCCGCACTCCAACGCCGTCCCATACATGTAGCCGGCCCGGCGGCCCATTGCGGTGCCCGCGTAGACGTTCTCCGCGACCGCGTGACCGACGAAGCCCTCCGGGGCGATCACCTCGATGCGCCCGGCGTCCACGTCCGCCTGCGTGGCCACCCCGAAGACCCCGCCGAAGTGGTCGACGTGGCTGTGCGTGTAGATCACGGCCACGACGGGTCGCTCGCCCCGGTTCTCCCGGTACAGCCCCAGCGCGGCCGCGGCCGTTTCCGTGGAGATCAGGGGGTCGATGACGATCACGCCGCGGTCGGACTCGACGAAGGTGATGTTCGAGAGGTCCAGTCCGCGGACCTGGTAGATGCCCGCGACGACCTCGTAGAGCCCCTGCTTCGCCACGAGTTTCGACTGTCGCCAGAGACTCGGGTTGACCGTGGCGGGCGCGTCCCCGCCAAGGAACGAGTACTTGTCGTTGTCCCAGACCACGCGGCCGTCCTGCGCCCGGACGACGCCGGGGCTGAGGGCCGCGATGAATCCTCGGTCCGCATCCTCGAAGTCCCGGGCGTCCTCGAAGGGCAGCGACTCCGCGAGCCTGCGGTGTTCGGCCTCGATCGCCGGTGTGGCTGGCTTCTGCGACATGGGTTTCCCTTCCCTCGGGGCGGCTTGGTGGACCTGAGCGTCCCACGCCTCGTTGCCGCGGAACATCATCCCCCGTGGATGAACCCCGATCGCGGCACCAGGAACCGAGGAAACACCCGAACCGGGGGGCGCTAGCGGCCGATCGGGGCCCGCCGGAGGACCAGCCAGCTGCCCGCGGCGGCCAGCACCCCGAGCCCGACCAGCCCCGCCGCGACCTTCCAGAACGCGAAGGGACCGAGGGCGCCCGGTACGTCGAGCCCGAATCCGAGCACCGCGGCCAGGAGGGCCAGGAGCGCCGCGACGATGCCGGCGAAGACGGCGATGACGCCCTTCTGGTTCCACCGCAGGTACACGGAGGCGAAGCCGGCGCCGACGAACAGCGACGCGAAGGCGATCCCGAAGCCCATGAGGAAGAGGTCGCCATAGTCGCCGTCGCCCACGACGTACACGTCGAAGGTGCGGGCCCCGACGAACCAGTGCCCCGTGGCGCGCTCGACGGCCAGGAGCACGACCATGGTCAGCGCGAGGAAGAGCGCCTCGGCGCACAGCGCGATCGCGGTGCCGTTCCAGTAGTGCCGCCGCGTGCTGCCCATGCCGATGGCGTACGGCATCGTGCGCGCGTAGGCCATGACCCCGAGGTTGACGAAGTATCCCGCGAAGCACCACAGCGCGGCCTGGTTGTGGCGGAACCCCTCGCTGAGGTCCTCCTCCGTCCCGGGGACGAAGGCCCGGAGGATGAGCATGATGACGACGCCGACGGCGATCGCGCCGCCGAAGATGATGAGTGGCACGCCGAACATGCGGCTCGTGTCCACGAAGTGCAGCCGCACCACCTTGACGAGAGGATGCGCGCGGCGGGCATCCCGGGACGGGAGGGCGGGGGCGGGGGCGGTCATCGGATGGTCTCCTGTTCTGGCGCGGGTTCCACGGGCGATTCGGTGTCGTCGCCGCCGAGCAGCCCGTAGGCGGCCACGAGCGACTGGAGGGTGACGGGACCCAGTTCGAGTCCGCGTTCGGCCGCGAGGGCGCGGGTCCCGCCGTCGGGCTGGCCCTCGAGCGTCGCGGAGACGAGCCCGCCCAGCGTCTGCCGGCGGAGCAGCCTGTGGCCGCGGGACGCGGCCTCGACGGCGGCCGCCGGCCCGGACACGGTGAAGGCCGCGGCCTTGGCCTCCTCCACGTCGGCGTCCATGACCTTCCGGCCCTGGTCGATCACGATGACCCGTTCCAGGAGATTGGACGCCTCGTCGATCAGGTGGGTGGACATCATGATGGTGCGCGGGTGCTCCATGAAGTCCTCCAGCAGCCGGTCGTAGAAGATGGCGCGCGCCGTGGCGTCGAGGCCGAGGTAGGGCTCGTCGAAGAAGGTGACCGGCGAGCGGGCCGCCATCCCCACGATGATGGCCACCGACGAGAGCTGCCCGCGGGAGAGCTTCTTGATGGGCGTCTCGAGCGGAAGCCGGAACTGCGCGACGAGATCCGCGGCGAGGTCCCGGTCCCAGTTCTCGTAGAACCACGGCGCGGTGCGCAACACGTGCGAGGCCTTGAAGTCCTCCGGGTACTTCTGGTTCTCGCGCATGAAACAGAGCCGGCTCAGCACGGAGACGTTCTCGAACGGCTCGCCGCCGAGCACGCGCACATCACCCCCGGAGGAGGGCTCCTGCCCGGACAGGACCGACATGATGGTTGTCTTGCCGGCGCCGTTGCGGCCCAGCAACCCGCAGATGGTGTTCTCCTGGACGCTGAAGTCGATGTCCCGCAGGACGGTCGTTTTGCCATAGGCCTTGCGCAGACCCCTGACGTCAATGGCGGTGGACATCACCGCACCTCCTCTGTGGTGGATGCCGCTTCGGCGACCATGCCCGCGAGCTGCGCGGGGTCGATCCCGAGCCTCGCGGCCTCGTCGATCAGCGGCTGGATGAATTGGTCCCTGAAGGTCTCCCGGCGGGCGCGCAGGAGCCCCTCGCGGGCCCCCCGGGCCACGAACATGCCGATCCCCCGCCTCTTGTAGAGGACGCCCGCCTCGACGAGACGCGTGAGACCCTTGCCCGCCGTCGCCGGATTGATCCTCAGGAACGCGGCGAACTCGTTGGTCGACGGCACCTGGGTCTCCTCGGGGTAGGTCCCGTCAAGGATCCGACCCTCGATCTGCTCGGCCAGCTGGATGAAGAGGGGCTTGGCGTCGTCCATCAGCCATCCGGCTTACTTGGTTCATTAGTCATGTAACTAACTACAGCACCGAGGATGCAGGGCGTCAAGACCGGCCTTGCATTAGGGGCGGTCGCGGGGCGAATTGCCGGATCAGGCGCCGGCCTGCAGCTCCCCGCGGGCGATGCTGTCGCCGCTGTGCGCCGGATCGCCGTCGAACGGCTCGCTCGAGACGTCGACCACCGCGTACTTGTCCAGGTCCAGCCCGGCCGGCAGGACGAAGCTCGCCTCGGAGCCGCTCATGGTGCCGAGGCTGAGCAGGCTCGTCACCTCGCGGTCCAACAGCCACACCTCGCGGTAGCCGTCCACGTCGCTCTCGGGGAGGTCGACCACGAGTCGCAGTTGGCCCTCGACGGACTCCACGCGCGCCGCTCCGGCGGCGTCCCAGCCCGGCAGGGGCTCGAGCGACGCGGTCTGGACGACGTCCGCGCGCGGGGCGTCGTCGCCCGCGTCGCGGTCCAGCAGGGACACGACGCCGGCGGTCGCGGCCACGCCCAGCGCGAAGCTGGCGGCCGCTGCGAACGCGATGCGCCGGGGCCAGGGGTCGCGCCGGTCGCGCCGGTCACGCCGTTCGAGCGGGACGACGCCGGACGCCGGCGCGGCGGGGGGCTCGGCCGCCGCCGGGCGGAGCTCCTCCCCCAGTTCCGCCTCGATCCGGTCCCAGACCGCGGGTGCCGGCGGCACCAGTTCCTCGCCCGCGCGCACGGCGGCGCCCAGGTCCAGGAACGCGGAGGCCTCCCCCTGGCACCGGTCGCAGCCGGCGAGGTGCAGGGCGGACTCGGGGTCCAGCGCCCGATCGCCGTCGACGGCGAGCAGCGCGAGCCGGTCGTCATCGAGATGCCGCATCTGCCACCACCATCGATTCTCGTAAACGTTTCAGACTTCGGTTGATATGGGACTTGACGGTGCCCAGGGGCAGGTCCAGTTGCTCTGCGATCGCCGTGTGCGTCAGGTCCGCGAAGAACGCTAGCCGCAGAATCTCCTTTTGCGGGGACCCGAGCCGCTCGATCGCGTCGGCCACGACCACCCGGTTCACGACGACGGCGTCGGTCCCGTCCTCCGCCTCCTCGGCGTCCGCAACCGCGAACACGGCGTCCTGCGAGCGCATCGCGCGGGTGCGGGCGGCGTAGACGTCGGCGATCCTGCGCCGCGTGATGCCGACGATCCACGCCCCGAGGGCCGCCTTGCCGGGATCGAACCCGGATCGCGACCGCCAGGCGGAGACGAACACCTGTTGGGTGACGTCCTCGGCGTCGTGCCGGTTGTCCAGCGCGCGCAGGGCGAGCGTGTGGACCATCGGCGCATAGCGTTCGTACGCCTGCCGCATGGCCTCCGCGTCGCCCGCAGCAAACGCGAGGGCCAGCTGCTCCGGATCGGTGTCCGCGACGTCCACCTCCCCGTTAGTCCTCGGCGTCGCACTGAGGCCCATTGTAGGCACGGGAATCACCCCGACGGGACGGCGGTGACGATGATGTTGTCGTCGTAGCTCTGCCGCTCCTCGTCCCAGCGGCCGCCGCAGGTGATCAGCACCAGACGCTTGTCGCCCGTCCGGGTGAAGTAGGCGCCGAAGTCGATCGCGGTCTTGGTGAGCTGCTCCACGGCGGCGACCCGGTACGCGGTGCGCCGGCCCGCCTCGTCCTCGAGCACCACCTCGTGGCCGGGCCGGGAGTCCCGCAGGTCGTAGAGCGGTCCGCGTGGCGTCGGGATGGACCCGGCGTGCGCGGCGACGACGACGGTGCCGTCCTCCTCGGCGGGCGACGCGGAGTGGCGGTACCATCCGGCGAGGACGGCGTCCTCGGGGATGGCCATCTGGCCGTCGCCGGCCACCCCCACCGGCGCGACCCGCATGTCCGCCCCGATGGCCCCGTAGGCCAGGCGGACCGGGGCCGGAGGCGGGGCGCCCGGGGGCGCGAGCGCCGCGTCCCGCACCGGGATGTCCGGCAGGGCCGCGGCGCTCGGCCGGGGCGCCGGCGTCGTCGTCAGGGAGGAGGGCGAGGACGACGCCGGCGCTGGGGCGGAGGTGCGAGCCTCTCCGCCCCGGAGGACGGACTGCGCCGAGGGAACGGCGCAGCCCGTCAGCAGGAGAGCCGCCGCGGCGAGACCGAGCAGCCTTTTCATGGTGCTACTTCCGGGCGGAGACCGAACGGAGGGAAACGGCGCGGCCGGCGAAGGCGAGCCCCGCCAGCAGCAACGCGCCGAGACCCAGCATCAGGCCGGTGTTGGCGCCCTCGTCGATCACCTGCGCGGTGCCGGTGGGAACGCCGTCCGGGGCGGATCCCATACCCTCGATCGACTGCACGGCCAGGTCCAGGTTGCCGTCCTCGAGGCTGCCCCACGCGTACACGATGGTTGCGTTGCCCTCGGCGACCTCGACGTCGGCGGGGCCGATCACGGGGTCGGTGGTGCCGGCCGCGGCCACGGAGGCCGAGACGGTGCCCGCGGGCAGGTCCAGCGTGGCCTCGTCCGGGTTCGCGAGGTCGCTCACGACCGCCTCTCCGCCGGCCAGCACGTCGACGGCTGGCGCGGCCGCGACGTGGCGGACCACCAGGCGGCCCTCGCCGGCGGCGACGGAGGACAGGTCGTTCTCGAACAAGGTGGCCGTGGGCTCGCCGGCCTCGGTCAGGTGCGCGGCGGCCGTGTAGTTGCCGCCCGCCGCCAGGTCCAGGTCCACGGGTCCGATCGCCGGCGAGGAGTCGTCCTCGGCGTCCGCGGCGGTGATCGCGACCGTGTAGGTTCCGGCGGGCAGGTCCAGCGGGCCGGCCATGTCCCCGGGCTCGAAGTCGTCCAGGGTGAGGTCGCCGTTGACGTAGACGTCCACGGTGAGCCCGGGGACGCCGTGGAGGACGGAGAGCATGGCGCCCTCCTCGGTCTCCGCGGCCTGGGCCGGGACGGCACCCATTCCCAAGAGTGCGATTCCCGCTGCCGCGGCGATGATGGGGGTCTTGCGCATCGTTTTTTCCTTCCGGAAGGAGCCCGGTGGGGCCTGGATGGTCTGACACCCTGTACTTCCGCCGGGCGGGCCCCCGCGGATGCGGTCACGCGAAGAAATCTTTCCGGCGCCCTGCGGACCGGCGCCACGCGGAAGAAGCCGCAACGAAACGCCGCGTTGATCACGTCTTGATGCGCCGTTCACGCGCGGCATCCATACTTAAGGAAAACCCGCACACCCTAGGAGCGCCATGGCCACCGTGAAGACCGACGTCCGCCTCAAATCCGTCCTCGACATCCTGACCGAAAACGCCCTCTCCGGCGAAGCGTCCAACGCCGGCAAGGTCCTGGCCGAGGCGCTGGTCCGCGTCCCGCCGACGGAGCACGAGAAGGAGCTCCTCAGCGGCGGCATCCCGCGGGGACACAAGAACCTCAGCGTCGCCACCGGCAAGCTGGTCAAGGCCGGCTGGATGACGAAGGGCCGCTCGGGCTGGACCGTGACGGACGAGGGGCAGCGCGCCACGGTCGCCTTCCCGGATGCCGCCTCCTTCACCGCCGCGCTCGCCGCCGGAACCCCGGTCCCCGAGGGCACCCTCCTGCCGGTGCTCAAGGCCCCGAAGAAGTCCGCGGCGGCCAAGAAGCCCGCTGTCCGCAAGGCCTCCACCCGCAAGCCCGCGGCCGCGGCTGGCGTCGCGCCCGCGGCCGCCCCCGTCGGTTCCACCTCCGGATCCGCCAGCGAAACCCCCGCGGCCGAGCCCGTGGAGGCAGCGGCCTTCGAAAGCGCCGCCGCGGCGAATCCGCCGTCCGGACAGCCGTCCGCCGTCGCGCTCGCCGGCGACTTCAACACGATCCTCGGCGCGCCGGAGGACTGGAACCCTGCCCTCGACCAGGCCCAGATGAGCTTCGACCCGGCCGAGGTGCGCTGGAAGCTCTCCGCCGACCTGCCCGCCGGCCACTACACCTACAAGGTGGCGCTGGACCGCTCGTGGGTCGAGAACTACGGGGCCTACGGGGTGCGCGACGGCGCCAACCACGAGCTGCACCACGCCGGTGGCCGCGTGAACTTCATCTACGACCACACCAGCCGCGACATCCGCATCCAGCACGGCCAGGGCTGACGCCGGCCGACGCCGTCGAGGGCGGCCTCCCGTTGGGGGGCCGCCCTCGCCATGTCCGGCGCCGCCCTGCCATGTCCGGCCCTGCGCCCTGCGCCGGGTCAGGCTCCGCGTCGCCGGAGCGTGCGCAGGGCGATCGCCGCGTCGAGGACGGCATCGAGGATCAGGAGCGCGCCGACCACGCCCACGGCGGTCAGCCAGCCCGGGCGGTCCTCGGCGGTGAGCGCCCATGCGACGCCGGCCGCGCCGGCCAGCGCCTCGGGAACGATCGTGGAGAACGCCTTCCGCGGCTGGCTGTACCCGGCGGCGGCCCAGCGCGTGAACGGGTTGGTGCTTCGGGCGCGTCCCGGCGCGTCGTCCACGTAGCGGTCCAGCGACCGGACCAGGCCCTTCCACGCGCCCGTGGGCTCGACCAGCTCGGAGCCCGGGAGCGGGGCGCCGCTTTCGAAGACCTCGGCCGCGACCACAGGCTGGCCCAGGAGCACCAGCAGCCGGGCGAGGTAGCGCTCGTCGTCCGGCCGCTGCAGGGCCTCGCGCATCGTGCCGAAGTCCAGGTGCCGGAACATCGGCTCGGCCAGCAGCCCGCGCAGCGCCGAATCGGCCCGCAGGTGCGGATCCACCAGCCCTTCGACGAGGCCCCGGGATCCCGCATGCACCTCCTCGACCCCGAAGCTGGGGCTCTCCGCGGGCATCCGGGACAGCACGTGGCCCGGCAGCAGCCCCCGACGGCACAGGACGCCGAGGCTGCGCCCGTCCGGCCCATCGCCGAGCCCGATGACCGGAAGCTCCTTCTTGAACCACAGGTAGTACTCCAGGCCCGCGGACGCGGACGTCAGCTGGATGATCGTCCGGCCGTCGACCTCCGCGGCGCGGATGGCCGACCCCGCCTCCTTCGCCACCGCGCCCAGGTACTCGGGGCGCAGCGAGGTGATGAGGACCCGCGGCCGCCGGATCGCGACCTGCGAGTCTTCGCCGTCCTCGCCGCCTGGGTTTGCGCCCTCCCCGCCTTCGTCGCCTTCCCCACCGTCCTCGCCGCCGTCCCCTTCCGGCTCCGGCAGTCCCGACGCGTACTCGTCCCCGAGCCACACGGCGGCGCCGAACTCCCGGACCAGCAGCCCGGCCAGCTCGCCGACGGTCAGGCCCGGCGCCGGACCGTCCGGCGCGTTGAGCAGCACGCGCTGCTCGGAATCCGCGGCGACGGTCAGCCCGACGGGCACGCCGCCCGCCTCCCCCGCGAGCCCGTCGTCCCCGCCCCGCGGGACCACGGACCCGAGGACGCTGTGGCGCCGCAGGAACACCCGCACCGCCTCCGGATCGAGGGCACGGTCGTCCGCGGGGACGAGCACACCGCTGAGGTGGCGTGTGTGGGACACGGTCATCAAGACTCCTTGTCGGCCAGGGATTTCGGGGACGGGCGCCGGCCGGCCCCCGTCGCCCCCATCCTAGGAGGACTCCCGCGCGCAAACGCCGAACCCCACGGCCACTCGGGCCTGTTTCCCACCATCGCGTCCGCACACCGCGCGCGTGCGGCACCGTGCCGTATGGTCAAGGGAGGGAGCAACCTCGCTCCTGTCAGGAAGCAGCAGCATTGCTTCCGCCTGAGGAGTCACACGATGGCCGATAAATCCCCCCGACAGACCGCCTCCAAGAAGGTCGGCAAGTCCATCAAGGAAAAGCGCGTCGACAAGAAGGCCAAGGCCGCCGGCAACGCCGCCGCGGAAACCCTGTCCGCCACCAAGAAGCGCTAGGCGCCCGTGGCACTGCAGACCGTCGGCGTTCTCGCCACCACCCGGAAGGCCGACGAACGCCGGCTGCCCATCCATCCCCTGCACCTGGAGCGTATCGACGCCGACCTGCGCGAACGCATGATCCTCGAGCACGGCTACGGCGAGCGGTTCGGCGTCTCCGACGCCCAGCTCGCCCCGCTGGTCGGGCGGCTCGCGTCACGCAGCGAGCTCATTGCCGCGGCGGACGTCGTGCTGTTGCCGAAGCCCCAGGCCGAGGACCTCGCCGAACTCCGCGACGGCCAAACGCTGTGGGGCTGGCCGCACTGCGTGCAGGACCGCGCCCTCACCCAGCTGGCCATCGACAAGCGCCTGACGCTCATCGCCTTCGAGGCCATGAACCACTGGGCGTCCGACGGCGGCTTCGGCCTGCACGTGTTCCACAAGAACAACGAGCTGGCCGGGTACTGCTCGGTGCTGCACTCGCTGGAGCTCATCGGCTCCACCGGCGACTACGGGCGCCGGCTCAGCGCCGTCGTCATCGGGTTCGGGGCCACGGCGCGCGGCGCGGTGACGGCGCTGAACGCGCACGGCATCCACGACGTCGAGGTGCTCACCAGCCGCGGCGTGGCCGCCGTCGGTTCGCCCATCCACTCCGTGCGGATCACGCAGTTCGACCACGACGCGAACGCCCCGTACCTCAGTTCGGTCATCACGGACCGCGGCCGCCTGCCGCTGGCTCCGTACCTGGCGGAGCACGACATCGTCGTCAACTGCACGCTGCAGGACCCCAACGCGCCGCTGACCTACCTGAACGAGGCCGACCTGGGCCTGTTCCGGCCGGGCAGCCTGATCGTCGACGTGTCCTGCGACGAGGGCATGGGCTTCAGCTGGGCGAAGATGACGAGTTTCAAGGAGCCGATGTTCGACGTCGGCGACCACATCCACTACTACGCGGTGGACCACACGCCGTCGTACCTGTGGAACTCGGCCACGTGGGAAATCAGCGAGGCCCTCATGCCGTTCCTGCGCCCCGTGCTGGAGGGGCCGGACAGCTGGGACGCCAACGAGACCATCCGGCGTGCCATCGAGATCCGCGGCGGCGCCGTCGTCAACCCCGCGGTCCTGGCCTTCCAGAACCGCTCGGCGGACTACCCGCACGCGCCGGCCTAGGTCCGCTCAGGCGCGGCCCTTGAGGATGAGGTGCCAGTAGACCTGGGGCAGCACGTGCCGGTCCATGACCCACTGCCAGCGCCGCTCCTTGGCCATCTTCAGCCAGGGGTACGACGGCCGGGGGCGGTACGCGTCGTCGAACTCGGCGAAGAAGGCGGTGCCGCGACTGAGGGTGAACGGGCAAACGGAGTAGCCGTCGTACCGCGCCTGCGGGGCCTGGCCCCGCAGCGCGCCGACGAGGTTCTTCGCGAGGACCTTGACCTGCTTGCGCAGCGCGCCGCCCGACTTCGAGTTCGTCGTCCCGGCCGCGTCGCCGAGCGACCAGACGTTGGGGTAGCGGCGGTGCCGCAGCGTCTCGGGGTCGACCTCGACGAAGCCGCCTTCGTCCCCGGAGGCGGGCAGGTCGGTGTTCTTCAGCCAGTCGGGCGCGGACTGCGGCGGCACCACGTGCAGCAGGTCGTAGGGCACCTCCCGCTCGCCCGCGGGACCGGCGAGCACCACCGTGCGGTCGTCGGCGTCGACGGCGGCGAGCGTCGTCGAGGTCAGCAGCGTCATCCCGTATTCCGCCATCTTGCGCTCGAGCTCGGCGTCGACGTCGGGCATCCCGAAGGCGGTGGGGGTGGGCACCACGAGCGCGACGGCGATGTCCTGCAGCACGCCCTGCTCGCGCCAGTAGTCGCAGGCCATGTAGGCGATCTTCTGCGCCGCGCCGGCGCACTTCGCCGGGCCGGGCGGTTGCGTGAACACGGCCGTCCCGGAGCGCAGGTTGCGCACCAGGTCCCAGGTCTTCGGGGCCAGCTCGGCGTCGTAGTTCGAGGAGCCGTGCGGTCCGGCCATGGCCTCGGCGAGACCGGGCACCGCGTCCCAGTCCAGCTGCAGGCCCGGGCACACCACCAGGTGGTCGTAGGTGACGCGGCCGCCGCCGGCCAGCACGACGGCGTTCTCGCCGGGCAGGATGTCGGTCACCGCGTCGCGGATCCACTCGACGCCGCGCGGCATGACGTCCGCCTGCGGGCGCACCGCCTCGGCCATTTCCGCCGCGCCCGCACCGATGTGGGAGAACAGCGGCTGGAAGTAGTGTGTCTCGCGCGGCTCGATGACGGCGACGTCGCCGATGTTCTTCCGTGTCAGTCGTGCGGCCAGCGAGATCCCGGCGTTTCCGCCGCCGATCACCAGTACCCGGTGGTGCTGTCCCATGCGTTGGAGCTCCTTCGTTGCCGGCCGTGCGCCAGCGGCCAGCCAAGCACGGCATTGGCGGCGGGCGCAAGCGCGGCGCCGGCGCGGACGCGGATGCCGACGCGCCTACACGCGAACGTACGCGGCGCCGTCGAACTGGGCCTCGGCCAGGCGCGCGACGGCGGCGGGGACCACGCGCACGCCCTTCACGAGCGGTTTACCGGCGAGTCCCGCCGAGCGCAGGCTGTTCGCGCACGCGGCGACGGCGACGCCGTCCTCCAGCAGGGTCCGCAGTTCGTCGCCGGCCGGCCCTCCGGCGACGAGCGCCCCAACGGACGGTCCCTGGACCACGATCTCGACGTCGGCCCCGTCCAGTTCGGCGAGTGCGTTGCGGGCCGCCCGGGCCGCGGCGGCGAGATCGGGGAACGGCGGTTCACCCGGGCCGGCCACGTGGAGCAACAGGATGCGCCTCATGCGGCATCCCGCGCGGCGAGGCGGCGGCGGGCCGCCGCGAGCCACCAGCCCAGCGCCGCGGTGCCGGCCAGCGCCGTCCAGGCCCAGCCCGGGACGGCGGCATCGACCGCCGACGACGCCGCGGAAACCGCGTCGAGCACCTCGTGGGGCAGCAGTTCCGGGGCGCTGATGAGGCCGCCGGTGGTCAGCATCGCGGCGCCGACCAGCGAGGTGACCGCCCCGGCGGCGAGTGTGTGGGTGTGCAGGCGCAACGGACCGAACCGGAACGCGCGGCCCCGCAGCCACCGCCAGCGGACGGCGCCGAAGCGACGGACCGCCCCGGCGGCGGCGATGACGGGCAGAACCGTCCCCGCGGCGTAGACGGCGAGCAGCAACCCGCCGGCGAGCGGGCTGCCGCTGCTCAGCACCAGCGTCAGGATCGCGCCCAGGACCGGTCCCGTGCAGAAACCCGCGACGCCGGCCACCGTGCCGAGCAACACGGCCCCGCCGAGGGAGCCGGGGTCGCGGGGCCGGCGCGCGCGCCGGGGCAGGAGGCGCGCGGCGTCGAATCCTCCCCCGAGGACCTGGACCAGGCCCAGCGCCACCACGACCCACCCCGCGGCGACGATCAGCAGCCCGCGGTCGATCGTCAACACGCCGCCCAACCAGCCGACGCCGAGGCCGAGCGGGACCAGCGTGGCGAGCGTCCCGGCGAGGAACGCCACGCCGAGGGCGCCGAGGCGCCGGGTCGACGTCGCCGCGTGTGCGAAGAACGCGGGCAGCAGCATCGCGTTGCACGGGCTGAACAGGCCGAGGATACCCCCGACGAACGCGAAGGCGATTCCCGCCCCCACTACGGCCTCTCCGCCCCGGCCCTGTAGAGCTCGGCGTCGATCGCCGCCTCGAAGTTGGCCAGCGGCTGGGCGCAGACGAACGGCGTCGTGTTGATGAGGAAGACCGGGGTGCTCATGATGCCCAGCGACTCGGCCTCCTCGATGTTGCGCCGCACCGCGTCCTTCACTGCCGGGCTGTCCATGTCGGCGATCAACTTCTCCCCGTCCATCCCCAGCTCCGTGGCCACGGCCCGGAGGTTCTCGTCCCCGAAGTCGGCGTTCGGGGAGATCTTTCCGCCTTCGGCCATGCGGTGGTGGAAGTCCACGTAGCCTCCCTGCAGGGCCGCGGCCTGGGCCGCGTGGGCGCCCGTCAGCGAGGCCTCGCCGAAGAGGTCCAGGTCCCGCCATTCGATGCGCAGCCTGCCGGAGTCGACGTACTCGGTCACGAGGTCCGGCAGCGTGGCGTCGGTCCACTTGGCGCAGAACGGGCACTGGAAGTCCGTGAACGCGACCATGACGACGGGGGCGTCCACGGATCCGATCGCGGTGCCGTCCTGCGGATCGAGCCGGG
This sequence comes from Arthrobacter halodurans, assembly GCF_041877255.1. Lineage (NCBI taxonomy): Bacteria > Bacillati > Actinomycetota > Actinomycetes > Micrococcales > Micrococcaceae > Arthrobacter > Arthrobacter halodurans. The sequence goes on from NZ_JBHDLJ010000007.1 coordinate 188,721, forward strand.
ACACGTCGGGGATGTCCGGTTGCGGCGCCGCGGCACCCGGTGCCGCGGTCGCGGCCGCCGGTGCCTGGGTCTCCGCGGGCGACCGCTCGCCCACCGGCAACTGGGCGCCGATCAGCAGCCCCACGACGAGGGCCACGGGGATCGGGAGGATCCAGAACCACGGCATCTTCCGCCGGGCGGGAGCCGGGCCGACGGGGGTGGGCGCCGCCTCGGTCCGGGGAGCCGCGCGGCCGTTGTCCGGGGTCGATTCGTCCTGATTCATTCCACGTCCTTCGCTGAGCGGCCGCCGGTGGCGACATCCGCATCTACTATGTTGGTTAGTAACACTACTATCATGCATAGTAGAAGGATGCGGCCTCGGTCAGACCACCGACGCCCGGAGGGAACCATGCAGTCGATCGCCCGCTGGACAAAGGACATCGCTCGCCGGATACCCCTGTCCGCCACTGCCCTGCGCTGGTGGGGGGTCCGGCAATGGGGATCCGCCGCCGCCGCGTCGCTGGGCATCGCGCTCCTTCTGGGCTTCGCGACCGTGCTCATCCCCAACGACGTCTTCACCCGGGACATCGCGCCGACTCCCTGGAGCTACCCCGTGTGGCTCGCCACCTCGCTGCTGTCCGGGCTTCTTCTGGCCAGCTACGTCCGGGCCGCGCCGGACCTCGTCCGGGATTCTTCCGCCGTCGAGCCCTCGCACAAGCCGTCCCGCTGGGGGCTCGCCGGCGGCCTTCTGGCCTGGTTCGCCGTCGGCTGCCCGGTGTGCAACAAGATCGCGCTGCTGGCGCTGGGCTATTCCGGGGCCATCACGTACTTCGCGCCGGTGCAGCCCCTGCTGGCCGGTGCCGCCCTCGCGGCCACCGCCCTGGCGCTGGTTTTCCGCCTCTCCGGGCAGGTGGAGTGCCTGCTGCCCGCACGTCCGCGCGGCTCGCTGGAAAGGACCGCGCCATGACCGACGACCCCCGCGCCGGCGTCCTGCCCTTCAACGCCGAGGCCGCGCCGCCGGTCGGCACGCTGGAGCGCCGCGTCCTGGACGCGCTCTGGCGTGACCGGCGCCCGCACACCGCGCGGGACGTGCTGGAGGCCCTGCGGGAGGGCGGCGATCCAGTGCCCGCCTACACCACGGTCGCCACCGTCCTGGGGCATCTCTTCGACAAGGGCCTGCTCACGCGGGAGCTGACGGGACGGGTCTGGTCCTACGAGGCCGCCCTGACCGGCTGTCAGTTCTCCGCGGCCCACATGGTCCGTTCGCTCGCCGAGACCAACGACCGCCAACGCTGCCTCACCCGCTTCGTCGGCATGCTCGACGACGCGGACCGCGAGTTACTGCGCTCCCTGCTCTGACCCGGTCGCCGAGCACCGGCCGGTGCCCGGCCGGTGCTGCTACAGATGCGTCAGGAGACGGAGAACGCGGTCCGCGCGCACCGCGCTGCGGGAGATGAGCTCGGCGTTGACCTCGTCCGTCCCCAGCGCCCATGCCTTGGCGTCCGCGGGCGCCTTGCCGAACTCCTCGTGGCGCCGGATCAGCCGGCCGTGGCGGATCCCCGTCTCAGGCTGCAGGTACCAGGAGGTGTCCAGGCACGCGGCGGCCCGCCCCCAGACCGGGTCGTCGTGCAGCAGGTAGTTCCCCTCCACGACGACCAGCGGGGTGTCCCACGCGACGGGGTTGGCGCAGGCGATCGGCTCCTCGATCTCGCGCCGGAAGACCGGTGCGTAGACCACCGGGTCCGCGGCCGTCTGGCCGGCCAACCGTTCGAGGAGCAGGGCGCATCCCATGGCGTCGAACGTGTCGATGGCACCCTTGCGGTCGCGTTTGCCTTGCGCGACGAGCACCGCGTTGGCTAGGTGGAAGCCGTCCATGGGGACCAGCGTGGACAGCGCCGGACCGAGGGCTGCGACGATGGCGGCCGCCAGGGTCGACTTCCCGGATCCGGGGGCGCCCACGATGCCCAGGATGTGCCGCTGCCCCGGGACGGCCAGGCCCCGCGCGTGCGCCACCAACTCTTCCAGTTCCACGTTCTCGGGGATCACGCGATTTCGCTCCCAGGTCTCGTTGTCGTTCGCGGTCCGCGTCTCGTTGTCGTCCGCGGTCCGCGCGGCCGGGCGGTTCACGGCGTACCCACCGGGGAGTTCCGTCGGGCGCGCAAGGCGTCGAGCCATGCCACCTGTCCGGTGACCTGCACCTTGTCGGCGGTGACCGCGGCCGCGTAGGCCAGCGCCTCGGGGAAGCCGATTCCGGCCTGCACCACCGCGTGGACATAGGCGCCGTGGAAAACGTCCCCCGCCGCCAGGGTGTCGAGGGCCTCGACGGACGGAACCGGGATCCGGCCGGACGCCGGGGATCCCGCGTCGCCACCGTCGACGCTGGCCCACAGCACGGAGTCCCGGCCACGCGTGATCGCGGCCCGTCGAACACCCCTGGCGAGCAGCGCCTCCAGCACGGCCGCGGCATCCGCCGCGCCGGGCATCGTGAAGTCGGCCGAACAGACGACGTCGTCGGCCAGTCCCAGCAACTCCCCCAGGGCGGGTTTCCAGCGCCCCGCGTCGACCACCACGCGCACCCCGGCCGCACGAGCCGCGCGCGCCGCCCACAGGGCGAGCCGGGGATGGTGGCCATCCAGCAGGACGGCGCCGCACCCGTCCAGCGTCGGAGCCCGATCGGGCTCCCCGACGGACAGGCCCGTGCCGTCGGCCGAGACGATCGCCCGGTCCCCCGCCGTCCCGCTGAGGATGATGCTGGAGACCGCGGGGACGGTGTCGTCGGCCCCCCGGTCATCGACCCGCACCCCCGCGGCCTCGACCCTGCCGCGGATCGTCTGCCCCACGGCGTGGCTGCCGAGCGCCGTGCTGAGCAGGGCCGTCCCGCCGAGGGCGGCGTGCGCCATCGCCGCATTCGTGGCGGGCCCGCCCGGCGAGATCTCGTGCCACGTGGACGTGAGCTTCTCGTTGGGCCCCGGCCAGTGGTCCACGCGCTGCAGGACATCGAGGGTGGCCAGTCCGACGAACCACGCCCACCCCGGCTCCGCGCCGCGGCCGGTCCGGCCGCCCTGGCTAGGCCCCACCGTTCTTTTCCTCGTCCGTCGGCTCGAGCGCACCGGTCATCAGTGCCACGACCTCGGCCATGTCCCGGTGCTTCGGGTCCACGACGGCGGCCCGCCGGCCGAGGCGGTGGACGTGGATCCTGTCGGCCACCGCGAAGACGTTGGGCATGTCATGACTGATGAGCACCACGGGGATGCCGCGGTCGCGGATCTTGCGGATGAGTTCGATCACCATGCCGGTTTCGCGCACCCCCAGCGCAGCCGTGGGTTCGTCCATGACGATGACGCGCTTGCCAAAGGCCGCGGTCCGCACGACGGCGACGCCTTGCCGTTGCCCACCGGAGAGGGTCTCGACGTTCTGGGTCACGGACTTGATGCCGATCTTGAGGTCCGCGAGGTGCCCGGCCGCCTCGTGGCGCATCCGCTTCTTGTCCAGCTGGCGGAAGACCGACCCCAGGATGCCGGGCTTGCGGAGCTCGCGTCCCAGATAGACGTTGGTGGCGATGTCCAACGCCGGGATGACGGCGAGGTCCTGATAGACCGTTTCGATCCCGGCGGCCCGCGCGTCGAGGGTGTTCCGGAAGCTCACCTGCCGTCCGTCGAGGCTGATGGATCCCTCGTCGGGCGTCAGGGCGCCGGTCAGCGCCTTGATAAGGCTGGACTTGCCAGCCCCGTTGTCGCCGATCACGGCGAGCACCTCGCCCGCGCGCAGATCGAAGTCCGCACCGTTGATGGCGGTGACGCTTCCGTAGCGCTTGACGAGGCCGCGCGCGCTCAGCACGGTTTCCGGGTTCGTTTCCGGCGCGCTCATGCCGCCCTCCGTCGGGCGACCTGGTCCAGCGTCACGGCCGCGATGACCAGGATGCCGGTGGCGATGTTCTGGTACAGGGCGTCCACGCCGGCCGCGGTCAGGCCGCTGCGCAGGACACTGACGATCAGCATGCCGATCAGCGTCCCGAACACGCTGCCGCGCCCGCCGAAGAGGCTGGTCCCGCCGATGACGACCGCGGTGATGGTTTCCAGGTTCGCCTGCTGGAAGGCGTTGGGATCCGCGACGGGTATCCGCCCCATGGCGGCCCAGGCCGCGACCGCCGCGATGAGCCCGGCGAGCGCGTACACGAGGAACAGGGTCTTGCGCGTCTTGATGCCGACCAGCGCGGCCGCCTGCGGGTTCCCGCCCACGGCATAGATGTGCTGCCCGGTGGCCGTCTGCGTGAGCATGTACCAGACCACCACGTACACCGCCAGCATCGCGAGCACGCCGTAGGTGGTCATGAAGACCCCGAGGTCCAGCGATTCGCCCAGCGCGGTCTGGACTCCGTCGATGGCGGCGTACGTCTGTGAACCGGCGTAGAGCTGGGTGGCCGCGAAGAAGACGGTGAAGGTGCCCAGCGTGACGATGAACGGCGGCAGGTTGAGCACGGCAACCAGCACGCCGTTGATGGACCCGGCCGCGACGCAGACGACCACGGTCGCGAGCAGGCCCACCACCGGGCCGTAGGCCAGTCCGACCTTGGCCATGACCAGCGTTCCCAGGATCGCGACCGCTCCGATGGACAGGTCGATGCCGCCGGTGAGGATGATGAGCGTCTGGCCCACCGCCAGGATGCCGATGACCACCGACTGCTGGAGCAGGAGCGAGAGGTTCCCGGTGGAGAGGAAGTTGTCCGTGGCCACGCTGAAGACCACGACGGCGATGAGTAGCGCCGTGAGCGGCCCCAGAAGCGGTTGTCGGATGAATTCGCGCAGCCGGGCTCCCTTGAGCGCTGTCGGCGGCACGGTTTCGGTGGATCGCGAGGTCATGTGGTTCTCCCGTGGTGGAGGGGTGGAGGGTCTGTCGGCGGTCTCAGCCCCAGCAGTTGTCCATGCCCCACGTGGTGTCCTCGGAATCGACGCCCTCGATCGGCGTGTTGGTGATAATCACCGTGCCCGTGTCGGTGAAGCCGGAGGGCTTGGTGCCGGACGCCGCGTATTCGACGACGGCCTTGACACCCTCCGCGGCCATCGTGCCCGGGAACTGCATGACGGTGGCCCCGATGACACCCTTCTCGACGTTCTCCACACCCGTGCAGCTGCCATCGATCGACCCGATGACGATCTGGTCCTCCTTGCCGGCCGACTTGATGGCCTGGTACGCGCCCGCGGCGGCGGGCTCGTTGATCGTGTAGAGCGCGTTCGCGTCCGGGACGCGCTGGAGGAGGTTCTCCATGGCCGTCTGGGCCTTGGTCTGGTCGCCGTTGGTGTTTTCCTGGCCCTTGATCTCCGGCGCGCCCTCCTCGAGGCCCATGCCCTCCAGGAATCCGTCGTGGCGGAAGGTGTCCACGGTGCCGCCGGGCGTTCCGTCGAGCAGGATGACGCTGGGTTCCTTGTCCCCCAGTGCCGCCTTCACGTAGCTTCCCTGCAGGACCCCGGCCTTCTTGTTGTCGGTGGCGAACGTCGCGTCGACGGCGTCTTCGGGCTCGGTGGCGGTGTCGAGCGCGATGACGACGACGCCGGCTTCGCGCGCCTTCTCGATGGCGGCGAGGATTCCGGTCGAGGAGTTCGGCGTGATGAGGATGCCCTTGACGCCCTGGGCGACGAGGTTCTCGATCGCGGCGACCTGGCCCTCGTTGTCGCCGTCGAACTTCCCCGCCAGCGCGACCACCTCGGCGCCCTCCGCCTCGGCGGCCTCCTGCGCGGACTCGCGGAGCTTGACGAAGAACGGGTTGGTGTCGGTCTTGGTGACGAGGCCGATCTTGACGTCGCCCGCCGCTTCGCCGGAGGAACCCGAGGCGCCCGCGTCGTCGTTCGAACCCGAGCCGCAGGCACCCAACGTGAGCGCGAGCAGGCCGACGGAGGCGGCGCCGATGGCCTTGGTGAAAACCTTCATGATGACTCCCTTGTCAGTGCGTTGCATGAGAGGCCTGTGGTGTGCGTCACCCCGCCCCGTGGTCGCCACAGTAGGGGTACGCAAGCGCTTGCGCAAGCGCTTGCGTGAAATTGGTCACACCCGCCTATAGTGGGGACATGATCCTGCCTGGGACGGCCCCGTGACGACGATGAACGACGTCGCACGCCTCGCGCGCGTGTCCGGATCGACGGTCTCGCACGTTCTCAACGGGACGAGGGCCGTCAGCGACGACGCGAGGCGCCGCGTCGAGAACGCGATCGAGCAGACGGGCTACCGGCGCAACGGGCTCGCGCGCTCGCTGGCCACGCAGCGCACGCACACCCTGGGTCTGGCCATCTCCGTGCTCAGCAACCCCTATTTCGGCAGCCTGGTGAACGCCATCGAGAAGGAGGCCACGGCCGCCGGCTACACGATCGTGCTGGCCGACACGCACGACGACCCGCAGAGTGAACTGCGCGCCGTGGGTTCCCTGCTCGACCGCCGCATCGACGGGCTGCTGCTGGCCCCCGCGGTCGGCGACGGCGCGGACAGCCGCATCCTGTCCGTCATCCGGGAGTCCAAGACGCCGCTGGTGCTCATCGACCGGTTCGTCGACTTCCCGTGCGACCAGTTCGCTCCCGAGAACCACGAGCCCGTCCGCGCCCTCACCCGGCACCTGCTCGAGCTCGGGCACCGCCGCATCGCCGCCGTCACCGGCGTCGAGGGGCTGAGCACCACCCGGGAGCGCACCGAGGGCTTCCTGCGCGCCCTGGGCGACGCCGGGCTCGACCCGGGCGACGCGCTCGTGGCCTCCGGCCTGTCGACCGTGGACGGCGCCTACGCGGCGGCGCGGCTGCTGCTCGACGAGCCGGATCCTCCCACCGCCGTCGTCAGCCTCAACAACGCCATGACGATCGGCGTGATGAAGGCGCTCCGGGAACGCGGCCTCCAGGTCCCCCGCGACGTGGCGCTCGTGGGGTTCGACGACTTCGAATGGGCCGACTCGTTCGAGCCCCGGCTGACGACCATGGCCCAGGACATCGAGACCATGGGGTCCCTGGCCATGCAGTCGCTCCTGGCGAGAATCGCGGGGACGGATGCTCCGTACACCCGGCAGAGCATCGCGCCCGCGTTCAGGCATCGCGGGTCCTGCGGCTGCGTCGGCTGACCCCGCTTCGTCCACCGAGTCCACCACCTCCACCAAGGAGCACCACATGCCCATCGCTTCCCCCGAGCAGTACTCGGGACTCATCCGCAGCGCGAAGGACCACGGCTACGCGTTGCCGGCGATCAACGTGACGTCGTCCCAGACGCTGAACGCGGCTTTGGACGGATTCGCCGAGGCGGAGAGCGACGGCATCATCCAGATTTCCCTGGGCACGGCGCTGTACCTGTCCGGCAACCGTGTCCAGGATCGCGTCGCCGGCACGCTCGCCCTCGCCGCCTACGCGCACGAGGTCGCCTCCCGGTACCCGGTCACGGTGGCGCTGCACACCGACCACTGCCCCGAGGAGCATCTCGACGACTGGGTGCGCCCCCTGCTCGCGCACTCCGCCGGGCGGGTGGCCCGCGGGCTCGACCCGCTGGTGCAGTCCCACATGTGGGACGGTTCGGCGGTCCCCCTCGACCGCAACCTGGACATCGCCGAGGAGCTCCTCGAGCTCTCGCGGGCCGCCAAGACGCTCCTGGAGATCGAGGTCGGCGTCGTCGGGGGCGAGGAGGACGGCATCGTGGGAGCCATCGACGAGAAGCTCTATTCGACGGTGGCGGACGCGCGTGCGACCGTCCGCCGGCTGGGCACCGGCGAGGACGGCGAGTACCTCACGGCGCTGACGTTCGGCAACGTCCACGGTGTCTACAAGCCGGGCGGCGTGCATCTGCGCCCCGAGATCCTCGGGGAGATCCAGGCGGCCATCGGCGCGGAAACGGGGACGGAAAAACCCTTCAACCTAGTCTTCCACGGCGGATCCGGATCCAGCCGGGACGAGATCGCCGCCGCCGTCGCCCACGGCACGGTCAAGATGAACATCGACACGGATACCCAGTACGCGTTCACCCGCTCCATCGCCGGCCACATGATGTCGCACTACGACTCCGTGTTGAAGATCGACGGCGAGGTCGGCAACAAGAAGCACTACGACCCGCGCAGCTGGGGCAAGCCGGCCGAGCGTGCCATGGCCCTGCGCGTCGTCGAGGCCGCCGAACAGCTGGGCTCGGCCGGCCGGTCCCGCTAAAGAGGCAGCACGCCGGCGCCCTTCAGGTTCTTCATGACGATGGTGCTGGTCAGCTTCTCCACGCCCGGGAGCGCCACCAGCACCTCGTCGTAGAAGCGCTGGTACGCGGGAAGGTCCTCGGCGATGACCTTGAGCAGGAAGTCGGGCTCGCCGAACAGCCGCGAGGCCTCGACCACCCGGTCCGTGGCGACGACCGCCTCCTCGAACGCCAGCATGTTCTGCCGGTCGCGCAGGGTGACGAACACCAGCGCCTGGAAGCCCAGCCCCACGCTCGCCGGATCCACCACCGCGCGGTAGCCCTGGACGACCCCGGAGGACTCGAGCTCCCTGAGCCGCCGGTGGCACGGGGCGACCGTCAGGCCCACCTCCGCCGCGAGGGCGGTGGCGGTCATTCGCCCGTCTTGTTGGAGCCTGCGCAAAATACTTCTGTCGATGGCGTCGATCACGCACAAACCGTATCGCCGAACCCGCTTGCGGCGCACCTCTTGGACAGCACATTTCGCGTTCTTTTTCCTACGCTGGAGAGGCACCATCCCACCCACTCCAGGAGCCGCCCCGTGGACCCCCAGTCGATCCTTGGATTCGCCGTCGTCTCCGTGGCCCTGGCCCTCACTCCCGGGGCCGACTGGGCGTACTCGATCTCCGCCGGCCTGGGCCGCCGCCGGGTGGCGCCCGCGGTCGCGGGCCTCTGCGCGGGGTATCTGGTGCACACCGCGTTGATCGTCGCCGGCCTCGCCGCGCTCATCGCCGCACGCCCGGAGCTGCTGGCCGGCCTGACGGTGCTCGGGGCCGCGTACCTGCTCTGGCTCGGCATCACGACGGCGCGCTCGTGGCGCGGCGCGGGCTTCGCGCCGCACGACGCCGGATCCGCCGTCGTGCCCGCAGCGTCGCCCGCCGCCGTGCCCCGCGACGCCGCGGCGGACCGCCGCAGCTTCCTCGCGGGGCTCGGCACGAGCGCGACCAACCCCAAGGCGCTCCTGCTGTACCTGGCGCTCATTCCCCAGTTCGTCGGCGCGGACCAGGCGCTGCCGGTCCCCGTGCAGACGGGGATCCTGGGGCTGTCGCACTTCGCGGTGTCGGTAGCCGTGTACAGCCTGGTCGCCCACGGCGCGCGCCGCCTCCTTCGCTCCCGGCCCGGCGCCGCCCGGGGCGTGACACTGGCCAGCGGCCTCGTGATGACCGTCCTGGGCGCGGTGCTCCTGGCCGAGCAGCTTCCGGGCCTGATCGACGGCGCCGGCCGCGTCGCGGCCGCGCTGCGCTGACCGCGGGTTACCGGGCGCCGCTCGGCCAGGCACGGTTTCGAAGGTGGCGCCTAGGCCGGCGTGCCCTCCTCGTGGCGCATCGCCGCGTCGATCTGCCCCGCATCCATGCCCAGGAGCCCGCCGAGGACCTCCGCGGTGTGTTCCCCCAGGTCCGGCCCCAGGTTTCGGATGGGCAGGGAACGCCCGTCGAGCACCGGGACGATGCCCGGGAACCCGACCCCGGTGAGCATTTCCTCGCCGGTGGAGACGTCGAACTTCTGGATCATGTTCCGCGCCGCGTACTGCTCGTCGGCCACGATGTCCGCGGCGGTGTAAATGGGCCCGGCCGGCACGCCGGCGGCGTCGAGGGCCGCGAGAGCGTCCGCGGCGGTCAGCGTGCGGGACCACTCCCCGATCGCCGCGTCCAGTTCCTCGCGCCGGCCCCAGCGCTCGGCGTTGGTCTGCAGGCCGGGGTCCGCGCCGAGGTCCGGGCGCCCGATGGTCTCCATGTAGCGGTGGTAGATCGAGTCCCCGTTCCCGGCGACGACGATGCTGGTCCCGTCCGCGCAGACGTACGCGTTGGACGGCGCGATGCCCTCCATGCGTCCGCCGACGCGCTCGCGCCGATCGCCGTAGGCCTCGTAGTCGGGGATCAGCGACTCCATCATGGAAAACATCGCCTCGTGCAGGGCGACGTCGATGACCCGCCCGGTGAGCCCGACCGCCCCCGACCCCGCCTGGCGGCGCGCGTCCCTCTGGAAGAGGCCCATGACGGAACCGAACGCCGCGTAGAGCCCGGCGATCGAGTCCCCGATGGAGACACCGACCCGGACCGGCGCGCGGTCGGGATCCCCGACGAGGTTGCGGAAGCCGCTGTAGGCCTCCGCGACGGCGGCGAAACCGGGACGCTGGGACAGGGGCCCCGTCTGTCCGAACGCGGAGATGCGCGTGATGACCAGCTCGGGGTTGGCCTCGTTGAGGACCTCGGGGCCGAGTCCCCACTTCTCCAAGGTGCCCGGACGGAAGTTCTCCAGCAGGATGTCGCAGTGCCCGACGAGTTCGAGGACCGCCGCGCGCCCGGCCTCGCCCCGCAGGTCCAGCACCACGGACTTCTTGTTGCGGTTGAGCGTCCGGTAGAGCATCGACGTCGTCCCCTTGCGGAGGCGCCAGTTGCGCAGCTCGTCGCCGGTGCCCGGCCGCTCGACCTTGATCACCTCGGCCCCGAAGTCCGCCAGCAGTCGTCCCGCCGTGGGCGCCGCGATGTAGTTGCCGAGTTCCAGGACGCGCACCCCTTTCAGGGGTGCGATCGGTTCATTGACCATGGGACTCCTTCGTCGGTTCGGCAGCGGGTCCGGTGCGGATCGGGTCATCCGGCCACCGGGTTCGCGATCCGCCGACGATCGCGGGGTTGACCGCACTGTGTTGACCGCACTGTATTGAGTTCGCCCGCGGGTCTCGTGCCGCGGACACGACGCTAACAGCAGCCCACGCCACGCTCAACGGTTGTTGCCGCGCCGCGTCGGGCCCATGCGCCGCGATCTGGCCGCTATGCTGACTCCGTCCGTCCGGCTCGACGGCGATCCACGGCTTCTTGGGGGGACATGCCGCACGGTGGAGGGGAAGGCTACGACCCGGTGGGCGCGCGGGACATCCGCGCCGCGCGGAGGGCCCGCAAGCGCCGGATGCGCACCGGACGACGCCGTGGCGCGCCGCGGACCGCGTTGGCGATCGCCTTCGTGGCGTTCCTCGTCTTCGGGCCCCAGCTGATCGAACGCTACCTCGTGCCCGCGGTCGAACCGTACCTGCCCGGCGCAGACGTGCCCCCGCGCGGCGTCGACGCCGCCGAGCGGCCACTCGGCAGCCCTCCCGCCGCCGGCGATTCGACGTCGTACCGGCTCTTCCCCGCGCCGGACGACGGCCAGGAGTTCCTCGCGTACGACCCCTGCCGCCCCGTCCACTACGTGGTCCGGCCGGACCACGCGCCGCCCGGTTCCGACGCGCTGGTTCGCGAGGCCGTCGCCGAGGTCGCGGCGGCCACCGGCCTGCGGTTCGTGGACGACGGCGCAACCGACGAGGCCCCGTCCGACGACCGCGAATTATATCAGCCCGACAGGTACGGCAAGAAGTGGGCACCGGTCCTCATCGCGTGGTCGACGCCGGAGCACAACCCCGAGCTCGCGGGGGACATCGCCGGCATGGGCGGCAGCAGCTACACCTCGACGGCGGGCAGCCCGTGGGTCTTCGTGGCGGGGCAGGTCGAGCTCGACGCGCCGGACCTCGCGGACCTGATGGACCACCCCCTCGGGCGCGAGCACGTGCGGGCGATCATCATGCACGAGCTAGGGCACGTCGTCGGGCTGGACCACGTCGACGACCCGACCCAGCTGATGCACGCCGACGCCAACAACGTGACGCGCTTCGGCGACGGCGACCTGGCCGGCCTCGCACGCCTCGGTGCGGGGGCCTGCGTCCCGGAGCTGTAGCCGCCTCCCCCGCGCGCGCCGCGTCGAACGCGTTTTACGGGCCCGCGGATGAGATATCGACGGGGGCCCGCGCGTCTTGGCGCTCCTTTGCCTTTTTTTGTTCCCGCGGCCGTGCCCGCGCCGCCGCCCGGTTCTTGTTCCCGCCAGGGTTCCCGTGCCGCGGGGTGTCCCAAACTGTCGGTACCGGCTTCTAGCGTTAACCCATGGACGCGAACCCGGAC